>DASTGF010000295.1:0-3003 GCA_035719255.1 Microlunatus sp. | reverse complement strand
ACGTCGGTGAGGCTGGTGATTCCCCTGCCCGGTCCGCGACGTCGGCGCGATGCTGCGAACATTCTCCCCTCCTGGAGTCCCCGGAAGATGCAAATGATCCCGGCGTCCGGCGCCGGGATCTGCTTCAGTGTCTCACGCCGGTCGGCATCGCAGGCAGTGACGATGCCCTCCCCGAGCCGGTGCGATCGTCGGAGCCCGGCCGCACGCAGCCGGCCCGGGGGGTCAGTGGTTGATGTTGAGGTGTTCGTCGTAGTGCCCGTCGTGGGATGCGTGCCAGTGTCCGTCGTGCAGGTAGTCCAGGTGTTCGTCGTGCGGGACGGCGCGGTGTCCGCAGCCGTCGCCGTGGATGTGGTCGTGGTCGACGAGGTCGTGCGTCCGGTGCGGCGGGTAGTTCATCGGTCGGGTTCACCCTTTCCCTCGGGGGCGCTGACGAGCGGCGGACCCGGGGGAAGCGGGCATCCCGCGTCGCCGTCGAGCGCCGGGCCGCCGACGGTACCGGCGACAACGATGCCCGATCCAGCACCCCGACACCTGACCGTCAGGGAGAGGCCGACCGGTGTCGGTGCTGCTCACCCGGGGCCGACCCGACGCGGGGTGGATGGAGGAGACGAGGGCGGGGCGATCTGAGCCTCGCCGGCGAGTAGGAACGCGAAGTGACCACGGCCCTCATCTTGGTCGTCCTCCGGAATGGCGATACCAGGAGCCCCGGGGTCGTCATCCAAGCTCTCGACGAGCTGCCGGTTCGTGGGTCGGTGTTCGGCACCGGCACCGCGACGACGGATCCGGGCCACCGGTGCAGGACGGTTTGCGTGGCTCACCATGCGGTGATCGTGGGTGACCGAGCTGAGGTCCCACAGACCATCAACGCGAGTGCCACAGATCACCAAGAAAGGGGGGCTACCGGTGCCGTGATCGGGTTCATACTCAAACCGCTGAAGGAGGTCCTGGCCGTGCGGAATTCAGCCCGCTTGCCCAACGGGACCCATCTGCCGTACGGCACCCAGTCCCGAACCGTTGGGAGCTGGGGCCTGTGCTGGTGCTGCGGCCGCCGGCTGGTCGACCATCCGACGCTGTGCCATTGCGGGCAGCCGCACTACTGCGAGGGCCGGCCACCGAACTGGGGCCGACCGACCGGTCGCCCGTTGGCCCTGTAACCGGCCGGGGGATGCGGTACTCCGCAGCGGATCCCGGCCTCGGCGGCTCGGATGGTGGCGGCGCGATTCGGCCGGTCAGGGTGCACGCCGAGCGGGCCGAGGTACCCGTCCCCGGGGTCCACGTCGCGTCGACGCGTGGCGTGGTTGACGGTTGGATCGTCGTCAGTCCGGGGCGGCGGTACGGCGGACCGGTGACTGGTCGAACATGGTGTGCTGACGCTGGTGGTGCCAACCGCGTGGGCCTTCCCTTGGTCGCAGCTGAGCGCAGATGTAAATGTCGCTGCAGTGGCCAGGACCGCTCGCCGTGCAGCTGGTCGTGGCCCGCCTGCAGCGAACGGAGTTCACCACTCGAAGCGGCGGCTGACTTATCGCAGGAGCACGGTGAGCTCGTCGAAGGTTTCCAGCAGTCCGCGTCGCAGGGCGATCTGATATTGCCCGCGTTGGTGGACGGCGATGGCCACTTCGTCGAGAGCGTCGACCGCCACCTCGTCGACCAGGGCCGGGTCGTTGAGCACGAACCGCAGCCTGGCCCAGCACCGGGTGAGGGAGTCCACGTTGCCGGCGCCCCCGACGGCGGCGAGCAGCTGAGCGGCCACGGTCATCGGTCAGTCTCCTCTGCGAGTACTACCGTTGGTGCGGCGTCCACCAACCGGCTGACATGGAGTGCGAGGTAGAGGATTTCGTCGGTGCTGATGTCCCACCCGTACTGGTCGGCGAGCAGCGTGCCGATGCGCCCGGCGGAGATGTACTCGTTGGGTCGGGCCGAGCGCAGGGCGGCGTGCAGCTCGGCGGGGGTCTGGTTCAGTTTGCGGCCCTGCTGTTCCCGCAGGAACAGGTACCGCAGGTGGGTGACGAACCGGGCAACCTCCATCGAACTCTCGTCGATCTCGACGCCGTACTCGTCGCGGATGATGGCCAGGATGCGGGTCAGGTCCTGGGTCATTTGCGCGGTGGTTGACATGTCGGCGTCGAACTGGGCGGTGACCAGGTGCAGCGCGAGCGGGACCGCTTCGACCTCGGGCAGCTGGATGCCGCGATCGGCGGCGACGAGATCGAGCGCTTCCCGGGCCACGGCAACCTCGGCCGGATACAGGTATTGCACCTCCCACCGCAGCGGGTACTCGATCTCGGCCGTCCCCTCGGCGATCCGCCGCAGCGCGAAGCTGAGGTGATCGGCGAGGGGGAGCAGCACATGATCGGTGATGTGCGGGCCGAGCCGGGCGCGGGCCAGGGCGACGATCCGTTCGCTCAGTTCGATGTCCTGCAGTGGGATCTCGTCGACCAGTGCGGCGATCCGCTCGGCGCCGGCGGCGCCGCTGGGTGCGAACCGCCGCTCGACCCGGCCGGGGTCGACGGTCGATCCCGGCGCCGCCTTGAAGCCGAGCCCACGCCCGAACAGCACGTGTTGGACGCCGCGTTCGTCGGCGGCCAACACGACGTTGTTGTTGAACACCTTCAGGATGCGCACGCTGCTCCTCGCTGAGAACTCACCGGTGACCGGACTGGGTCAGCTCCTGCCCAAGCTGGCCCCGTTGGTGGCGATCACCTGCCGGTACCAGTCGAACGACTTCTTCCGATACCGGGCCAGGGTCCCGGTGCCGTCGTCGTTGCGGTCGACGTAGATGAAGCCGTACCGCTTGGACAGCTGCGCGGTGGACGCGCTGACCAGGTCGATCGGCCCCCAGGTGGTATAGCCGAGCACCTCCACGCCGTCGGCGACGGCCTCGGCGACCTGGACCAGGTGCGCGTTGAGGTAGTCGATCCGGTAGTCGTCGAGCACGGTGGGCTCGCCGTTCACCTCGATCAGCTCATCCCGGGCTCCGAGGCCGTTCTCCACGATGAACAGCGG
>DASTGF010000294.1:0-2214 GCA_035719255.1 Microlunatus sp. | reverse complement strand
CCGCGGCGGAGATGCCGGCGACATCGGTGTAGTAGTACAGCAAGAAGGCGGTGCTCAGGCTGAACGCCAGATTGAACGCGAAATCACCAGCACCATAACCGGCCACCGTCTTGAACGGCAGCCGCTCCAACGATTTCAGCTTCGACGCGTCCAGCAGTGCAGGGTTCGACATTGAGGTCTCCTGAGGGGCCGAGTGGTTCGCACATCCCGACGCTCACCTAGCATCTCGGATCTGCTCGGCGAGAAGATCGCCTGCACCGATGATCCGATGAGCTGATGCGGGAAGCCCACGAGTTGCCAGTTGTTTCCTCTCCACCGGCAAACACGGCCCGGCATCCCGCCCGTCAGAGTTCTGGTCGAGGAGCGGGCTGCGGCTGGACTGGGGAAGCTCGATCATCGGAGAGTGCCGTACCGGCGGAACTCGGCAGGTGGTCGACGTCGGCTCCGACGGGTCGCGCGGATCGCGGAGGGCCGAAATGGCCCGGAAGCCGCCGCAGGCGGGTGCGTCTCCCGCCACGACGCCGGCCACGGCCTGCGAGACCCTTCGGAAGAAGGAGCGGATCGCGTACGTGGCACGATGGACTCGTCCAGTTGACGCGACACCCTGAACCCGGCTCGGCGGGTAAGAGCCGTTCAGCAGGACGCGGATCGAGGGTTGGCGGGGGCATGGCACCATCCCGAGCTGACCGCCCGGGCCTGACACGGCACCCAGGGGCCAGCTGAATCGCGTGTCGGGCTGAATCACGTGTCGGGCTGAATCGCGTGTCGGGCCGGAGTGAAGTCCGGCCGGCTATCGAGGCAGGACTGTGAGAACCCGCAGGACGTGGTCGCGGTATTCGTTGATGTAGTTCTGCAGGAACTCTCGGGTCGAATCAGACGTAATGGTTCCGTCGGGCTGGAACACCTCGGGCGTGTAATGGATGTAGGCCTCGGGTGCGGTCATCTGTCGGGCATTGCAGAAGCTGAGGACGGCTCGCAGGCTCTGCTGGCCCACCGCAGTGCCGATCGCACCGATCGACGCGCCGATCACACCGGCCGGAATGTGGTCGAACGAGTTCTGGCCCCACGGCCGCGACGCCCAGTCGATGGCATTCTTGAGCGCTCCAGGAATCGATCGGTTGTATTCGGGGGTGATGAACAAGACAGCGTCCACCGCTCGGATCGAGTCCTTGAGGGCCTTGGCCTCGGCGGGGTAGTTGTCGTCGTAGTCAGGGCTGTAAAGGGGAAGGTTGTCGATCCGCATCTCGGTGAACTGCAGTTCCTCCGGCGCAAGCCGGATCAGGGCCTTCGACAACACTCGGTTGATCGAGGTAGAGGACAGGCTGCCGACGAAGTAGCCGACCTTGTATGTAGTCATGTGGTTTCCGTTCCGGCCGGGCAACCGGCCTTCGTTGTGCGGTTTCGTTCGAATCGCTCGCCGAACGTCTGGTCTCCGGCGACCGCTGCAGAGCCAGACCCAGCGTGCCCAGACCCAGCGTGCCCAGACCCCGCGTGCATAGCCACCTCAAGCCTGGTGGTGCCGGGGCGGGTTTTCGGGATGTATCGAATGCTTGCGTCGCTCGAGCGGGCAGTCAACCGGTCAGGGACCCGGCTCAGCCTGGCGATCCGGCTGAGCTCGAGGCGCGGTAGCCCGACCGCCGGTGGGTGGGGATCGACTGGGCGGTGTGGAACCGATCCGCGAGTTCGGTGCCTCCGGGTCGGGCTCTCCCACGGTTCTGCCCTCCAGTCGGATCGCCTCGCGCGGTCACCGGAGGAGACCGGGTGCACCATCCGCGCGACGCCGGAGACCTCTGGCGTGCCAGGGCGCCGTCAGACGCTAGCCAAGGGGCCGCGCCACCGAGCGAAGCACCCGATGATCCGATCGAGGCCCATCGGCAGGACATTACCGCGGACATCCTCTCTGCGGGCAACCCGTGGGCGCCGAACGCTCCCGAGTCGCCGACGCCGTCAACGCCGCCAGGACCGCAGCCGTGGCAGCTCGCGCCTCCAGCACTCCGTCGGCCACCAGCTGGGGCGTCCCGGCATCGTCGGAGCGCCGAGTGTCTCGCGCCGCCGCAGCCCGTAGGGCCGGCGTGCTCGCGACGATCCGGTCTGACGTCGGACCGGATCGTCGCAGAGCGCTGACGAGCGCTCCCGATCCGGGCCGGAAGGGCCGAATCGCCACCAGACCCGGAACGCGGGAGCGCTCGTCAGCGGTTGGCTCCCCCAACACAC
>DASTGF010000293.1:0-3991 GCA_035719255.1 Microlunatus sp. | reverse complement strand
GAACCGGGACGGCGACCGGATGGTCAAGCAGACCGGCAAGGCGCGGCTGTTCGACGGCCGCTCCGGGGAGCCCTTCCCCGAGCCGATCGCGGTGGGCTACGTCTACATCCTGAAGCTGCTGCACTTGGTCGACGACAAGATCCACGCCCGTTCGACCGGTCCGTACTCGATGATCACGCAGCAGCCGCTGGGTGGTAAGGCGCAGTTCGGTGGGCAGCGCTTCGGTGAGATGGAGTGCTGGGCGATGCAGGCCTACGGGGCTGCGTACACCCTGCAGGAACTGCTCACCATCAAGTCCGACGACATCGTGGGCCGGGTCAAGGTCTACGAGGCCATCGTCAAGGGCGAGAACATCCCCGAGCCGGGAATCCCGGAGTCGTTCAAGGTGTTGCTCAAGGAGCTTCAGGTCCTGTGCCTGAACGTCGAGGTGCTCTCCAGCGATGGCGTCGCGATCGAGATGCGTGATTCTGACGATGACGATCTCGAGCGCGCCGCGGCCAACCTCGGAATCAACCTGTCGCGCAACGAGTCGGCCTCGGTCGACGACTTGGTGAACTAACCGGAAGCCTCCTGCGGGGGCGGGACTCACCTCCCGCGAGCCCCGTCCCCGCAGGTTCCCTCTTCCACCCCTTGGTTCCAGGCGCCGACCGGCAGTTGCTGCCGGCTCGTCCGGAATCGCCCGCATTACTGACACAGACAGGGACGTGCCACCAGTGCTCGACGTCAACTTCTTCGACGAGTTGCGTATCGGTCTCGCCACCGCCGACGACATCCGCGCGTGGTCCCACGGCGAGGTCAAGAAGCCGGAAACCATCAACTACCGCACCCTCAAGCCGGAGAAGGACGGGCTCTTCTGCGAGAAGATCTTCGGGCCGACCCGCGACTGGGAGTGCGCCTGCGGCAAGTACAAGCGTGTCCGCTTCAAGGGCATCATCTGCGAGCGTTGCGGCGTCGAGGTCACCCGGGCCAAGGTGCGCCGGGAGCGGATGGGTCACATCGAGCTGGCCGCGCCGGTCACCCACATCTGGTACTTCAAGGGCGTCCCGTCGCGCCTGGGCTACCTGCTGGACCTGGCCCCGAAGGATCTCGAGAAGATCATCTACTTCGCGGCGTACCTGATCACCTCGGTCGACGAGACGGCTCGGCACAATGACCTGCCGACCATCGAGGCCGAGATGGGGGTCGAGCGCAAGAACCTGGAGAACGCGCGGGACGCCGACATCGACGCCCGGGCCAAGAAGCTCGAGGCCGACCTGGCCGAGCTGGAGGCCGAGGGCGCCAAGTCCGACGTGCGCCGCAAGGTGCGCGAGGGCGGCGAGCGGGAGCAGCGGCAGATCCGCGACCGCGCGCAGCGGCAGATCGACCGCCTCGACGAGGTGCTCGACCTGTTCCGCAAGCTCTCGGTGCGTCAGCTGATCGTCGACGAGCTGCTCTACCGCGAGCTCGAGGACCGGTTCGGCGACTACTTCCAGGGCGGCATGGGCGCCGAGGCGCTCAAGCAGATCATCTCCGACTTCGACATCGAGGCCGAGGCCGAGCTGCTGCGGGACACCATCAAGAACGGCAAGGGCCAGCGCAAGATCCGCGCGATCAAGCGCCTGAAGGTGGTCGCCGCGTTCCAGCAGACCTCCAACTCGCCGCTGGGCATGGTGCTGGACTGCGTCCCGGTGATCCCGCCGGAGCTGCGCCCGATGGTGCAGCTGGACGGTGGCCGGTTCGCCACGTCCGACCTGAACGACCTGTACCGGCGCGTGATCAACCGGAACAACCGGCTCAAGCGCCTGATCGACCTCGGCGCGCCCGAGATCATCGTGAACAACGAGAAGCGGATGTTGCAGGAGGCCGTCGACGCGCTGTTCGACAACGGTCGCCGCGGCCGGCCGGTCACCGGCCCGGGCAACCGCCCGCTCAAGTCGCTGTCCGATCTGCTCAAGGGCAAGCAGGGCCGGTTCCGCCAGAACCTGCTGGGCAAGCGTGTCGACTACTCGGGCCGTTCGGTCATCGTGGTCGGCCCGCAGCTCAAGCTGCACCAGTGCGGCCTGCCCAAGCTGATGGCGCTGGAGCTGTTCAAGCCGTTCGTGATGAAGCGGCTGGTCGACCTGAACCACGCGCAGAACATCAAGTCGGCCAAGCGGATGGTGGAGCGGCAGCGGCCGCAGGTGTGGGACGTTCTGGAAGAGGTCATCTCCGCGCACCCCGTGCTGCTCAACCGCGCGCCGACCCTGCACCGCCTCGGCATCCAGGCCTTCGAGCCGCAGCTGGTGGAAGGCAAGGCCATCCAGCTGCACCCGCTGGTCTGCGCCGCGTTCAACGCCGACTTCGACGGTGACCAGATGGCCGTGCACGTGCCGCTGTCGTCCGAGGCCCAGGCCGAGGCGCGGGTGCTGATGCTCTCGTCCAACAACATCCTGTCCCCGGGCTCCGGCCGGCCGCTGGCCATGCCGTCCCTGGACCTGGTGACCGGGCTGTTCTACCTGTGCGGTCGCAAAGAAGACGCTGCGGGTGCCGGCTCGGTCTTCTCCTCGGCCGCCGAGGGGATCATGGCGCTGGACGCCGGCCTGGTCGACCTGCGCGCGCCGATCAGGGTGCGGCTGCCGGGTTCCGTCGTGCCGGGCAAGTTCGACACGCTGCCGGAGGATCACGAGCCGGGCACCCCGTGGCTCGCCGACACCACGCTGGGCCGGGTGCTGTTCAACGAGTTGCTGCCCGAGGGCTACCCGTTCGTGAACGAGGAGCTGCCCAAGAAGCGGCAGGCCGTCATCGTCAACGATCTGGCCGAGCACTACCCGATGTCCGTCGTGGCGCAGGTGCTGGACCGGCTCAAGGAGGCCGGCTTCCACTGGGCGACCCGGTCGGGCATGACGGTGGCCATCGGCGACGTCATCATCCCGCCGGAGAAGGAGGAGATCCTGCTCCGGCACGAGATCGAGGCGGAGCGGGTCGAGAAGGCCTACCAGCGCGGCAACCTGTCGCACGAGGAGCGCAACGACGACCTGGTGAAGATCTGGGAGGCGGCGACTCGCGAGATCGAGGAGGCGCTGCCGCCGGCCTACCCGGCCGACAACCCGGTGTCCACCCTGGTCAACGCGGGTGCGGCGGGTAACTGGATCCAGGTGCGGTCGCTGGCCGGCATGAAGGGTGTGGTGGCCAACTCCAAGGGTCAGCAGATCCCGCGGCCGATCCGGTCCTCGTTCCGCGAGGGTCTGTCGGTGCTGGAGTACTTCATCAACACGCACTCCGCGCGCAAGGGTCTGGCCGACACCGCGCTGCGGACCGCCGAGTCGGGCTACCTGACCCGCCGTCTGGTGGACGTCTCGCAGGACGTCATCGTCCGGGAGACCGACTGCGGCACCGAGCGTGGGGTCACGCTGCCGCTGGCCGACCGGTACGCCGACGGCTCGCTGCACGTCAACGAGTTCATCGAGACCTCGGTGCAGAGCCGGGTGCTGGCGGCCGACCTGGTCGCGCCGGACGGCACGGTCGTCGTGCCGGCCGGCACCGACGTGCGCGAGCACCACGTGCGGGATGCGGTCGCGGCGGGTATCACCACCGCGAAGGTGCGCTCCGTGCTGACCTGCGAGGCGGCCATCGGCACCTGCGCGGTCTGCTACGGGCGGAGCCTGGCCACCGGCAACCTGGTCGACGTGGGCGAGGCGGTCGGCATCGTCGCCGCGCAGTCCATCGGCGAGCCCGGTACCCAGCTGACCATGCGGACCTTCCACACGGGTGCGGCGTCGGGTTCCACCGACATCACCCAGGGTCTGCCGCGTGTGCAGGAGCTGTTCGAGGCCCGGATCCCCAAGGGCAAGGCGCCGATCGCCGACGCCGCCGGCCGGATCAGGATCGAGGACGCCGACAAGTTCTTCAAGATCATCATCACCCCGGACGACGGGTCGGAGGAGATCGCCTACGACAAGCTGCCCAAGACGCAGCGGCTCGCGACGGTGTTGGTCGAGGGTTCCGAGCGGCTGATGGTGGACGGCGACCACGT
>DASTGF010000292.1:0-2018 GCA_035719255.1 Microlunatus sp. | reverse complement strand
GCACTCGACGAGCCGGGCCACGTGGCCGACAGGGTGATCTGCCGAAGCGGGACCTGCCCGGCGTGGCCTGAAGCGCCATTGCGTGTCAACCCAGCATGTCGGTCGCCTCGGACGCGCATGACGTCGACGCCGCGGACCTGTGCCTTCTCCCCACCCGTCACGCCACAGTATGAGAAAGGGAACCTGAGCCGCGCGGCGATGTCGATCGCGCTGCCGGCGCCCCCCGGCGCCGAGCAGAACCCGGACACCGGTCGTGGTGGCGCCGTGGTCTTGCTGGGCCCTCAGGAAGGCGAGCCCGTCGAGCATGTCGCCGTGCCAGGTCCGGTCCGCGTTGCGCCGCATGCTCACCACCCCGAGCAGCCGGGAGCCTTCTGAGCTGGTCGCGCAGTGGTCGAACGCCGTGACTGGTCGGCATCGTCACCGGAATCCCGTCGACGTTGCCGGTCGCGGTGAGCCGCCCATGACCGTGTCGAGGTCCTTAGCGCTTAACAGCATCGGCACGCGGAGCCCGGGGTGGCCTCGATCGGCGACCGGAGCGGCCGACCGCGGTGTTCGCCTTCAACGACATCACCCCGATCGCCACCCTGTCGGCCGCTGCCGACCCCGGCACCGAGGTGCCGGACCGGCTCTCGATCGTCGGCTGCGAAGACACCTACCTCGCCCCGATCCGTCATTTGTCCCTGACCCCCGTCGACAACTGGTGTTCTCCCTGGGGCGACGTGGTCTCCGTCGGCCATGACGGCAGGGGGCGAGGCGCAGCGGGAGCGGATCGTTGAGTGGCGCGGTCTGCTTCGTTCGGTAGGCTGCCTTGCGGTGTGCCGGGAAGTCTGGTCGGCGGTTGGTTTCGTCGTCTCAGAGGAGAACCGATGTGTGCCCAGACCGCCGTAACAGCGTGACCGGCTTTCCAGCTCGCATCGTGAGGAGCTGCCGGTTGCGGTACCGAACAGCGCCAGGGTTTCGAGCGGGCTCGTGATGATGGCGCCCCACGCTGCCCACCCCGGCGTGAGGGTCGTAGGTCTGTGTCGCTCGTTCGGGGACGAGCGGGCCGTTGACGGGCTGGATCTTCGAGTCCAATCCGGTCAGATCCATGCGTTGGTCGGCCTCAACGGCGCGGGGAAGACGACGTTGATGCGGTTGCTGTTGGGCATGCTGCGTCCGGATCGGGGATCGGTCACCATCTTCGGTGTTCCCGTGAATGGTGCCCCTGCCCACCTGTGGGATCGGGTGGGTCACCTGCTCGACGCCGGGTTCGGCTATCCCGAGTTGACCGCTGCGGAGAATCTGCGGTCGGCCGCCCTGCTGCGTGGCCGGCAGGGCCCGGAAGCGCAGACAGCAGCCGCCGACGCCCTGGCTGACCTGCAGCTTGGTCGGTGGGCTGATCGGCCCGGCCGAGCCTTGTCCACGGGTAACCGGCAACGACTCGGATTGGCATGTGCCCTGCTCGGACAACCCGACCTGCTGGTCCTCGACGAGCCGACGACCGCGCTGGATCCGGCCGGGATCGTCCTGGTGCGGACCCTGCTGCAAGCGGCGGCGAGGCGAGGTGCGGCCGTGTTGGTGTCGAGCCATCACCTCGATGAGATGGCCAGGATCGCCGACCAGATCTCGGTGATGCACCGGGGCCGGATCGTCGGGTCGCTGGACCCTGCCGGTGCAGAGTTGGAACGTGCCTTCTTCGATCTGATCGTCTCGGTCGACCGCGCCGAGGGTGAGTTCTGATAATGGCGGCCGCGGCAAGGGTCGAATGGTTGAAGCTGCGCCGGTCGCGGCTGTGTTGGATCACCGCGGCCGTGGTCGGTGTCGGAGTGCCCGCGCTGACGGCAGGATTCGTCGCGGCGGCCCACGACGGGCCAGCTGATGCCCAGCTGGCCATCAAGGTCAACGCAATGCTCATCGGCGAAGGCTGGTCGGCGTATCTCGGTCTCCTCGCCCAGGTGATGTCGGTGGCGATGCTGGCCGGTGCGGGCATCGTCGTGTCGTGGTGTTTCGGACGCGAGTTCACCGACCACACCATCACC
>DASTGF010000291.1:0-5472 GCA_035719255.1 Microlunatus sp. | reverse complement strand
AGCGCGTTCGGCTACCGGCTCCTCACCCCCACCACCCCGAAGAGCCGCCGAGCAGTATGGGCGGACTGGGAGCAACGGATCCGGATCATCGCCCGCACCGGGTGGGGCAAGGGCGCCCGGCTGCTCATCCCGCTGATCAGGGCGCTGCCCGGACCCGCACTGATCTCCTCGACCGAGCCGAGCATCTTCACCATGACCGTCCAGGCCCGCAGCCGCCGACGCGATCCGCACCGGTGGCCCCGGCTCCGCCCCGTCCGCGGCACACGACGTCGGTCACGCACGTACCCGGTCGCGGTCGTCGACTTCTCCGACCCCGCGAGCCGGTGGGCCGCCGGCTACCCCCAGGTGCGGTGGAACCCGATCCCCGCCTGCCTGGACCATTCGGTGGCGCACCGGCGGGCAGCCGCGCTCGTCGCCGGCGTCGACAACACGGCCGACCGCGGATCGGACTCCGACCGGTTCTTCCGCAGCTCCGCCACCGAGGTCCTCGCCGGCTGGCTGCACGCCGCCGCCCTCGGCGACCGCGGCATCGACGACCTCCTGGAATGGATGCGGCACCCCGACGACCCCACCCCCACCCGCATCCTGGAAGACCACCCCGACGACGCCGACCCGTCCGCCGTCCTCAACCTGGCCACCCACCTGGACACCCGGGCCGCCAAGACCACCAGCGGCGTCCTGCGCTACCTCGCGTTGGCCCTGAACTCCGTCGCCACCGCCGACGGCCGCGCACTGTGCACTCCCACTCCCCACGACCCCGGGTTCGACATGGCGCAGCTCATCGACAACGGCGGCACCGTGTACCTTCTCGCCGACCCCCACCACATCGACCGCGCTCGGCCACTGCTCAGCCTCTTCGCCGCCGAAATGTTCATGGCCGCGGAAAGTGTCGCCCTCCGCCAACCCGGAGGGCGGCTCCCGGTGCCGTTCATCGCCGTGCTCGACGAACTCCGCTACGGCGTCACCGTCCCCAACCTGCCGTACGTCGCCAGCTCGCAACGCAAATTCGGGATCGGGTTCGTCTACTCGGTGCAGTCCTCCAGCCAGGAGGAGGCCGTCTACGGCAAGGACTCCGCCGCCCTCCGCGACGCCGCCGGCGTCACCATCGTCGGCGGCATCGACATCAGCCTGGCCAAGGAACTGTCCGACCGGGCCGGCACCACCACCGTCGTCGCCGCCGCCCGCGGCACCGCGCACCGCTCCGAACACACCGAACGGCAGGACACTCTCTCCGTCGCCGATCAACAGAACCTCGGCGACGGCCACGCTGTCGTCCTCGCCCGAGGACTGCCACCCTTCATCGGCCACGCCCCGTCGCTGTACGACAAGCGCCGCCTCCACCGATGCATCCGGCGCGAACAAGCCCAGGTCAGTTCACGAGTCGCCGCCGGCAACGCCGCCAACCACTGTATGGAGAAGGGCCGAAAAGGCGCCCGCACCGCCGGGTTCAGCATGCCCATCGAACAGGAGATGCCGTGACCCAGCCGCTGTTCACCGAGCCGAACCAGCAGCTGCACCAGGACTACTGGCCCGACCAGCCCAAGACCACCAAACGACGGCCGCCCTGGACCTGGTCAGCCCTCAACACACCCGAACGAGACGCCTTAACCAGCAAAATTCAGGTCTGGGTGGACACCTACAACCAGTGCTATGCCGTCGCCGAGGATCAGCTCATCCCACCCTGCTGGCCGAAACACCCCTGGCTCGCCCACGAACTCGCCGTCATGACCTGGCTCTGGTACTCCGCCCACCGCGACCCCACCGCCACCGCCGAACGCGCCGGTGAGTTCTACCTCCGTTACCTCCCCGGCTTCCGTAGCCGCCTCCCGAGCACCCTCGGCCGATCACCGGTAGAATGCCGAAAAGGACACCACCCCGCCACCTGGCGACGCGACGCCGACCAACCACCCTCCCAATGGCAAGCCGACACCGATGATGTCGACCAATACGGTGCGGACATCAACCATCTGGGCGGAGCGACGTTCGGCTTCGGGTGAAGCGCCGGCCCCGGCGTCGCCAGCGCATGTTGTGTCTTTCGGCCTTGCGCGGTGCGGAGCCGCCCGTCGAGCAGCATCCGGACGACCTGCCGCACGGACTGAAGGGCTGACCTGCCCATCTGATCGTCACGTGTTACCCACATCACGGTTGAACTCGCGTCATGATGTCCGGATTATCCGGTCTCTGCTATGTCAGCAGACCTGCCCAGACCTCACGGCGTGAGGATGGGCGAACCCGTCCGTGTGATTCTCCGAGTGATCACGCGTACGCAGAACCAGGAGTAACAGGAATGAACAGGAAGTCCGTGATCGTCGGCGGCATGGCAGCCGCTGTTCTGATCGTCGGCGGGATCACGGCCGCATCCTCCGGCAAGGGCAGCACCGCCACCGCGAGCGTCCCCGCGCCGGCGCCCGCCGTAACTGCGAGCAAGACGGCTCCGCCGCCGACTGCGGTGACAACCACGGTCACCCGTGTGATCGACGGCGACACCGTCGAGACAACCGACACCGCAGGCACTGTGCTGACCATCCGGATCATCGGCATCGACGCACCGGAGATGGACACCTGCGAAGGCGTGGCCGCCGCCGAGGCGATGACGGCGATTGCACTCAATCAGATGGTGACTCTGCCGCTGGGCGGCGATGGTGAGGATCTCGACCAGCACGGACGGTCGCTGCGGTACGTCGACCTCAATAGCAACGCTACCGACGCCGGTCTCACCCTCATCCGGCAGGGTCACGCCGTCGCCCGGTACGACTCGCGCGACGGCTATGGGGAGCACACCCGCGAGATTGCTTACATCGCGGCCGATGCGCTCGCGCCGAACTACGTCTGTGCCCCCGTACCGACTCAAGAACCTGCGCCTGCGCCCGCGCCCGCCCCCAACGTCGGTTCCGACAACGACGACACCGATGTCCGTGTTGTGCCCGCCCCGGCACCCGACCCGGTCCAGGCACCTGAGCCCGAACCGACTCGTGCACCGGAGCCGGAGCCTGCGTCTGCGTCACCCGCATCGGCGTACTACGCCAATTGTGACGCCGCCCGGGCGGCCGGCGCTGCGCCGCTCTATGCCGGTGAGCCCGGCTACTCCACCAAGCTCGATCGCGACAAGGACGGCGTGGCCTGTGAGTAGCAGTCGCGACACGAACCGCCCGAATAACTTGGAAGGGAACCTGATCGAGTCCAGCGTGCCTTCAGGGAGCATCCCGGCGAGTGATCCAAGAAGGGAACGGTACGAGGTCGGGAAGGCATCCAGGGATCACGAAGGTTGTGAAATGGCTTGCAACCAGCTTCAAAGGTGTGTGATGACTGTGGAGCACCCTTTCTTTACAGTGTTCCGCTCGCTATCCCTATTCAGTCACACTGGTCCTGCTATTCCGAACCTGAATGTCTGACGCTAACGACCGAATCAGGAAGTTCACACCTCAAGAATAGCCTGTGTGTCTCGCTGATTTGGACCGACAAAGTGACGGACGTGCTGGGTGAAAAGCACACCCGCAAAGTGCAGCGGGTTCAAGCAGTGGAGATGCTGATTATCCCGGCATTGTTGCAACTCGTCGAAAAGAAGTGAACTTGATCCCAGCCTCACCACAAAGCTGAGGCGTCGGTGGTTGCGACGATCATCAATAGGAAGGTCTCTCAGCTGGATAACCACCTGCGGTGGTGCCCGCGCCTGCCTACCCTTGAACCATGCACATGCCCATGCGGGTGACCGAGAAGCCCCGGTTCGGCCCGAAACGGTACCTCGGGTGGGGCTGGACGCCAGTGAGCTGGGAGGGCTGGACAGCCATCGGCGCCTTCATCCTCCTGCTCCTGCCCACCGTCATCGTCTTGCAGGGTGTCGAGAAGGTGATTGCGGTGATCGTGCTCTGCGGAGCGCTGCTCGGGGTCTGCATTCTGACCGGCGACCCGCCAGGCTGAGCGACCAAGCCAAACCCTTGGTGCGATGCTTGACCCCGGTGACTTCCGCACGGCCCGCTGCCTCAGGGCGTCGTGGACTGGTTGAGCCGAGCCGGAGACCAGACACGTTGCGAGCACGTCGAGGCGACGAACTCCGCTGCACTGGGTGACGAAGCCCCGCGGGGCTGTGGGATTTGAGGGGTCCTCGGTGCTCTACTCGCCGCTCTCGATGACGGCGTGATCACCAGTATCCGTGTTGGTACTGGGTCGCGTCATGGATTCCTCGGACAGGTAACATAGCCCGGCGAGGCTGGCACGGCAGGGTCGTCACTCGTTCCCGAACAGGTCCAGCACGACCGACAGCGTTGATTCACGCCTGATGGCGACCCACCAGCCCCATTGACGCTCTCTGGACCGAAAGAACCCGACGTGCAACCGGACTGATTCGGAGAACCCGATCCCCAAGAGGTCAGGCACCCGTCGGGTCGCCGGCGCCACTGATTCCTGGGTCAGAGGCTCTGCTGAACCGATGGTGGAGGTGACGGGACGATCTGAGTTGGCTCAACAAGTTGCGGCTGATATTCCGGCTGCGGCACCCCGATCCGTTCGGCCGGACTCGCTGCGGCCGTCACCTCGGCCTCACGCCCTAGGTGTTCCTGCTGCCGGCGGTGTGGACTGAGTCTGGCGCGGGTTTGGATCTCGGCGTCCAGCCGGTCGACAACGCCTCGTTCCGGAACGGCCTCGGCTCGCTGGGCTATTTTCCGCGCAGATTCGATGTCATCGGCCACGGCTTGTTCTCGCCTCTGGTGGTGCCGGGCTTCTGCGGTGGCAATACGCTCGGCGATCCGGATTCGTTCGATCTGGTCCTTCGGTACCCGCTCCAACGCGCTGGCCAGGTCGGCTGCGGCGGCGGCCGCCGCGAGGGCGTCGGCTTCCTGCTGATGGAGTTCGGTGATGCGAGCGTCGAGTTCGGCGCGGCGACGACGGGCGGGGGTGCCGAGTTGGTCGCGGTCGTGCGCCGCGAGCGCTGCGGCGGCGGCCGCGGCCGCGGCGGTCCGGGTGGCGCTCTGCCAGTCGGCCTGGAGGGCGCTGTGCCGGCTGAGTTCTTCGGCGACGCGGCGCAGCTCGGCCAATTCGCGGTCGAGGCGTGCGGCGGCTGGTCCGCGGCCCGCGGCCGCTACCTCGGCCTGCCGGGCGGCGGCGGCGTGGTCCGCGGTCGCGGCCTCGAGTTGTGCGCGGGCCTCGGCGAGCGCGCCGGCCAGGTCTTGGTCGGTGAGCCGGCCGTACTCCCGGTCGGTCCACGGCGGGATCTGGGCTTCTGCGGCGGCACCGGCGAGCGCTGCTGCGGTGATGCCGGCGGGTGATGGCACGTTGGCTGCTGCGATCTTGTCGGGGTCGATAGTTTCCAGAAGGTCGCCGGCGTCCAGCCCGGCCTGTTGGGCTTGCGCCATCCGATTGGCCAGCAGTTCGAAACCCGCCCCCGCTATGACTTTCTCGACCGCCTCGGGGTGTGCAGGCCAGGCATCTCGGAGGACGCTTGCCGCACCGCCGAGATGCCAGGTCGGGTCGTCGGCC
>DASTGF010000290.1:0-4369 GCA_035719255.1 Microlunatus sp. | reverse complement strand
GGTGTTGGCGATGGAGGGCTGGGCATGGCCGGTTCCACCGCTGAACGCGGTGGTGGCGTCAGCGGCCGCCGCCGCCAGCACCTCCCGGCGGTGCCGTTCGACGATGGCCGCGCACCGGACGGGCGTGCCGGCGGCGACCTGGTCGGCGCTGGACCTGCTGACCCTGGGGTCGGGGCCGGGCTGCCGGCCCGAGGCCCGGGCCACCGGGGCTGCGATGCAGATCGATGCGCTCGGCCCCGCCGGCGTCCGCGCCAACCCGGAGCTGATGCGCGTGGTCCGGGCCGCGGTCGAGGGCCGGGTGGTTCGCACAGGTCGTAAGCGGGCGGCGTGATGGCGCTGCACTCCGTCGATAGGCCGGATGGCGCCGGCTCGGGGTCGGGCGTCGATGTCGATGCGGAAGCGGGGTTCTTCGAGATGTCGCCGGCCGGCGCCGAGCAGGTCACCCTCCAGATCCGGTCGATGATGGAACGGACCTGGGAATACATCGCCATCGCCTATCAGGGCCGGGCGCACATCGCTCTGGGCTACGCGACCTGGGACCAGTACGTCGACGACCGGCTGAGCGACCTGCGGCTGACTGTGCCGCGTGAGCAGCGAGGCGCGGTGGTCCAGTCGCTGTCGCGGGCGCAGATGTCGTTGCGGGCGATCGCAAGGGTCCTGGGCGTCGACCCCGCGACCGTGCACCGAGCGCTCGGCACGGGCGATGCGGCCCATCCAGTTGATCGGGACGATGCCGACGAGCCGGCCCCGGTCCGTGGGCGGGACGGCAAGAGCTACCCGCGCCGGCGCCGTCAGCAGGTGCCGTCGGCATGCTCGATCTGCGGTGAGATGCATGTCGAGTCGCCCGAGTGCCCGTGGGACCTGTTCGCGCAGGGCATCGGGCCGCGGCCGATTCGACAGGATGGCGGACCCGAAGGTCCGGGCCGTCGCCAGCACGGCGCGGAAGTTCTTGATGTCGAGAGCCGCTGCTGCGGCCGGAAGTAGTGGACGGGGATGCGCAGCCGGGACCGGACGCCTTGGAAGGCGGTCGTGCCGCGACGATCGTCGATTCCGTCACCCGCGCGGTCTGCCTGGTCGACGAGCTTGCCACGCTGCCCGAGCTGGTCGATGAGATCGAGGTTGTCGGTGTATCTGCGAGTGATTCCGCGATCGTGGACTGCATCCGCGAGCTGATCGAGCACCTGCGGGCCCGGGCTGCGGCAATGGTGTGTCTGGTCAACCGGCTCGAGCGGATTTCAGCGCACCGCTGAGCTTCTTGCGCGTGGCTTGGCTTCAGGCTTGGACTGACTCGCTGGTAAGTTCGCGGACTCGCCGAACGGGATGAACCAGTCATGGAGTTCCCACCAGATTGTGGCCCACGAATCACGGTCCTGCTCGAAGGCGGCGGCCAACCAGGTAGGTAATGACCAGAGGATGATCTCCTCTGCCCTGGAGCCTGGTCGTGGGCGTTGGCCATTCTCGATCATGGCGGCAAGGTGGCCATAGGCTCGGAGCGCCCGGCGGCGTGTCTCGGTCCCGACCGTGGTTGATGAGTGGGTAGCGATCGAACAGATGCCATCTCGCAAACTGGCCACCCTGGAGGATGGACCTGCCAGAATGATCGCCCCGCCGTGAGGGCGTGGACGATCGACGAAGTGCGGAATCGGTCGTCGGCTGGTCCGCCGCATTTCGCGGCCCTTTCCATGCCCGGCCCGACGAACGGTGGTGCCGTTCCGTTCACGGAACTCATGGCTTCGCTCGCGGCGCCGCGGACAACCCACTCAAACCAACGACCAGCGCCGACCTGGGGTCACGTACGTCGCGGCCGGCGACCCAACCGGCCCGCGCACGCCCGCGAGGTGTCCGCGGCCGCACTCCTGGAAGATCTGGACGTTCCGCCGGCGTAGCGAGCGCTGGGCCGAGGGAGAGAGGCTCCTGCGTGGTCTGGTCGACCTGCTGGCGCTGTCCCGTTCGTGACCGGGCCGGCTGTGGTCGTCGTCCACGCCGCGGACCAGGACGCTGCAGCGCAGCAGCAGCCCGATCGACGGCTCCGCCTGCAGCGCCCCGTGGGCCAGCGGCGGTCGGCATTGAGCATTGACGTGACGCACCAACCGATCCAGGACGAGGGATCCGTCACGGCATCATCGCCATCCTTGGAGGGGAGACATGATGACCGCACCCAGCACAGCAGGACGTCCGCCGACGATCATCCCCGGAACCTCGCGGTTGCGGGAGAACGACCACTGGATCACGGCCAGTCACATCCTGTCCGGGCATCGGCGCGGCCTGCTGGGCAGCATGAGCGCACCAGTCGAATCGGTTCGGCTGCCCCAACCCGCGGTATGAGGGTAAACCGTCGCGTCGGGATGAAAGGCCTTGAACCGGCGACCCGTACCCGCCAAACGTCGAGTCCAGGTGTATGGACGGACTTGCCGGGTGCGCCGACCGTCAGCCGCCCAGTAATGAGGGCCAGTTGGCGCGACACGATCGTCGCGACGACGCTGACGTCCGACTTGGGCTGACAGCAGCGTCGGTGGTGGTCGGCGGAGCCGCGGCAGGTCCGCGTGCGGAACCGCGACGGGGCTTGCCTGCCGTGGAAGGATGAATGCGTGTGCTCAGTCGTCCGCTGCGAACGGTCAGCGGAGCGTTGGACGTGATTCAGAGACGCTCCTGCAAGTGGGGGGCTGAGTCCGATGGGAGAGGTCGCCGCGGTCGGCGGGTCGGCGCCTGTGGTGCCGGGTTCCGAGGGCAGCACCAGCGGCGCCGCCACCGGTCATGACGCCGTCTTCGAATACTCGGGCTCTCGGCTCGAATCGAGAATCGTGCCCGCAACCGCCGGCGGACCGGGACTGGAGATCTCGGGGATGCTGGTCAAGTTGGGAGTTGTCACCCTCGACCCGGGCTACGCGAACACGGGTGCCACCACGTCCGCGGTGACCTTCATCGACGGGGACCACGGGATTCTGCGCTATCGGGGGTACCCGATCGAGCGTCTCGCCGAGTCGTCGAACTTCGTCGAGACCAGCTTCCTACTGATCCGAGGGGAACTGCCGACCCGAGCCGAACTGGACGCATTCACCCGTCGTATCGGTCGCCACACCATGCTGCACGAGGACTTCAAACATTTCTTCGACGGATTTCCGCGGAATGCGGATCCGGTGTCGGTGCTGTCCAGTGCGGTAGGTGCGTTGTCGACGTTCCATGGCGACGCACTCGACCCGTTCGACCCCGAGCAGGTTGAACTGTCCACGGTTCGGCTGCTCGCGAAGGTGCCGACGATCGCCGCCTACGCGTACCGCAAGTCGGTCGGGAAGCCCTTGCTGTACCCGGACAATTCGCTGGGCCTGGTCGAGAACTTCGTGCGGATGTGCTTCGGGGTTCCGGCCGAGCCTTATCAGGCGAACCCTGCTCTGGTCAGGGCGCTGGACCGATTGCTGGTATTGCACGCCGACGACGAGCAGAACTGCTCCACGGCCACGGTCCGGCTTGTTGGTTCGGCCCACACCAACCTGTACGCGTCCATCTCGGCGGGCATCAACGCCCTGCTCGGGCCGCTGCACGGTGGAGCTGAACGCGCCGTGGTGGAAATGCTGGAACGGATCCGACGCGACGGTGGTGACGTCAGAGCGTTCGTCAAGCGAGTCAAGGGCAAAGAAGCGGGCCTGCGGTTGATGGGCTTCGGGCACCGGGCATACCGGCACCACGACCCGCGGGCCGTCCTGGTCAAGACCAGCGCGCGAGAGATACTCGAGGAATTGGGGGCGGGCGACGAGCTCCTCGATCTCGCCCGCGAGTTGGAGGAGGTCGCCCTCTCGGATGACTACTTCCTGTCCCGTAGGCTCTACCCGAACCTCGACTTCTATTCCGGGTTGATCTACAAGGCGATGGGCTTCCCGCCCAACATGTTCACTGTGTTGTTCGCGCTCGGACGGCTCCCCGGCTGGATCGCCCATTGGCGCGAGATGATCACCGATCCGACGACCAAGATCGGCCGCCCCCGGCAAGTCTACGTCGGCCCACCGGCGCGCAACTACACGCCGGCGACCGACCGCTGACCACGCTTCGGCATGCGATTCGTAGTAGTGCCGCCCTCCCTGTTTTCCGCTGCCGTGACCGGCGCCGTCTGCGCTACGACTGATTTTGGCGGTTCTACGCGTCTGCAAACCCGAAGCCGGCCGCTCCGAAGATCGCCCTGGCCGCCGGCCCGAAAACCAACGAGGTTGAACGTCATCCTGAAGTCGCCAAGGTGCGGGCCACTTCGGTCTTCGTCGGGATTCCACTGAACCCGACGATGCCGAACACTAGCCCGGTCAAGTACAAGTGCGGCCGGCGCCGACCGGGCCAGCCGGAAGGCTGCACAATGACCAGGCCAGAACCGACCGGCTGGACA
>DASTGF010000289.1:0-2748 GCA_035719255.1 Microlunatus sp. | reverse complement strand
CCGGCCACGGCGGGATCGAGTACCGCTACCCGCTGGCCATCCGCTACCTCGCCGAGCGCCTCCAGTAGCGCTCCCTAGGTGGCTAACCCGCCCGAGACGACCCTGAAAGCGAAGCGGCGCACGCTGCGGTTGCCGTCGCTGGTGGATGCCGCGACTGTCGCCGTATAACGCCCCGGCGCCAGGTTGGTGCTTGGTGGCGTGAGCCTGAAGCCGTACACGCCGGGCATCGAAGGCTGGGTGCGTCCGACGTAGTTCTGATGGGTCCCGGGCGCGTACACGCGCCAGTAGTCGCGGTTCGGCGGGATCGTGACGGCAAAGTCGGCGGCGAATCTCCAGGGCACCACGACTCGCCCGTCCGCCCGGGTCAGGCGCCACTCGACCGTCGCGGGAGTGACGGGCAGGTTCTGCCATGGCGGCGGTACCGGGATCGGCGGCAGGTCCTGTGCCCGCGCGACGAGCTCGAACGGGCCCGCGACCCGGGTGGAGTCGAGCAGAACGCCACGAGGATCGATCGCGTCCAACGAGACGACCTCCGGACGGGTCGCGCTGCGGTACGGCGCCAGGTGCCCCGGGGCCAGCGGATTCACGGCACAATCGCCCCGGATCTCAGTCAGGTGGAGGTGTCCGCGGCGGGGGATCGCCGTCCCCAGGACGGTCTTCGACGCGGTCACCCAGGCACCGCTGCGGACCAGCGGGAGCACGTGCCAGTACTGGAACGTGCGCCCGTCTCGTGTGCGCACGACCACCTCTTGCTTGTTGGCGACCCGCGCCCGGCCGGAAACCACCGGGAACACCCGCTGGTCGGGTGCCGCGTAGACGTCGATGCCGTTGTGGAACGAGAACTGGCCGGGCGAGCCGGGATCCAGAGTCTGCTCGACGTTCGAGACGAGAGTACGCGGATCGCCGAAGAAGCCACGCACCGGATGCTGCTGGTGGAACGGCCGCAGCGGCCACGGATAGGGCTTGTGCGCGGTGGCCGCCGTGCCACAGCGATCGATGAGACCGTGCCAAAGGCTGCCTGTGTACGCGAGGTGCCGGGCTCCGGCGGACCAGCCGACCAACGGGTGCACAAACAGCACCACGCCGACCGCGCCCAACCCGATCCACCACCGAAACCGAATCGCCTCGATACCTCCGTCGCCAGAGAACACCGTCCGGCACTCATGGTTCCGGGTCTGGTCGAGCCGGCGCTTGACGCATCTGCGTTATCCGCCCGCTGGTGGACAGGGCCCCCGGCTGGGAGTAATTTCGGAGAGACCATGCAGTACCAGCGCGGGGTCTGGATCGTCGCAGCCGTCTCAGCGGTTGCCGTGACGGCCGCCGTTGGCGCCCACGCGGAGCCGGCACGCTCCGAGGTCCTCAACGGCAGCTACACGTGCCTGGTGCGCGCGCAGCGTTACATCGACGTCCACGCGAGCGTCACGCTTCCGCCTTTCCAGAGCCGGCCGCGCCCGGCGACGTTGTCCCTGTTCACGTTGGAGAAGACGATCAAGCGCAACGGCTTCGACTTCAACGTCCCACAGGTCTTCTTCCAGGCCGCGAAGAACAGCCTCAAGATCGACCGCCTGACGTGTGTCCGCTCGTCGCGGCGGATCACTCTGAAACCCAACGGCCTTCCCGCCGGCGCTCAGACGGTCACACCGACGTACCTCGGCTCCCTCGACCAACGCTGTGTGACGACGAAGCGCGTGCTCCTTCACCTGCGAATCACGATGCAGAGCGGATCGCCCAGCTCCGCGCTCGTCGCGATCCGCGACGATACGAAGAAGCGCCGGGCGGTCGAGTTCCTCAACTGGAAGCCGCGCAAGATCAAGGGCTACTTCAGCAAGAGCTGCGTCAGCATCGGCGCCGGCTGACCCTTCGGACACTCTGTCGGCATGAAACCCGTCGAGCTGGTCTTCGCTGTCGGCTGGGCGGCGTTCTGGCTCTACTGGCTGGTGACGGCGTTCTCGATGAAGCGTGGCCGCGTCGCGTGGTCGCGCGAGTTGCGCGTCAGGGTGGTGCTCGTCGCCCTCGTGATCGTCCTGGCCCGCCTCGGGGCATTCCGAAGCCACCGAACCACCACCGATCCGTGGCTCGCCGCAATCGGGCTCGCCCTGTTCGGTCTCGGCCTCGGCTTCGCGATCTGGGCACGCCTCCACATCGGCCGCAACTGGGGCACTCCGATGACGCAGAAGAACGAGCCGGAGCTCGTGACCAGCGGGCCGTACCGGTTCGTCCGCCACCCGATCTACTCGGGCATCCTCCTCGCAGCCGTCGGCACCGCCGCGGGGCTGGCCTGGGTCTGGCTGACCGTGGTCGGACTGGCCGGGATCTACTTCGTCTACGCCGCGACCGTCGAGGAGCGCTACCTGGCCGAGCAGTTCCCCGAGGACTACCCCGCCTACAGGCGGTCGACCAGGATGCTCGTGCCTTTCGTGCTCTGACGTCACCCCATCGGGTGATCTGATCGGCTGACCCTGCAGAAGGTTTCGGCAGAAACTCCTCTCTTTCTCTTGCCGTTCCCCCCGGCACGAGTTCCTTATCGCCGGCACCGCCTCTGCCGACAGAGAACTCAGACGTTGCCGTCAGCAAGGGGGTTACGAAATGGGCCGCACGCCACGGATCTTGGTTATCGACGACGACCGGCTGCTGTGCGAGCTGATCCGCACCACGTTCGAGTTGGAGGGGTTCGACGTGGACACCGCGTACGACGTGATCGAGGCGGAGCGCGTGCTCGTCGAGTCGCGTCCCGACGCGATCCTGCTC
>DASTGF010000288.1:0-6343 GCA_035719255.1 Microlunatus sp. | reverse complement strand
ACCGGGCCGAGTTCTGCATCGACAAGCTGTACAGCCCCGACTCGTTGCGGGGCCGGCTGGGTCTGGTCGAGCTGCGCGGCTTCGAGATGCCGCCGCACCCGGAGATGGCGCTGGTGCAGGCGCTGCTCGTCCGGGCCCTGCTGCTGCGGTTCGCCGAGGACCCGTTCTCCGCGCCGCTGGTCCGCTGGGGCACGGCCTTGCACGAGCGCTTCCTGCTGCCGCATTACTGCGCGGCCGACATCGCCGAGGTGGTGGCCGACCTCCGGGCGCACGACATCGCGTTCGACCTGAGCTGGCTCGACCCCTATCTGGAGTTCCGCTTCCCGCGGATCGGGGCGACCCACATCGGGAACTGCCTGCTGGAGCTGCGGACCGCGATCGAGCCGTGGCACGTGCTCGGCGAGGAGGCCTCGGCAGGTGGTACGGCCCGTTACGTCGACTCCTCGACCGAACGGCTCCAGCTGCGGGTGATGGGGCTCGTGCCGGGCCGGCACGCCGTCACCTGCAACGGTGTTCCGGTGCCGCTGCAACCGACGGGGACGCCGGGGGAGTACGTGGCCGGGATCCGCTTCCGCGCCTGGAAGCCCTGGTCGGCGCTGCACCCGACGCTGGAGATCGACTCACCGCTCGTGGTCGAGCTGATCGACCTCGGCAGCGCGGTGTCGCTCGGCGGCATGACGTACCACGTCAGCCATCCGGGCGGCCGATCGTACGATCACCCGCCGGTCAACGCCAAGGAAGCCGAGGCCCGGCGGGCGCGCCGGTTCGAGGCGATGGGGCACACTACCGGGGTGATCGACATCGACGCGCTCGAGTCGCAGGCCGCCTGGCGGCGCTACGGCGCCGACGAGTACCCGCGCACTCTCGACCTGCGTCGCCGGCTGCCGGCGGCCTGGGGCCGCTCGTGACCCCGGTCCCGCCCCACCCCCTGCGAGCGGGCCCGCTCCCGCCGCACCCCCTGCAAGCTGGCCCGCTCCCGCCCCACCCCTTCCGCGAAGTGCGCGGAAACGACAGCGACACGCCGCGCGGAGCGGTCGCTCCTGCACAGTTCGCGGGGGACCGTCGTTGACCGTCCTCGGTCGTTACCTCGCGGCCGCGAGCCGGCTCGACGAGCTCGACCTGCCGATCGACGGATCGACCCGACCCGGCGCGACCGGACCGGTCTTCGACGAGTTCGCCGCCCCCGACGGTTCCGTACGCCGGGGCTGGGTCCCGCTGATGGGCCGTCTGGACGAGTTCGCCGAGACCAGCCTGGTCGGCGCCCAGCGCGAGGTGGCCCGGTTGCTGGAGGACGACGGCGTCACCTACATCCCCAGCCCGATGTCGTCGGTGTCGATCGCGGACGACGACGAGGTGATCGCCACCGCGCCCGCCCAACCCCTGGCCAGCGCCCGGCACTGGCAGCTGGACCCGCTCCCGCTGGTGTTCGACGACCGCGAGTGGGCGTCGCTCGAACCGGCGCTCGTGCAGCGCACCGAGCTCCTCGACGCCGTCCTCGCCGACGTGTACGGCGTACAGCGACTGCTGTCCGGTCGGCACGTTCCCGCCTCGGCCGTCTTCGACCACCCGGAATACCTGCGGCCCATGGTCGGGATGGACCCGGCCGTCCGCCAGCCGCTGTTCCTCGTCGCGGTGGATCTCGGTCGGGACGCCGACGGTCACTGGAAGGCGATCTCGGACCGCACCCAGGCCCCCTCGGGTGCCGGTTACGCGATGGCCAACCGCCGGGTCGTGTCCCGGGTGATGCCGGACATCTACCAGGCGGCGCACCTGCACCGGCTCACCCCGTTCTTCCAGACCATGCGGGCCGCCGCCTTGAACGCGGCGCCGCGGCAGGCGGAGAACCCGCGGGTCGTCGTGCTCAGCCCCGGTACGCACTCCGAGACGGCGTTCGACCAGGCATTCCTGGCATCGCTGCTGGGCTTTCCGCTGATCGAAGGCAGCGACCTGACCGTCCGCGAGGGCCGGGTCTGGATGCGGGTGCTCGACAAACTGGAGCAGGTGGACGTCATCCTGCGCCGGGTCGACTCGGAGTGGTGCGATCCGCTTGAGCTGCGGGCCGGCTCACGACTCGGGGTCGCCGGACTGGCCCAGTGCGTACGCCGGGGGACGGTCAGCGTGATCAACCCGCTCGGGTCCGGCCTGCTGGAGAACCCGGCGCTGATGCCGCTGCTGCCTGACTTGTGCCAGCGACTGCTCGGCGAGGACCTGCGGCTGCCGTCGGTCGACACCTGGTGGTGCGGCGACCCCGCCAGCCTGTCTCACGTGATCAACCACATCGACCATCTCGTCGTCCGGCCGGTCAGCCGCGGTCACGGCCGCAGTGTTCGGGGCGCCGCGCTCACCGCCGACCAGAAGGAACGCCTGATCGCCCGCGTCACCGCCGCACCGCATCGCTTCGTCGGTCAGGAGGTGCTCCCGCTGTCGGCTGCGCCGACCTCTCTCCAGGACCGGTTGGTCCGCCGTAGCGTGGTGTTGCGGGCGTTCACCGTACGCAGCGCCGACAGCTACGCCGCCATGTTCGGCGGGTTGGGCCGCGTCTCACCGGACGAGAACACCTCGACCGGAGTGCTCGTCACCGCACCGGACGGCGGCGTCGCCAAGGACGTCTGGGTCGTCAGCGCGACCCCGATCGAGCAGCGCCGTCCCGTCCAGCGGTTGCGGCAGATCGGCGAGCCGATCCTCACCCACGCCGCCCCGCCGTCGGCAGCCATGGTGCCGCGCGTGCTGTCCGACCTCTACTGGTTCGGCCGGTACGCCGAGCGCGCCGAGGACCTGCTGCGGTTGATCCTGGCCACCCGGACCGTCGCGCTCGAGACCGATCTCGACGTCACTCAGGGTCGGGCTCTGCAGGTCCTGCTGCAGGCGATCACCCACGTCAGCACGGCGTACCCCGGCTTCTTGGACCCCGCCGTGACGATGATGCCGGAGCTGCGGGCGATGCTGCTCGAGCGGCACCGCACGGGGACGGCGGCACAGGCGATCGGGTCGTTGTCGCGGGCCGCACAGGGCGTACGCGACCAGCTGTCCGAGGACGTCTGGATGGTGCTGGCCGACATCGACCGGGCGCTCGGTGCGCTGTCGGCGAACCCGTACGACCAGGGACTGCAGCTGACCGACGCCGCCGAACGGGTGCTCTCCGGGCTGCTCGCCCTCGCCGGCATCGTCAGCGAGAACATGGTCCGCGACCCCGGCTGGTACATGCTCGACTCCGGCCGTGGGCTGGAGCGGGCGCTCCAGGTGCTGGCCCTGCTGCGGGTGACCGTCTGCGCCGAGCGGGACGCCGACACCGAACGACTGGTGATGGAGGCGGTGCTCACCGCGTCGGAGTCGATCGTCACCTTCCGCCGCCGCTATCGCGGTCAGACCGGGATCGCGCCGCTGACCGAACTGCTGGTGCTCGACCAGTTCAACCCGCGCTCGGTGGCCTACCAGCTGGTCCGCGTGCTCGCCGATCTGGAGGCGATGCCCGGCAGCGCCGGAGCGGCCGCGATCGACCAGGGCATCGAGATCCGGCACCGCCTCGCCGAGGTGGACCTGGCCGAACTGGCCGTGGCCAGCGGCGGCCGGCGGGTGGCGCTGGAGGAGTTCTTGGCCGACCTGCAGAGCCGGCTGCGCGAGCTGTCCGAGAGCATCCGCCGCAGCTACCAGCAGCCGCCGCCCCCGCAGCAGACGATGTGGCAGTCGTGGACGAGTGAGGCCTCGACATGACGGTGCTTCCCGGTCGCGCTCCGCGCTCCGCGGTCCTGAGCTGCGCCACGTCTCCCTCGTTCGTCACGCTTCCGGCCGACGGAAAAGCGTGTCGACCAGAAGCGCTCCTCACTCCGGAGAGGCTTCGCTCATGACCGGGTACCGCATCCAGCACACGACCACGTACACCTACGAGGCGGACGTGACGGGCAGCTACGGCCAGTTCCATCTGCGGCCGCGGGACCTGGACTGGCAGAAGTGCCTCGACCACGAGGTGGTGATCTCGCCGGAGCCGTCCGAGATGTTCCGGCACACCGACGTCTATGGCAACACCAAGACGTACTTCCATGTGCTCACCCCACACACCGAGCTGGTGATCACCGGGATCAGCACGGTGGAGATCACCGACCACGTCCTGGACCCCGATCGCCTTGCCCTGCCGTGGGAGTCGGCGCGACCGTCGGTGGCGGTGGACGTACCCGACTTCTGGCGGGCCACGGACTTCACCTTCGCCTCGCCCATGGTCGACGTACCGGCGGAGATCGCCGAGTACGCCGCGCGCAGCTTCCCCCCGGGTCGCCCCATCGGTGAGGCGGCGGTCGACCTCATGCATCGGGTGTACGCGGACTTCACCTACAAATCGGGCTCCACCACGATCTCGACCCGGGTCGGTGACCTGCTGCGACTCAAGATGGGCGTCTGTCAGGACTACGCCCATTTCACCGTCGCGGCACTGCGCAGCCTGGGTCTGGCCGGGCGGTACGTCAGTGGCTATCTAGCCACCGTTCCACCGCCCGGCAAAGAGCGCGTGGTCGGAGCGGACGCCAGTCACGCGTGGGTCGGGGTCTGGGTGCCCGGTGCCGGATGGCTCTATCTCGATCCGACCAACAACCGGGTCACTGACGTCTCCCACGCTACAGTCGCCTTCGGTCGGGACTACAGCGATGTCCCCCCGGTGAAGGGAGTCATCTTCACCGAGTCGAAGAAGTCGAAGATGCGCGTCGGCGTGGACATGGCTCGGATCTGATCCCGCTTGTCTCGAACCGGCGGCGGTTTCCGGCTGGCTGCTGGCTGGTTCCGGCTGGTGGCGGACCGATCGTGGGGCAACGACTGGGTTGGGGCTGGGCTGGCAGGCTGGACCGGTGCGTTCGTTTCGGTGCCCTCGCTGTGATGCCCAGCTCTACTTCGAGAACTCGGTCTGTGTCAGCTGCGGCTCCGCGGTCGGCTACGACCGCGACCAGCGGTCGCTCGTCCTGGTGGACCGGGGAGCTGCCACCGGTCGGGCCATCTGCGCCAACCTCGATCTCAACGGGTGCAACTGGCTGGCCGATCCAGCCTCCGAAGCCGGTTTCTGTCTGAGCTGCCGGCTGACCCGAACCCGTCCGGCCGACGCGGATCTGGCGGGCCTGGCGGACTATTACGTTGCCGAGTCCGCCAAGCGCTGGCTGGTGTTCGAACTGGACGAGCTCGGGCTGCCGGTGGTGGTCAGTGACGGGTTCACCGGTCTCGCCTTCGATCTGCTCTCCAGCGACCGCAGCCCGGTCACCACCGGCTACCTCAACGGCGTGATCACCTTCGATCTGGCCGAGACGCATGATGCTCACCGGGAGAACCTGCGGGTCAGCATGGCCGAGCCGTACCGCACGGTGCTCGGGCACTTCCGGCACGAGATCGGCCACTACTACTGCGAGCTGCTCGTGCTGACCGCCGGGCGGACCGACGAGTTCCGCGAGCTGTTCGGAGACGAGACCCGGTCCTACGCCGATGCGTTGGCCGATCACTACCGCGCCGGACCGGGCGGCGACTGGCCGACCGACATGATCAGCTCGTACGCCGCGATGCACCCGCTGGAGGACTTCGCTGAGACCTTCGCCCACTTCCTGCACATCACCGACACCCTCCAGACCGCATCCGAGTTCGGCGTGACGGTCGGCCCGACCGGCCCGGACCGCCCGTTCGCGACCGTCGTCGCGGAGGACTGGCTGCCCCTGAGCCGCGCCCTGAACCAGATCAACAAGAGCCTGGGCAAGGGAGAGCTCTATCCCTTCGTCCTCACCGATCCGGTGATCGCCAAACTCGACTTCGTCTCCCGGGTCGTCCGCGCCGCCTGACCCTCCCGCCTCTCGCTCGACGCCGCCCAACGTCGATGGCCGTCCGATCGGAGCGCTCGTCAGCGTGAAGGCGCGGGAGCGAGCACCTTGGTGCCCACATTCCCGCACGCTGAGTTTGTCGACGCGCCCTCCCTCTCGGGCACGGTGGCGCTGACGAGCGCTCCCGCGTTGCGTTGGATCGGGCCGTGGAGTTGTTCTCGGGCCGGTCGGGAGCGCTGGTCAGCGCGGCGCAACTGGATAGCTGTTGCCCGCCTCACCCTCGTGTATGGAGCTCTCGAAGGGGAACCGCTTCCCCCGTGGACGGGCCGCTGACGAGCGCTCCCGCGTCGTATTGGATTGGGCGGTGGAGGCCGATGCGGGGCTGATCGGGAGCGCTGGTCAGCGCGGCGCGAGTGGCGAGCTGGTGCCCGGTTGCCTCGTGTCCAGAGCTCTCGAAGCGGAACCGCTCCCCACGTAAACGGGCCGCTGACCAGCGCTCCTGCGTCGGTTTGGATTGGGCCGTGGAGGGTGTTCTCGGGCTGATCGGGAGCGTTGGTCAGCGC
>DASTGF010000287.1:0-6157 GCA_035719255.1 Microlunatus sp. | reverse complement strand
GGGCCGGTGATCCTTCACCGGCCCGCGGCAGGGCCGAATACCGCTGACCTGTCAACAGATTCGGAGAGTTCCGTGGCGAACCCGGTCACCCAACAGCCGCCCGGCAGCAGCCTGGGCACCCCATCGCCGGCCGTCACCAGGCACCGCCGGTTCGAGCTGCGCAGCCTGGGCGAGGTCGGCGCCCTGGTCGTCCTGATCGTCGTGTTCGCCGTCCTCAATCCGAGCACGTTCCTGACCATCGACAACGTCCGCACGATTCTGGATCAGTCCGCGACGCCGCTGATCGTCGGCGTCGGCGCGACCCTGGTCATCCTGATGGGGTCGATCGACCTGTCGGTGGAGGGGTTGATGGGCGCGGCCGGCATGACGTTCATCCTGACCACCCAGAACAGCCGCGACTCGGCGGATCTCGGGGCCGGCTCGTTCGCGCTGGGGATCGGAATGGGCGTGGCGCTCGGTGTTCTGGCCGGCCTGATCCACACGCGACTGAAGGTGCCCACCTTCATCGTCACCATCGGGTTCTGGTTCATCGGGCTGGGCATCGCCACCGTCCTGTTCGGCACCGACAGCATTCCGCTGCTCCCCGACGGCGGCATCAAGACCTGGCCGAACACCGTGTTCCTGGGCCTGCCCCACTCGTTCTGGCTCGCCGTGCTGATCGTCGCGCTCGGCTGGGTGATCACCCGGTACACCAAGCTGGGCCGCTTCACCTACGCCATCGGCAACAACGAGGACGTGGCCCGCAGCAATGGCGTCTCGGTGAACCGGATCAAGGTCTACGTGTTCGCCTTCGCCGGGGCGTGCAGCGGCCTCGCCGGCATCCTGGCCACCCTGCGGCTGGGCGCCGGTTCCCCCACCGTCGGGGGCGGCATCCTGTTCGTCACGGTGGCCGCGGTCGTCATCGGCGGCACGTCACTGTCCGGCGGCAAGGGCGGCGTGCTGCGCACCATGCTCGGCGTGATGATCCTGACCGTGCTCAACAACGGGCTGATCCTGAGCGGGGTCAGCTCGAGCATCCAGTCCGGCGTCTCCGGCGCCATCCTGATCGTGGCCATCATCGTGGCGGCGTGGCCGCTGCGCAGCAGACTGAGGATCACGAAATGACCAAGGCCGTCACGGAGAAGAAGCCCGCCACAGCGGATGCTCCCGCCCTCAAACTCAGCGGCATCACCAAACGGTTCGGGTCGGTGACCGCCGTCAACAACGTCTCGCTGGAGATCCCCCGGAACCAGGTGATCGGCCTGATCGGCGAGAACGGCGCCGGCAAGTCCACCCTGCTCAAGATCCTCTCCGGCCTGCACGAGCCGGACGCCGGCGTGATGGAGGTCCACGGCACCGCGGTGCGCTTCCGCCGGCCGCAGGACGCGGTCGCCGCCGGCTTCGGCGTCGTGCACCAGGAACAGTCGCTGCTGACCAACCTGTCGGTCGCCGAGAACATCGCGATGAACGCCTTGTCCTCCAGGGACAATGCGACGCGCGGCGGCTGGTACCGCTGGAGCCGGCTGAACCAGGAGGCCGAGAAGATCCTGGCCAAGGTCGGCGCGACGGTCGACCCGCGAGCCATCGTCGGCGAGCTGTCGTTCGTCGACCGCCAGATGGTGGAGATCGCCCGCGCGTTGCGGGTCGACGAGATGACGCACACCGCACCGATCGTCATCCTGGACGAGCCCACTTCGGTGCTCGAACGCAACGAGACCGCCATCCTGGAACGCGAAATCGCCGAGCTCAAGCATGTCGGTTCGGTCATCTTCGTCTCGCACCGGCTCGACGAGGTGCGCCGGATCTGTGACCGGATCATCGTCATGCGCAGCGGCGAGATCGTGGCCGACCGCGCCACCGAGGGCGTCACCGAGGACGAGCTGTTCCAGCTGATGATCGGACACGCGGCGACGGCCCGCAAGCACGAGGTGCAGGCGCGGCAGGGCGGCGAGGCACTGCTCGAGGTGTCCGGGCTCGGCGCGAAGGGCACGTTCAAGGATGTGTCGTTCTCGCTGCCGCCCGGTCATTGCCTGGCCATCGTCGGGACCATCGGGTCCGGCCGCGAAGAACTGGTCCGGGCGCTGTTCGGCGTCGAGCCGTTCGACACCGGTTCGGTCACCTACCAGGGCAAACGGCTCCAGTCGTGGTCGGCCGCGCAGGCCACCCGGGCCGGGATCGGCTATGTGCCCGCCGAGCGCAAAACCGAGGGCATGGTGGGCGGCCTGACCGGGCCGGAGAACATGGCCATCGCCCGCACCGGCACGAAAAGGCTGTTCGTGAACCCCTGGGGCGAGCGCAAGGTCGGCGCGCAGTGGTTCGAGACGATGGACGTGCGTCCGCGGGACACCAAACTGCACCTGCACCGGTTCTCCGGCGGCAACCAGCAGAAGGTCGTGATGGCCAAGTGGTTGCGGTCGCCGACCCTCCAGCTGCTGATCCTGGACCATCCGCTGCGCGGCCTCGATCCGGGCGCCGCGGAGACGGTCAACGACAAGATTCGCGAGGCCCGGGATTCGGGAACCGCGATCGTGCTGCTGGCCGACACGCTGGAGGAGGCCCTGGACATGGGCGACACGATCCTGGTGATGCGGGACGGCGAGATCACCGCACGCTTCGACCTGACCGTCGACACCCCGACGACCCTCGACCTGCTCGAAAAGATGGTGTGACGATGCCTGATCAATCCGTGCGCAGCCAGACCGTCGACCCGGGCGCACTCCCCACCGCCCCGGCCGAACCGGCCGCCGCCAGCCGGTACCGTCGCTGGCGGATCATCGACCTGTGGGCCACCGTCGGCCCGTTGGCCGTGTTCATCATCCTGTTCGCCCTGGTGGCGATCCTGCGGCCGGCCTTCCTCGGTGGTGGCGGCCTGTCCATCGTCGCCACCCAGTGCACGGCGATCCTGCTCGTGGCCCTGGGCCAGTGCCTCGTGCTCAACGTCGGGTCGATCGACCTGTCCAATGCGGCGATCGCGCTGTTCTCGGCGATCCTGCTGGCCAAGACGATCGGTCCGGCGGGCGCCGGTGGGCTGGTGCTGGTCATCGTGATCGGCGCGGCCATCGGGGCGCTCAACGGGTTCCTGGTGTCGTACTTCCAGGTGCCGAGCTTCGCGCTGACGCTGGGCACGCTGGGCATCCTGCAGACCGCCTCGCTGATCATCAGCGACAAGACCACCGTCTACGCGGCCAAGAGCGCCCTGCTCACCCCGATGTTCGGGTCGGCGATCGGCGGGCTGGTCACCGCCTTCTGGACGGCCGTGATCATCGCCATCGTGCTGTGGGCGATGTTGCGGTTCACCACCCTCGGCCAGAGCATGACCGCGGTCGGGCTGAACGAGACCGGTGCGCTGTTCTCCGGCATCCGGACCCGGGCCACCAAGATCATCGCCTTCATGTTCTCCGGCCTGCTCGCCTCGATCGCCGGCGTGATGATCATCGCGCAGGCGGGATCGGCATCCAGCACCGGCCTGGGCAGCGACCTGCTGCTGCCCGGGATCACCGCCGCGATCGTCGGCGGCACGGCGATCACCGGCGGCATCACCAACCCCATCAACGTCGTCTTCGGTGCGTTGACGGTCACCCTGATCCCCGTCGGAGCCGCCGCGATCGGCATCCCGTCCGAGGCGCAGAGCCTGGTCTACGGCCTGGTGATCATCATCGCCGTGGCGCTGACCATCAGCCGCAAGCGCGTCGGCGTCGTGAAGTAGCACCGTCCAGTCCTTCTGCAACCAACCGTCTCTCGACATCGCGATTTCAAGGAGCACAAGCATGGCCGTCCTCGAAGCACTGGAACCCCCGGAAGTGCTGGGCTACTTCGAGAAACTGTGCAGTTACCCGCGCGGCTCGGAGAACGAGAAGCAGGTGGCCGACTGGGTGATCGCCTTCGCGCAGGAGCGCGGTCTGGATGCGTTCCAGGACGAGCGGCACTGCGTCGTGGTGCGAAAGCCCGGCCAGGGCGGGCTGGAGAACGCGCCCGGCCTGATCCTGCACGGTCACCTGGACATGGTCTGCGCCAAGAACGAGGGGGTGGAGATCGACTTCCTGACCGAGCCGATCACGTTGGTCGTCGACGGTGACTTCATCAAGGCCGACGGGACCTCGTTGGGTGCCGACAACGGCATCGGCTGCTCCTACATCCTGGCGCTGCTGGCCTCCACCGACATCCCGCACCCGCCACTGGAGGCGGTCATGACCGCGATGGAGGAGAAGGGCAAGGTCGGGGCCGGGCACTTCGACACCTCGGTGCTGACCGGCACCCGGATGATCGACTTCAACTGGATCACCGACCACGAGATCCTGGCCGGCTGCAGCGGCGACATCACCTTCCTGGTCGACGTACCGGGTGAGTTCGAGCCCGTCCCGGCGCAGCTGTCGGCGACCCGATCGCTGAAGGTGCGCGGCCTGATGGGCGGCCATTGCGAGTTCGACATCCACCTGGAGCGGGCCAACGCGATACTGGTGCTGGCCCGGGCGCTCAACGCGGTGCTCGAGAAGTACGACGTGCGGATCAGCGGGCTGACCGGCGGCACCCAGAACAGTGCCATCCCGGCCGACGCCGAGGCGGTGCTGTCGGTGCGCCCGCAGGACGTGGCCGGCGTGGAGAAGCTGCTGGCCGACCTGGCGCAGACCGTGCACGGCGAGTACCAGCGGGCCGGCGACGCCATCCGGTTCGAGGTCGACGAGGCACCGGCCCCGGAGCGGGCCTTCGCCAAGGCGGCCGGCGAGCGGTTCGCCCGGTTGACCGCGCTGATCCCCAACGGCGTCCTGAGCTGGAGCCTGCTCACCCCGGGCGTGGTGGAGAGCTCCAACAATCTGGGCACCCTGCGCCCGACCGACGACGGCGTGCGGCTGGCCTCCACCATCACCGCGCAGGTCACCTCGCGCAAGCACGAGATCCTGGACCGGGCCAGGGCGCTCGCCGCGCTGGCCGGTGGCGGGGTGACGGTGCAGCAGTACGGCCTGGACGCCCCGGAGTTCCCGTACCAGGAGAACTCCGTCCTGCTCAAGACCGCCGCCGACGCCTACCGCGACGTCATCGGCGAGGAGCCGGACATCCACGTCTCGCAGTGCAGCCTCGAGCTCGGCATGTTCAGCCGCAAGATCCCCGGGCTGGAGATCATCTCGATCGGCACCGAACTGCACGCCCTGCACTCGCCGCTCGAATCCGTGAACCACACGTCGGTCGCCAAGGTGTGGCCCCTGGTCAAGGAGGTCGTCGGCCGGCTCAGCTGACCGACTCGCCCCCGTCGCCCCGCGCGGTGCTCGCCACCGCGCCCGCCCGCGACCGTGACTCACGGGCCTCGTGCCCACCCATTCCGAAGGAGTGAGATGAACCAGAAACTGGATCCCGAGTTCCTGGTGGAGATGCAGCGCCGCATGCTGCGCATCCGCCGGTTCGACGAGCGGGCGTCGAAAATGGTGAAGCGGGGCGCGATCCCGGGCACCGTGCACACCAGCATCGGCCAGGAGGCCCAGGTCGTCGGCGCGACCATGGCCCTGGGTGAGCACGACTACATGACCGGCAACCACCGCAGCCACGGCCATCCCATCGGCAAGGGTTCTCCGCTGGGCCCGCTGATGGCCGAACTGGTCGGCAAGGCCGGCGGCGTCTGCGGCGGCAAGGGCGGCTCGCTGCACCTGGCCGACTTCAACGTCGGCAGCCTGGGCGAGTCCGGCATCGTCGGCAGCTCCATCCCGATCGCGACCGGCGCCGCGCTCTCGTCGAAGGTGCTGGGCAACGGCAAGGTGTCGCTGGCCTTCTTCGGGGACGGGGCCGCCAACCAGGGCTGCCTGTACGAGTCGCTGAACATCGCCGGCGTCTGGAAGCTGCCCGTCATCTTCCTGTGCGAGAACAACCAGTACGCCCTGTCCACCCCGGCCTGGACCGTGACCTCCGGCGTGATCGCCGACCGGGCCGCCGGTTTCGGCATTCCCGGGATCCGGGTGGAGAACGGGCAGGACATCATGGCCGTCTACGACGCGGTGAGCACCGCCGTCGATCGGGCCCGGGCGGGCGAGGGGCCGACCCTGGTCGAGGTCGTCACCTACCGGTTCAACGAGCACTCCGAGGGCCTGCGGCTGGCCACCGACTACCGCAACGCGGACGAGAAGGCGGACTGGCTGTCCCGCGACCCGATCGTGCTGCACCGGCAGTACCTGATCGACAACGGGATCGCCAC
>DASTGF010000286.1:0-3515 GCA_035719255.1 Microlunatus sp. | reverse complement strand
CCCGGGCCGATCGGCGCGGTGCTGACCCCGCAGCTGACCGGGATGCACGGCCACCACGACGTGAACTCCACCCTGCCCTACGCGTCCTCGCTGTGCGGGGCCTGCTTTGACGCCTGCCCGGTCAAGATCGACATCCCGACGCTGCTGGTCGAGCTGCGCGGCCAAGCGGTGGATTCCGATCGGGGCCGGACCATCCCCGGCGGCTGGGACGCGGCGATGAAGGCAGCGTCCTGGGTGATGAGCGACCCCAAGCGGTTCGTCGCCGCGGAGAAGGCCCTGGCCGTCGGACGCCTGGTCGCCGGCCGGGACCGCAAGATCAAGCACCTGCCCTACCCGGGGTCGGCGTGGACACAGAGCAAGGACATGCCGGCCCCGCCGAAGCAGACGTTCCGCCAGTGGTGGCAGGAGACCCATCATGAGTAGCCGGGATGCCGTGCTCGGCCGGATCCGGTCCGCACTGGCCGCCGACACCGACCCCCCACCGCCGGTGCCCCGCGACTACATCCGGGTCGGCGCGAACCCGCCGGGCAGCGAGCCCGTGCTCGAGCTGATGGTCGACCGACTGGTCGACTACAAGGCCCAGGTCCGCGAGATCTCCCCGGCCGAACTCGATGACGCCATCGACGCCGCCCTGACCGATCAGGCCTCGGTGGTCATCGCCGCCGACCTGGACCCCGATCTGGTCGAGCCGACCCGACGCAGCGGCCGCGCCGTGACGGTGGACGGGGACCCGACCGTCCTGACCCCGGCCGAACTGGACGCGATCGACGCCGTGGTATCCACCGCCCAGGTCGCCATCGCGCTGTCCGGCACGATCATCCTGGACGCCGGGCCCGGGCAGGGCCGGCGGGCCATCACCCTGGTCCCGGACTTCCACCTGATCGTGCTGTACGCGGACCAGATCGTGCAGACCGTGCCCGAGGCCATCGCCCGGCTCGACCCCCTCCGACCGCTGACCATGATCGCCGGGCCGTCCGCGACCAGCGACATCGAACTGGAACGCGTCGAGGGGGTGCACGGCCCGCGCACCCTGTACGTGCTCATCGTCCGCTAGTCGACCGGCGACACCCGTGATCGAAGGGTGTGTAGGGCCGCGTCTCTGGGAAGGCAAAGGGAGGGTGTCGAGCCAAAGCAATCCTCAAGGTCTCGACTCACATGTAGCGGCGGGGGCGGTGGGCATCCCCCGGGTCGTGCATTTCCTGGTCTCGACCGGGCGGACGGGTTCGGCCCGACCGTTCCGAGCCGGGCCACCCCAGTGGTGAGAGCAGACGCCTGGACTACCAACAACACCCATCCGACCGAAGTGACAACAGGAGGACCCGTGATGAGGAGCCCGAAGCGATGACACCCTTGTTGACACCCCGGCAAGCACAGATCCTGACCTATATCGGCGAAGGCATGACCAACCGGGAGATCGGGCAACGGCTGGGACTGGCCGAACAGACGATCAAGAATTCTGTCACGCTGATCCTGGCCGCCCTCGGCGTGACCCGCCGTGCCCACGCCGTCATCTACGCCGCCAATCCGAGAAGTGGCCAGTCCGGACGAATCCAGCGTCAGGAACGAGGCTCACTGCCCGTTCCTCGCGATCGTTGCGCGGACTCAGTCGGGACAACGTTCTGATGGAACCCGCACCCCTGCTACCAGTCTCCGAAGAATGGAACTGGCAGTTGGACGCCACATGTCGCGGCATGAATGTGGAGATATTCTTCCACCCCGCGAGCGAACGAAGACACCAGAAGCAGCGACGGATCGACCAGGCGAAGGCAATCTGCCATGGCTGCCCGGTTCTCGAGGACTGCCGCCGGCACGCCCTGCGAACCCGCGAACCATACGGCATCTGGGGCGGACTGTCCGAGGAAGAACGCGCAGAGATCCTCGGAGTAGGGAACCTGCGATACCCGGCCCAACGACGCCGAAAGTACTCGGCCGCCGAGCCGATCACCGCGCCGACCCAGCACCTGCCTTCACCTCCCATCCGCAGACCCGCGAGTACTGCGTGAGTTGGGCCGGATGCTGTCGTGGTGCGCCAACCGCTCGGCGCAGACCCGTCCCACCCCCCGGCGCTTGAACTCGACCAAAGACGTCGGAAACCCCTCGACGCGCCGCGACGCGGGCATCCCCCACCTGAGTCAATGACCAAGCCCAAGCCGTTGGCGCCTTGATGATTCAACGCGAGGGCTTGCCACACCGAGGTGTACGTCGGAATGCTGAACACAGCTTCTTCCCTTGAAGGTGTACTCACGAACCCCCAGCCCACGCTCCCCTTCACCCCCCAAAGGAGGTACCCGTGGCCCGCTACCTTGTCGTTGCGCACGAGACCGTCACGAATCCGATGCTGTCTGAACGGCTCCAACAGATCCAAGAGCAAGACCCCGGCGCCGAGTTCACACTCCTGGTTCCCGCGACCCCGGTGCGGCACCTGCTGTTCCTGCACGGCAACGAACACGACGCCACAGCAGTTGCGAACAAGCTGACCATCAAGGCGCAGAAGATGTTCGCCAAGAACCACATCAACCTGGTCGACGCACGCGTTGGTTCCGAGACGCCCATCGACGCGATCGGCGACGAGGTCACCGCGAACCCCGGCTACGCGGGATTCGTGATCTCGACCCTTCCGCAGGAAACTTCTCGATGGCTTCGGATGGACCTCCCAGCCGCGGTCGAGACGAAGTACGGGCTGCCGGTACACCATGTCAAGGCAGCGCCGGACTGGTTTGAAGGAGAAGGCGCCATCCCCTGACCGGAACGGAAAATCGGCCGCGGCTATCAGCGCTGGCCCCCGCGCCCAAGTGTGGGGCGGGTGCGTAGTCGGCTGTTGGAAGGGTGGTTGCCGAGTGGTTGCCGCGACCGCGGTGGTCACCGCAGGTCGAGACGGCGACGTCAAGGAATCCCAGGGTGGACTACGCGGAATCACCCTGGTGATGAGGTAACGCCGCCGGCCTGCGCCGCAGCGCCCCTGAACGGCCCAGTGGTGGTCAGACGGGGAACCGGGTGATTGCTTCGTTGTAGCGCTGTTGGGCGTCGGCGAGGGCGAGGCGGCTGTAGATCTCCAGGGATTGGCGGCTTTCGTGTCCGCTGTAGGGCTGGATGAGTGCATCGTCGATGCCCTGGGTTTTGAGCCAGGTGAACAGGAGGGCGGAGTTGGTGGGGGCTGATGGAGTGGGCGAGCCCGGCGGCGTTGGCGTAGCCCCGCGGCTATCAAACCCCGGGGCCAACGTCACGCCGGTCGGGTTCCTCGACACCGACCGACCACCCAGCACGACGAGCATCCGCCGGGGGGACGGTGTCTCGGTGTGCAGCACGTGTCGTCCGGGATCAGAGGGGTGGCCCTGGGTGGCTCGGTGACCAGGAGCGTCACCCGGGCGCCTTCTGCCCGAACGTTAACGGCGTGACCCAATCGGGTACTACTCAGAGATGAGGACCCGCCGATCCAGAACCGCCGGAGTCGTGGTGGCCGTCATCGTGCTGCTATGGCTGCTGATCGGCACGCTGGCCGCCTTCCAACGCGGCTA
>DASTGF010000285.1:0-3439 GCA_035719255.1 Microlunatus sp. | reverse complement strand
CGGCGCTGGTCATCCGGCGGCGCTGGTCATCCGGCGGCGCTGGTCATCCGGCGGCGCTGGTCATCCGGCGGCGCTGGTCATCCGGCGGCGGGGTCGGCGCGGTCGGATCGGAGGCGAACCGCTGGCCGGAACTGTGCGCGTACGACGAGTCGCAGCGGCGTGTCGCCGTCGTTTGAGCACAGTTCGCGGGGAAGCGACCCGGGAAGGACGCGAGGGCTGACGGGTAAGGGGCGAGCGCCGTGTGGTGACCACGCGCACAGCGGCGGGAACGAACTCGTTACGGTTCGGCCAAGCGTGCTGTATTCGCGTTGGCACTCGTGCACTCTTGATTGCTAAGGGCAGTCCCGGCGACGATGAGCCCACCACCGGTCGTGAGTGGACAAGATCAACGGGCCTGTGGGGGAGTGCGTCGAGGGAGGTCATCATGGATGGCTTTCGGCCATCAGCGGTTGAGGTTGCGCCCTTGCAGTCGGAGGGGACGCTGTACGGATTCATGCTGCTCGGACGCTGGCCCCAGGACACCGTGGAGTGGGCGAAGTTCCTCGTCCTCGCGGTCCGGATGGCCGCCGTACCGGGCCTGCTGCCGCTCTCGACGGTGTTCCGGGTCTCAGAGGACCTGCCCGACGAGCCGCACGCGGGCGCGGTCGGCCTGGTGGTCAAGGAAGGCCAGCTGATGGGTGACCATCCGCTGCGGCCCGGCCAGTTCGGCAGTCCCCAGCCGCCCGGGCTGGTGGTGCTGCACCCGCCGTCGAGCACGCTGCGCTCGGTCCCGGAGTACGAGGTTGCCTCGGGCTGCCTGTTCCTCCCCGGCCTGCCGCACCTCGGTCTCGATCACCGGGCCGCCTGGGTCGAGGCTGATCGCGAGGGCACGGTGACCCAGCTCGTCAGCCGAGCCGGTGTCGACCCCTCCGGTGACGCCGACACCGCCGCCCTGGCCATGCTCCTCGCCGCCTGATCATCTTTCGGCCCGGCTGCCTGCCGCACCCGGGGTCCCCCCTCCCGTCCTCGCGAAGTGTGCGCGTACGACGGCGACACGCCGTACGGATCCGTCGTTCCCGCACAGTCTTTGGGGACCGGTCGGGTGCCTGCCCGGTCCGTTCGTGCCCGATCGAAGCGGGAGCTCATCGCAGAGTTCTCCTGGTGGGTTGCTGCCGGGTACTCCCGGCACCAGCCCACGATCGACCCGCGGTGTGGTCCCTTCCCCGGACGTACGCATCCTCGGACGTACGCAGTCCCGGACGCGCGCACCGCGTGCGGACCTGGGACCGGGAGACCGGTCCCCCGATGACTGTGCGCGTACGACGGCGACACGCCGCGCACAACTGTCGTATGCGCACAGTTGCGGAGGAGTTTTTGGGCGACGGAGCCGGCTGCGGAGCCCGGTCCGCCCATCATGCCCATCGGTCGGCCCATCATGCCCACCGGTTCGTCCCCACCATCGCCCTGCGGTAACGGCCCTCCGCGCGTGGTCGTGCACTCACGGGGTGCCTGACAGCGAGCGAGATCCGCCCCCGCTCCGCTCGCGAAGCGACCGGTAGCGGGCAGAGTCCGCCTCCGCTCCACTTGCGGGCGATCGCGCAGCAGGGAAAGTCGGTCGCGTGGCGACGGCCGGCCACCTAGCATCGACGCCCATGGGCCACGTCGATCTCTCCGGGATCAGCTACCACCTCCCGGACGGGCGGGTGTTGCTGGACGACGTCTCCTTCCGAGTCGGCGAGGGAGCGGTGGTGGCCCTGGTGGGGGCCAACGGATCGGGCAAGACCACCCTGCTCAAGATCATCTCCGGTGATCTGACGCCGACCGGCGGTTCGATCTCCCGGTCCGGTGGTCTGGGGGTGATGCGCCAGTTCATCGGCAGCATCCGGGACCACTCGACGGTCCGCGATCTGCTGTTCTCGCTCGCCCCGCCGCGGTTGCAGCACGCCGTCGCCGAGCTCGATGCGCTCGAGCTGGAGGTGATGGAGGACGACAGCGAGCCGGTCCAGCTGCGCTATGCCCAGGCGCTCGCCGACTACGCCGACGCCGGCGGGTACGACGCCGAGGTCGTCTTCGACGTCTGTACGACGGCAGCTCTCGGGATCGCGTACGACCGGGTGAAGTGGCGCGAGGTGAACACCCTGTCCGGCGGTGAGCAGAAGCGGCTCGCCCTGGAGGCGCTGCTCCGCGGTCCGGACGAGGTGTTGCTGCTGGACGAACCTGACAACTATCTCGATGTACCGGGCAAGCGGTGGCTGGAGGACCAGCTCGCGACCACCCAGAAGTCGGTGCTGCTGGTCAGCCACGACCGTGAGCTGCTCGCCCGGGCGGCTACCTCCATCGCCGCGGTCGAGCTGGGGGCGGCCGGCAACACCGTGTGGATCCACGGCGGTGGCTATGCGACCTTCGGTGAGGCTCGCCGGGAGCGGTTCGACCGTCTCGACGAGCTCCGCCGGCGATGGGACGAAGAGCACGAGAAGCTGCGCCAGCTCATGCTGATGTACAAGAACAAGGCCGCCTACAACTCCGGAATGGCCTCGCGTTATCGCGCGGCGCAGACCCGGCTGGCCAAGTTCGAGGAGGCCGGGCCGCCGCAGGAGCTGCCGCGCGAGCAGCACGTGAACATGCGACTGACCGGAGGCCGGACCGGCAAGCGGGCCATCGTCTGCGAGCGCCTGGAGCTGACCGGGCTGATGAAGCCGTTCAGCACCGAGATCTGGTTCGGAGACCGGGTCGCCGTGCTGGGCTCGAACGGATCGGGCAAGTCGCACTTCCTGCGGCTGCTCGCCAAGGGCGGCTCACACCCGGACCTGGAGCATCTGCCGGTCGAAGAGTTGACGATCTCGCCGGTGGAGCACAGCGGCAGCGCGCGGCTCGGGGCCCGGGTCCGGCCCGGCTGGTTCGCCCAAACGCATCACCACCCGGAACTGCTCGGCCGGACCTTGCTGGAGATCCTGCACCGGGGCGACGAGCGGCGCGCCGGGATGGGGCGGGAGGAGGCCTCTCGCAAGCTCGACCGTTACGAGCTGGCGTACGCCGCCGAGCAGCGGTTCGAGTCGCTGTCCGGCGGACAGCAGGCCCGGTTCCAGATTCTGATGCTGGAACTGTCCGGCGCCACCCTGCTGTTGCTCGACGAGCCGACCGACAACCTCGACATCGAGTCGGCGGAGGCGCTCGAGCACGGTCTGGAGGCGTTCGAGGGAACCGTCGTCGCGGTCACGCACGACCGCTGGTTCGCCCGCGGGTTCGACCGGTTCCTCGTCTTCGGCGCCGATGGCAGCGTGTACGAGGCCGATGAGCCGGTCTGGGACGAGACCAGGGTTCAGCGAGCCCGCTGAACCGCGGCCTGCTGGCTCCGTGACGAGGCGGGCGGTCACCGCGGACCTTGGCCGCCCGCGCCCTGTCCGCCCGCGCCCTGCCCGCCTGCGCCCTGCCCGCCTGGGGCACCGCCGGCCGGGCCGCC
>DASTGF010000284.1:0-4605 GCA_035719255.1 Microlunatus sp. | reverse complement strand
GGCGGAGGGTCTGTTCCACCGGGCGGTCCTGCAGAGCGGGGCCGCCCACCACGTGGTCTCGGCACGCGATGCGCGGCGCATCGCCGGCTACCTCGCCGACAAGCTGGGCGTTCCCGCGACCCGGGAGGCGATCGCGGGTGTGGGGGTCGAGCGGCTACTGGCCGCGCAGGCACAGTTGAAGATGGAGCTGCTCACCGATCCGGACCCGGACCGTTGGGGCCAGCCAGTGGTGACCAGCACGCTGGCGTGGCAGCCGGTCATCGACGGGGAGGTGCTGCCTAGTGCGCCGATCGAGCGGATCGCGGCGGGCGCGAGCGGCGGGGTCGACCTGATGGTGGGGACCAACACGGAGGATTGGCGGCTGTGGCTTGTCGTCAGCGGCGCTCTGGGTCAGATTACGGAGGAGATGCTGCGCGGGCCGATCAGGACCTACGGCTACCAGTGCCTGGCCGCATATGGGCTCGACCCCGACACCGCGCTCGATGCCTACGTGGATAGGTATCCCGGGGCGATTCCCGGTGACTTGCTCGCCGCGGTACAGACCGACTGGTGGATGCGGATCCCCGCGCTGCTTCTGGCCGATGCGCACGCCTGTGCGCCGGCCCGCACGTTCATGTACGAGTTCGCCTGGCCGTCGCCGGGTCTGGGGGCTGTGCACGCCCTGGAGGTGCCGTTCGTGTTCGACACCGCCACCAGCGATGCGCCGCTGTTCGGGTCGCTGTTGGGGCAGGACCCGCCGCAGCAGCTCGCCCACGAGATGCATAGCGCGTGGGTGGCCTTCGCCACCACCGGTGACCCGGGCTGGCCGGCGTACGACCTCAACGATCGGGCCACGATGCGTTTTGACACCACGTCGCAGGTCGTGCTGGACCCCCGACAGTGGGAGCGGACCGTCTGGGCGGGCATCCGCTGACAGCCACGAAGGCCACCTGATCGGAGGTGAGGAGCGTGGACACGCCGCCGCGCCGCACGGCCATGCAAGCCGGTCAAGGTCGAGGCGGGGCGGATACCGGGAGCGCGGCTGGCTATGTTGTCAGGCCGGTGCCCCGGGAACGGGGGCCGGTGCTCGACCGGTTGGCGGGCGCGAGCCGACGGTTCCAGGTCCATGCCCTCGTCGAACTCGACGTGACGGCGGCCCGTGACCAGATCGCTGTGGCGCAGCCGCGGGTGTCGTGGACCGGGTTCCTCATCGCCACCCTGGCCCTGGCGGTCGCGCAGCATCCCGAGGTCAATGCCCGCAAGGCCGGCAACCGGATCCTGTACTTCGACCGCGTCGACATCGGCGCGACGGTGGAACGCCACTGGGAGGGCCGCACCATCCTCGACATCGTGCTGATCCCCGCCGCCGACCAGATGTCATGCGCCGAGATCACCGACACGCTCCGCCAAGCCAAGTACGGTCCCGGCCAACCGCATCGCGCGAGCGGGATGACCGCTTGGATAGTGCGCCTGCCCGGCCCCCTGCGGCGGGCCGCCATCCGCGCTGCTGCCACCAGACCCGGCGTCGCAGCGACGTTCGGGCCCGCGGTGGGAATCACCTCACTCGGGATGTTCTCTGACGGGTGGGGGTGGGCCATCCCGCTGGCCCCGCTCACCGTAATCGCCACCGTGAGCGGCGTCGTGGACCGCCCGGTCGTGCACGAGGGTCACATCGTCGGGCGACCGATCCTGCCGCTCACCGTGACGTTCGACCACGCTGTGGTCGACGGAGCTCCGGCGGCCCGATTCGTCGAGACGCTGCGAGACCTCACCGAGACTGCCGCAGCACTCGGCCCCCGCAGATGACGCCCACTCGGGGCCAGTCGTCGTGGATGTTCAGGTTGGCGTCGGTCATGCCGATCATCGGCAGCCTCTATGGGCACGAGCTCGACCAGGGGCCAGCGCGCCGCCCTGGAGGGCGTGGGCTTCTCGCTGCGCCCGCAGGCGTCGGTCTACGTCGGGTCGCGTTCGGCAAGGGACCCTCCTGCGAACCATCCTGCCGATGGCTGTCTCACGGGCAGGCTCAATCGGCCCAGTTCACGATCGGCCGGTTTGTCGATTCTGTCGGCGCTGCAGGCGGTTTCAGTCCCGCTGCCCTGATCGGCTATCGGCACGATGCAGTGCATGAGCAACGAGAACATGCCCGATCAGTGGCCGAGGTCGAAGAGTCAGCTGGCTGTCGTGGGCTCGCCGGCTTTGTAGCCGATGCCGCGGACGGTCACCACGATCTCGGGGTGCGTGAGGTCTCGTTCGATCTTGGAGCGGAGACGCTGGACGTGGACGGTGACGAGCCGGGTGTCGGCGGGATACCGGAAGTGCCAGACCTGTTGGAGGAGCATCGTGCGGCTGAAGACCTGTCGTGGCCGCCGAGCCAGGGTCAGAAGCAGGTCGAACTCGATCCGGGTGAGGGAGACCGTGAAGTCGTCGTTGCGTCTGACGGTGTGTCCGTCGACGTCGATCACGAGGTCGCCGATCCGCACAATGTCGTGGTTGACCACGGGTGAGTGTCGTAGCCGAGTCTTGATCCGGGCGATCAGTTCCTTGACCTTGAACGGCTTGGCCAGGTAGTCGTCGGCGCCAGCGTCCAGTCCGGCCACGAGATCGGTTGTGTCGGACCTGGCGGTCAACATCACGATCGGCACCACCGACTCGGAGCGGATCTCGCGGCAGACTGCCATGCCGTCCTTGCCGGGGAGCATCAAATCCAGCAGTACGAGATCGGGGCGGGCATCGCGGTAGGTGTCCAGAGCTGAGTCGCCGCGGGCGCACCAGATTGGATCGAATCCTTCCTTGCGCAACACCAAGGACAACACCTCGGCGAGTGCTGCGTCGTCGTCGACCACCAATACTCGCCCCGCGTGGCCCGTCCGGGGTGGCGTGGCGGGTGTGTGATGCCGAACCGACGGCGCGATGCCTGACGCACCGACTACTGGCGTGATCAGCACTGGACCCGCGGATCTGTCTCGCACGAGGGCGTCGTTAATCGTGGGTGGAGACGTCGAAGCATCCGGAATACCCATAGCTACTCCTTTGTAGGGCTTGGGAGATCTCTCTAATGAGAGAAGCGCGAGTCTCCGTGAAAGGTCTGCGCGGTTGCTAGCGATCGGCTGTGAAAGGGAGCATGTGTTCGCGGGTGCAACACAACCCGAGTTCTCCTGCGCCCCGGTCGGCGATGCGGGCCACAGTCGGCGCAGAGGTGCTCATGGATGACACGAGGTCGAACGGCGATCGAGCCCGCGATCGCCTCCCGCGGCGGGCGGCCAGACACATGACCAGGAGGGCGAGTCCGATGCCTACGTCCGCAGACGGATCGTAGTCGCGCCCGAGCGTGAGGGAGCAGTGCCGAAGGGCGTCCGACCAGCGAAGACGACTGTCGCCCTCAGCGGGCCGTCGAGCGGGGCGGCCGCGACCGGGCGCGCAGATCAGTATGGGCATGCCGCATTCTTTGCCGAAGTGGAATCGTGGGTCACGCCACGTCGATCCCCAAGCTGGAGGAACAGTGATCACCGGAGCCCATGCCATCGTCTACAGCACCGGCGCCGAGGCCGATCGGCTGTTTCTGCGTGACCTGCTCGCCACCCCTTCGGTGGACGCCGGCGGCGGCTGGTTGATCATGGCGCTGCCGGCCGCCGAGATCGCCGTGCACCCGACGGAGGGTGCGCCAAGGCAGGAGCTGTATCTGATGTGTGACGACATTGAGGGAACGGTCAAAGAGATCACCGCAAGAGGGGTCAAGGTCGAGGGGTCCATCAGTGACGAAGGGTGGGGGCTGTTGGCCACTGTTCGGCTGCCCAGTGGCGGTCGGTTGGGCATCTACGAGCCGCGGCACCCAGTCGCAGCGAATGCGCCCGTGGCGTAGCACGACCGTCGTGCGGAGCACGCAGTAGCCGACCGTCCAACGAGACATCGAGAGGTGTCGCCAGGCTAGGCAGATGTTGAATCGGTCGATGGCCGAAATGATCTGGGGTTGCCTCGACGATCGCCGTCGTGGGACCCAACCACCCCGAAGGCCACGAACATTTGCGGCTCGACCGTCCCGCGGCACGCACGCCGTCGGTCCCGCGAGACGCACGCAGTGGTCGTCGGTCGCGCGGACGCAACTCGGGAGCGGCCGGCATCTCAGACGCCGCCCTCAGCCACCGCCGACCGGGTGCGAGATCTTCGTCATCGCCGACTGTCGATTTCGCGCGTGCCCAGACGTAGGGAAGGTGACGATCACTGTCGGTCGGTACCTCCGGCCGACTCGACTCGAGGAGGAGATCGTGGCGAAGTTCGTGTACGTGTACACCGGTGGGGCGATGGCGGAGACCCCGGAGGCGCAGCAGGAGTCGATGAAGGCGTGGACGGCGTGGTTCGCAGGCCTGGACGGCGCAGTGATCGACATCGGCAGCCCGTTCGGCGAGGCGTCTACCGTGACGAGCGCCGGGTCGAAGCCCGGCGCAGCGTCTGCACTGAGCGGCTACTCGATCATCGAGGCGGATTCCCTCGACGCTGCCGTGGCCAAGGCCGCCGGATGTCCGGTCGTCGGCTCAGGAGGCAGTGTCGAGATCTACGACGCTCTGCCGATGTAGCTCGCGGCCGGACCGGGTCGACCCAGCGGCCGAGCCGAGCCTTCCGCAGGGCATC
>DASTGF010000283.1:0-3066 GCA_035719255.1 Microlunatus sp. | reverse complement strand
AGCACAGCCTCAAGCCGAGACCGGTCCCCGTCCCTCAACACCAACGCGGCAGCTGTCTTGTTCGGCACATCTCATGATCCCACAAAACCGTATAGATCCTTCAACGACACGCCACTAGGACGCCAGCGATTTCGGCAGCGGGCAGCAGAACGAAGCAGCTCGTCGATGATCATGGGATCGGTGAGCCTCTCACCTCATACTGCGGCCGGTTCACACCTGATCAGAAGAACGAAGACGAGATACCAGCGACACTCGGCCGCGCAAACCGCGCGCGCAGATTTGTGCACGGGCGGCGCAACGGTGCTCCCCACCAGCAGGTCTGACGTGCCTCCGGCACCACGCTCGGTGAATCGACAACAGATGCTCCCACACCACCCTGGGAGACAGGACAAAGAAGGGAATCGATCACATGATCGGCACATTGAGGATGCGCATCATAACGGCGCTTCTTGCGGGCGGTGCGCTTGCCGGCGGGCTCACCCTGCCCGCTAACGCCTTACCCACCAGTTGGTATGTGATCACCTACTACTCCGACGCCACCCAAACCACCGCCGTAGGCGGCAACGCCGGGGGATGCATCCAACATCGCTCCTGGGGACAAACCACGCCGTACTTCTCCGAAATCAGCGGCGCATGCGGACGACCGAACTGACGTTTGCACACGCGGTGAGCGTGGTCTCGACGCCACCACGGTATGCGACATGGAACCGAGAAATGTCAGGAGGTGAAAACATGAAGATCAAGATTGTGAAGGTCGAGCGGATCGAAGCGACTCGCTGTCACCTCGACCCCGAGGCTGGCGGCCTCTGAACCCGCCAGGCGTGGGCTGCGCGGATGGTGATCCGGGCAGCACGCGACCGCCTCAATCACCAGAGCCATTCACCAGAGAGCAACGTCGTGATCATCCCAAGCTGCTATGTCAGCCTAGGTGACGTGTCGACGATGCAGGCACGGCCACGCTGACTCGTTCTGACGGCCGAATCACCACCTGATACGACGAAAGCCGTATCAGGTGACGAGATTTCGTCTCCTTTGCCCCCGTGGACCGCTGGTTCGGCTTCGCTGCGGACTGCATGTGGGCGACGTCCCCCATTGGGGACCAGCTTCGATCATCCGTTGAAGCCACTGGACGTGAGGGAGGTGTATACCCATGAAGATCACCGTCGTGAAGGTTGAGCGTATCGAGGCGACCCGCATTCACCTCGACCCCGAGGCTGGCGGCCTCTGATCCGCGCGGTGGCTGTGCGGGACACAGTTCCGCACAGCAACCGGTCCCGACCACTGTTGTTGTTCCTTTCTCGGTTGACCTTGGAGTGTCCCGTGATCCACCCCACGTTGAAACCCATCTCCGCGGTGGCCGGCGACGGGCACCTGCTGGTCTACGTCCGTCCCTACGAACGGCTCGAGCTGGCCGATCCCGACGGCAGCACCGCCGCGCTGCTCCAACTGCTGGCAGCCGGCGACCGCACCACAGCCGGGATCGCCGCCGAGCTCCGCTCACGCGGCTATGGCGTGTCCGATGACGACGTCTCCGACGGCATCGCCGGCCTGGCCGAGCTCGGTCTGGTGTACGAGGCCGACGACTGGTCGACCATCCCGACCGAGGTCCGTGCCCGACACCAGAGCAACCTGCACTACTACGAACTGTTCAGTACCCCGCAGCGCGGGGCGGCCGACATCCACGCCGCCGTCGCCCGTGCCCGGGTCCTGTTGCTCGGCGCGGGCGGCGCCGGCAGCGGCATCCTCCAGTCCCTGGTCGGGGCGGGTGTCGGATTCGTCCGCCTGGTCGACGTCGACACCGTCGAAACCAAGAACCTTGCCCGCCAGTTCTGCTACAGCCAAGACGCCATCGGCCGCCACAAGGTCGACGCCGCCGCCGACTGGGTCCGGGCCTACTCCCCCGAAACCCGGGTCGAGCCGCTGGTCGAGCGGATCACCGACGCCGTCCGCATCCGCGAGCTCGCCGCCGACGTCGACGTCGTGGTGTGTGCCATCGACACCCCCACCGACGCCCAACTACTGGTGAACGAGGCGTGCATGCAGCTCGGCATCCCCTTCGTCACCGGCGGCCTGCAGCAGTCAACCCTGTACTACTGGTCGGTCGAACCGGGCGTCTCACCGTGTCGGCTCTGCCTGGAACTGCACCGGCAGGACCAGTTGCACGGCTCCGAATCCATCCTCGCGCGGCCGCCGCTGCTGTTGGCGAGCACCGTCAACCGGGGCACCGGCCCGGTCGTGCAGATGCTGTCCGGACTGATGGCCCTGGAAACCCTCCGATTCCTCAGCCGTCACGACGAGCCGGTAGCCCGGGCCACCTACCACTGGATCGCGCTCGCCGACCAGATGTCGACCGGGCGTGACCCGTGGACCTACCACCCCGCATGCAAACGCTGCGCCGACCGCCGAACCGTCAACGGTGAAACCGACACCGAGCCTGCGGAACCGACGGTGGCGGCGTGACCACCGCAACCGCGGACCAGTTTGGTGCGTTGACCCTCGTCGCCGACGGCGACGCCTACGTCATCGGCAACCCGCGGACCCGCTGTTACGTCGCCGTCCCGGCCATCGGCGCCGAAGTGATTCGCTGGCTCCAAGCCGGCGACAGTATCGCCGTCGCCGCCGCGCGAGCCGAGGAACTGGCCGGGGAACCGGTCGATGTCACCGACTTCCTCCACGTCCTGACCGCCGAGGGGGTGCTCGACACCGAACCCGACCCCACCGACGAACCGCCGGTGGGCCGGACCTGGCAGCGGTGCGGTCGCGTGTTGTTCAGCCCAATCGGCTGGGCCGTGCAGGGCAGCCTCGCCCTGGCCGGGGCGGCCGCGGCAATCCACAACCCGTCCCTCCGCCCGCATGCCTCCGACATCGTGGTAGCCGGTTCCCCGCTCGCCTCCGTGCTGGTCATGTCGCTCGCCGCCGTGTTATGCACCCTGATGCATGAGGCCGGTCACGTCCTCGCCGCAGCAGCCCGAGGGATCCCCAGCCGGCTGTCGATCGGCCGCCGGCTGTACTTCCTCACCGCGCAAGCCGACCTGACCGCGTTATGGAGCCTGCCCCGGGCGCAAC
>DASTGF010000282.1:0-14513 GCA_035719255.1 Microlunatus sp. | reverse complement strand
AGCTCGGCGCCGACCGCATCGAGAGCCTCGGCGACCAGTTCCGGCATGGTCATCACGGTCGGTCCGGTGTCGAAGCTGAAGCCGTCCAGCTCGAGCCGTCCGGCCCGGCCGCCGACGATCGGCTCCCGTTCCACGACGGTCACGTCGTGGCCGGCGCCCACCAGATGGCAGGCCGACGCAAGCCCGGCCAGGCCGGCCCCGATGACGACGACGCGGCTCATCGGTCCCGCCAGGCGATCTCGGCGGCCATCCGGCGCAGATGCGCGATGCCGTCAGCATCCAGCACGCGTTGATCGAGAGCGTCCAGGGCCAGCCGGACGTGCCGGTCGATCCGGTCCTCCACCTCGGTCCGCAGGCCGGCGGCCTCCAGGTCGTCCAGTACGCCGACCAGCTCGGCGTCCGTTCCGTCCCCGGCGGCGACCCGCCTCAACCGCTCGCCGGCCGCGCCTGTCAACCGCTGATGAGCCAGGGCCATCAGCACCGTCGGCTTCCCCGAGAGCACGTCGTCACCGACCGGTTTGCCGGTGCGGGCCGGGTCACCCCACACGCCCAGCAGGTCGTCCCGCAGCGCGAAGGCCTCACCGAGCTCGCGGCCGTACGTCCGCAGGCTCGCGGTCACGACGTCCGGTGCGCCGGCGGCTGCGGCGCCGAGCTGGAGCGGCCGCTCGACGGTGTAGCCGCCCGACTTGGACCGGGCCACGTGGCGTGCGTGCGGCAGATCGTGGCGACCGTCGGCGCTCCCGGTCAGGTCATAGCGCTGACCGCAGACCAGCTCGACGACGAGCACTCGCCAGATGCTGCGCATCGGCTCCGGTAGCTGACCGGCCAGGTGGTCCGCCTCGGCGTGGGCCAGATCGCCGAGCAGGATGGCGATGCTCTCGCCGAACCGCCGAGCCTCGCCGCGGCCGCCGGCACCGGTATGCAGCTCGGCCGCCCGGACGTGGACGGTGGGTCGCCCGCGGCGCGAGTCCGACTCGTCCATCACGTCGTCGTGGATCAGCGCGAACAGGTGCAGCAGCTCCAGCGCCGCGCCGGCGCGCACCACCTCGACGTGTCCGACGTCGCGGCGGCGCCCGCTGGCGGCGACCCAGCCGAGATAGGACATCACCGGTCGCAGCCGCTTGCCGCCCGCGGCGGCCAGCTCGAACAGCAACTCGGGCAGATCTTCGCCCAGGAGCACGTCGCGGCCGGTGGCCAGTCCGGCCTCCTCGATCTGGCCGCGCCACAGGTGGGAGAGATCACCCAGCGCCTCGCGAACCAGGCCGTCGACCAGCGCGAGATGAGCCTCGACGTCGTCAGACCGCCGGGCGGGAAACGCCAGGACGCGTCCGACGTCATCGCTCGTCGATCGTTCGACACTGCCCGCAGCCCTCACGCTGACCTCCCGCTGGTTGGTCCGGCTCCGGATCTTGGGGTCGGGCCGGGTCGAGTCATGGTCTGCGGTGGGCGCCGAGGAGCGACACCTGTTCGACCGACCAGGGGCTGAAGGCGAACGGCGTCGCGGCCATTGCCGCGGCCACGTCGGTCCACTCCACCCATGCGTAGTCCATGACCTCCTCTGCGTTCGGGTGGGGTTCGGGATTTGGATGCACGGTGTTGGCCGCGAACACGGGGCAGATCTCGTTCTCGACCACACCGCTCGCGTCGGTGGCCATGTAGGCGTAGTCCGGCAGCGCGCTGCGCAGGTCGCCCAGTTCCAGCCCCAACTCGTAGCGGACCCGGCGCCGCACCGCGTCCGCCATCGGCTCGCCGACCCCGGGATGACCGCAGCAGCTGTTGGTCCACACCCCCGGCCACGTCCGCTTGTCCAGCGCACGCCGGGTCAGCAGCACCCGACCGGCGGGGTCGAAGATGTGCACCGAGAAGGCCAGATGAAGCGGAGTGTTGCCATGGTGGACCTCAGCCTTCGGGCTCGCGCCGATCACCCTGCCGTCGGGGTCGAGAAGCACCACTTGCTCTGCGCGCACGCCCCGAAGCCTATGCGGAAGCCCTGATGGTGAGCCACAACCTGACCTGAGCGTTGTCCCAGCGACCGCTGAACGCGGCGGCCGGCGGCGACCCGCTGGGTAGGGTTTCGGCCATGGCCTCGCCGACCACTCATGATCACGCCGCCGCGTCCACCCTTCTGATCGCACATCCCTCGGCGGACCTCTACGGGGCCGATCTGCAGCTGCTCGAGAGCGTGTCGGCGATGACCGAGCGCGGCTGGCGAGTGGTCGTCGCCGTGCCCGCCGACGGCCCGCTGGTGGCGCGTCTGATCGAGCGCGGTGCCGAGGTCGGATTCGTCGACTACCCGGTGCTGAGGCGCGCCAACACCTCTGCCGTCGGATTCGCCGCGATGGCCTTCGACGCGTTGCGGGCTCTGCCCCGGCTCTTCCGGGTGATCCGCCGATTCGACCCGTCGGCGGTCTACGTCAACACCGTCACCCTGCCCTGGTGGCTGCTCGCCGCGCGTCTGGCGGGCCGGCGCACGATCTGCCACCTCCACGAGGCGGAGACCGGCGACCGCTCGGTCGTGCTGAAGGCTTTGCTGTCGCCGTTGCTGCTCGCCCACTCCGTCATCGTCATCAGCCGATCCACCCTGGACGCCATGGTCTCGGTGGTGCCGCGGCTCCGCTCGCGCGCGCGGCTGGTCTACAACGGCGTCCCGCAGCCGCCGGCCGAGCCGTCCGAGGCCGATCGCAGCGCACCGCTGCGGGCCGTGGTCGTCGGCCGATTGTCTCCGCGGAAGGCACCGCACCTCGCACTCGAGGCGGTCGGCCGCCTCCGGTCCCAGGGTTACGACGTCGAACTGGAGATCGTTGGGACGGCCTTCGACGGTTACGAGTGGTACGTGACCGAGCTCGAGCAGCGCGCCGCCCGCCCGGACCTCGCGGGGGCGGTGTCCTTCACCGGTTACGCGTCGCCGATCTGGCCGGTGCTGGCCCGGGCCGACATCGCGGTCGCGCCGTCGTTGCGGGAGCCGTTCGGTAACGCCGTCGTCGAGGCTCAGCTGTCGCGCCGTCCGGTGGTTGCCACTGCGGCTCTCGGGCACACCGAGAGCATCGCCGACGGCCGGACCGGCCTGCTGGTGCCGGCCGAGGACGTCCCGGCCATGGCGCAAGCGATAGCCCGTCTGGTGGATGATCCGGAACTGGCCCGTCGGCTGGCCGACGACGGGCGGCGCAGCGCGCTCGAGCGTTTCAGCACCGAGCGCTACCGGTCGGAAATCGCGGACGTGGTCACCGGGGAGCGCTGACCTGTGCCTGCCGAGGCACGGTGTGACGCCGCGCACGATCACGTATCAGTCCCGTGACGACTGCCTCCTTCCGGCTGACCGTGTGAGATGCTCAGTGCACTGAGTGAAGGATTGACATGGCGGTCAAAAACTTACGCTAAGCTTCTGTAAGTCGTCGGCTCGGGGAAGTCGACGGATATCTGGGGGGATATCTCGTGCGGGGGGACTGTGCACGCGTCGGCTATCTGGCGCGCTCTTTCGATTTGATCAACGTCCGCGATCTCGATCTGATCGCGCAGGCTCGGCAACAGTGCGCCCGACTCGTCGTCGGGATCCACTCCGACGCCCTGGTCGAGCAGCTGACCGGCCGTCCGCCGGTGGTGCCGTTCGCCGACCGGCTTGCGCTGGTGGCGCACGTCCGCGGCGTCGACGAGGTCCGGGTCCACGAGGCGGGCGCCGAGCCCGCCGACGCGGTGGTGTTCGTCGACGACCGCACGCCGTTCGCTGCGGGGGGCGGCCCACTGCCGTCGAGGATCGTCGCGCTGGACGCCGCCCGGCAGACCGAGAGCACGGCCCTGCGTCTGGCGCTGGCGCCGCTCGGTGAGGCGGTGGCCTGATGACTGCACCCCGGGTGACCCGGCCCGCCGGACCCGCCGGATTCCGCGCCGCCCTCGAGCGGCTGCGCAGCGCGCAGAAGAGCTCCAAGGGCGCGCCGGCGTACTCGCTCTATGTCAACCGGCCGCTCGGCCGGATCTTCGCCGCGGCGGCCTTTCAACTCGGCCTCACGCCCAATCAGGTCACGGTGATCAGCGCGGGCTTCACCTTCGCCGGGATTGCCGTGCTGGCTCTGGCCCCGTTGTCCTGGTGGATCGGTCTGGTGGTCGGCTCCCTGTTGGTTCTCGGCTACGCGCTCGACTCCGCCGACGGCCAGCTCGCCCGGCTGCGCGGCGGCGGCAGCAGCACCGGGGAGTGGCTCGACCACATGATCGACTCCGGCAAGATCGTCTGCCTGCACCTGGCGGTTTTGATCATGCTAGCCCGTCGGGTGGACCTGCCCACGGGCTGGCTCTTCGTCGTACCGATGATCTTCGCTGCCGTGTCGACGGTGCACTTCTTCGGGATGATCTTGGTCGAACAGCTCGGCCGTGAACATCGCGCGAAGCTGGGTCTGCCGACCCCGCCGAAGCAGGTTGCGTCCCGCGGCAAGACTCTGGCCAAGATCCCGACGGACTACGGCGTTCTCTGCCTGGCCTTTCTCCTCCTCGGCGCCCCGATGATCTTCCTCGGCGTCTATTCCGTCCTCGCGCTCGGATCGGCCGGCTACCTGTTGTTGATCTTGCGCAAGTGGTACGGCGACGTCGCCGCCCTCGATGCAGATGTCAGCCTGGCCTCGGACGCCTCGGCGGGTGCCCGATGAGCCGGCCGCTGGTGGGGTACGTCCCCGGTGCGTGGGACATGTTCCACATCGGCCACCTGAACATCCTGCTCCGCTCGCGTGAGCAGTGCGATCGGCTGATCGTGGGTGTGGTCACCGACGACGCGCTGTTGGCCGCGAAGGGCAAGTACCCGATCGTTCCCCTCGCCGAGCGGATGGAAGTGGTCAGCCATTTCGACATGGTCGACGACGTGGTGGTCGATTACTCCAGCAACAAGCTCGACGTCTGGCGCCGCGTCGGATTCGACGTCTTGTTCAAGGGCGACGACTGGCGCGGAACGGCCAAGGGCAACAAGCTGGAGGCCGACATGAGAGCCGTCGGGGTAAGCGTCTGTTACTTCCCGTACACGGCTCACACTTCGAGCACTCAGCTACGCGCCATGTTGGCCGAACGCTAGAGGAGCTCAGTTCATTCGACTCTCTGGGGGGAAGAGTTGATCAACACCAGGAAGGCGCGCACCGCTCGTCGAGCAGTCCGCGCAGCACGGCTTCCATCCTTCGATGGGCTCGGCACCGCCGCCGTGCTGGTCGGTCTGAACACGGTGAACGGAAGGCATCTGTGATGCGTATCGCATTGATCGGCACTCGAGGAGTGCCGGCCCGCTACGGCGGCTTCGAGACCTGTGTCGAAGAGGTCGGGTCGCGTCTGGTCGCGGCCGGTCACGAGGTCATCGTCTACTGCCGCACCGGGGAGGAAGAGGAACGCCTGCGCACCTACAAGGGCATGCAGTTGGTGCATCTGCCGATCGTCCGGAAGCGTTCACTGGAGACCCTGGCCCATACCGGGCTGACCGTCCTGCACAAGACGCTGCGCGGGATCGACGCCGCGATCGTCTTCAACGCGGCCAACGCCCCGCTGCTGCCAGTGATCCGGGGCCGCGGTATCCCGGTGGCCACCCACGTAGACGGGCTGGAGTGGCAGCGCGGAAAGTGGGGCCCCACCGGTCAGCGCTACTACCGAATGGCGGAGTCGCTGGCGGTGCGCTGGTCGGACGCGCTGATCGCCGATGCCCAGGGCATCGCCGACTACTACTCCCGAGAGTTCGAGGCCGAGACCGAGCTGATCGCCTACGGCGCCCCGATCACCCAGCCGCAGGACGCGGTCCGGATCGCCGAGCTGGACCTGGCGCCCGGCAAGTACCACCTGGTGGTGGCCCGATTCGAGCCGGAGAACCACGTGCTCGAAGCGGTCCAGGGTTACGTCGCGAGCCGCGCCGAGCTGCCGCTGGTCGTGGTCGGCTCTGCCCCCTACGCCGATGAGTACACCGCACGGGTGTCCGCGGCCGCCGACCGGCGTGTCCGCCTGCTGGGTGGGGTCTGGGACCAGGAGCAGCTGAACCAGCTGTACGCGCACGCGCTCACCTATCTGCACGGGCATTCGGTGGGGGGGACCAATCCCTCGTTGCTGCGGGCGGCCGGGGCGGGTGCGTACACCTTGGCCTTCGACGTCTCCTTCAATCGCGAGGTGATCGGCGACCAGGGCCAGTTCTGGCGCACGCCGAGCGAGCTCGCCGGATTGATCGAGGACGTCGAGGCCGATCCCGACCGCGCGCACCGCGGTGGAGAGGCGCTGCAGAACGAGATCCGGCGCTACAACTGGGACGACGTCGCTGCGGCGTACGAGCAGCTGTGCATCCGGCTTGCCGCCGGACAGGTACCGGGCCGGCGGCCCTCAGGTCGCCGGACCGGCGTCCCGGAGCGTCGAGCCGAGCGCGAGTACGCGCTGCACAGCTGAGAGTTTCGTCAACGGCTGGTGAGGCTGCGGCCCGCCAGCTATGATCGTGGTGCGGTGAGCGACGGGGGTCGCGAGCCGCCGATTTCGGGGGGAATCACACATGCTGTCGCACACTGGCGATCGGCTGCCCGCACGTTCTGGTGGGGGCTGGTCGACGAACGGCACACCGAGCTCGCGGACTTCTCGCTCGGCCAACACCTCGTCGTACATCCGCGGCGCCGGTCGGATCCGCAACGTCGATCTCACACCGGCCAGGGTCAGCGTGCGTCCGCGCACTGATGCCGCGGCGTCGACCTGTGTGGGGGAGCAGCGGACCGGTCACGACGTCAACTCCCGTCCTGCGACCGCCGGTTAGCCGGCTCGCAGGTCTAGAGCGCACCGCGGTCCCCATCGCGGTGTCCCCCCGTCTGCCCGAGCCCTGGGTGAGGTCCCCCCTGAGCCCAGGGCCGGGCAGACACCCGATCTGTACGGCCCCGCCGGGGAGGCCATCGGCTCCGGGTCAGGAGACGAGGATCAGCGGGTTGACCACATCCCCGGTCAGCTCCATCGTGTTGTTGTTCTGGCTGAGCTTGACTGCCGGGTAGGCGGTGAAGACGCACGACGACACGGCGCGGTTCGGGCCGAACTTGTTATTGGTCACCGCAGCGGTCTCCGACCATCCGTTCTTGACCTGGAGCTTGACGGTGCAGTGGCCCCCGTCCAGCCAGTTGCCGTCGACGGCGAGCCCGACATTCGCCTGCTCCGCGCCACCGAGGATCGCGAAGTTGGTGGCGCCCCGGATGGTGTTGCCGACGATCTTGAGGTTGTTGCCCCTGAGGATCTGGACGTTGTCGTTGTGCGTGGGGCCCCCGCCCTGGGCCGGGTCGCTGGCGTAGTACACGGTGTTCTCCAGCAGCGAGTTCTGGACCGTGACGTTGTCGCCGTGGATCTTGACCGAGTCCACGTTGCCGACGACGTGCACGTTGCGGGCGGTGAAGTCCCAGCCCTTGATGCCGTCGAAGTACACCGACGGGTACTCGGCCTTGACGTCGACGTGATCGATCACCAGGTTGTCGTAGCCGTAGTTCGTGATCAGGCCGACCTGCACGCCCTTGTTCTTGCCGCCCCGGACGATGGAGTTCTTGATCGTGACGTTGGCGGCCTTGACGATGACGAAGCCGTGGATGTCGAGTCCGTCGATCACGGTACCGGCCTGGGTAATCGTCAGATCGCCGTAGTGCTGGGTCAAGGTGGTTCCCGCCGGGACGCCCGTGGTGGCGTCGGACGGCTTGCCGCTGGCCGTCACGGTGTTGCCGCTCCCGGTCGATCCACCCGAGCTCGTGTTGTCCGAGCCGGTGGCGGTCGCATTGGCGAAGGCCACGTTCGCGGTGGATCCCGCGCTGCCGCTGAGATAGCCCCACAACCGGACCGGGCCGGCGCCGGTGACCCGGCTCGCGGAGGAGTCGCTGTAGGTCTGCTGCCAACCCGGCTTGGTGCTGCCATCGACCCAGGCGCGGACCTGGATCTGCACCGGGTCGGTGCCCGTGACCGAGCCCTCGAGGTTCAGCTTCTGACCGCTGCTCACGGTGAGGCCATTGTCCGCGCTGACCAGGACGGTCTCGGCGCTGGAACCGACCCGAGAGACACTGACCGACACACTGCCGTCGGCGACGACCCGAGCCTTGGCGCGATAACCCTGGCCGACCGAGGGGGAGCGGAACTGCACGGCCAGGTACGCGGTGCGCTGGGACGGCACCGTGAACTGCGCCGAGCCCGTGGTGTCACCGAGATTGCTGCTGGTCACGCTGGCCGATGCGGAACCGCCGGGCGCGATCGACAAGGTGCCACTGGTCGCGGCGTACGCGGCCGTCGGCACTGCGGCCAGGCCGACGACGGCGATCAGCAGCGCGGTCAACGCGGTGATGCCGCGGCGGGCAGTGCGCGGCAGGGAGCCGGCGAGTTGTCGAAGTCGCACGGCGTGCGAAGGCGCGTCCAAGTGTGCCCGGGTCACGGGGTCTCCTCCGTCGGAAGTACTGCGACATGTGTGCTTCGTCCGACGTGTGCGTCGGTCGGCGGATGTCCGACCCCCCCGGGTCCAACCCTTCGTTATCCGTTCGTTATCATCGTCGCCGCGGCGACGTTTGTGCAAGTGAGCGCTGACCAGGGAAGACGTGACATTGATCACGGAATGGTCACGGTCACGTTTTGTTCACGTCCTCTCCGGAATTCTTTGTCATCCGTGGTTGCCCTATACGCTTGTGCGAGCATCGGGGCGGGGGACCCCGATCAGCGGTTGAGAGAGTTGACATGACGAGTGACGTGCCCGAACAGGACGCGCCGCGACGAAGGACCGCGATCTGGCTGGCAGTGGGGGCTGTCGTGCTGATCGTTGCGGTGATCGTCGCCGTACTGCTCACGCGAGGCGAGAGCTCCGGAGCGGCACCGGGAAGTGACCAGTCCTACAACGGATCTGCGCCGGCATCGCCGGGCTCAGGAAGTCCGAGCACCCAGGACTCGGCACCGGTGCCGAGTCCGTCGGTGCCGAAGCCCACCGCCACCGGGAAGCCGACCGTGGTGCCCACCAAGGCCACAGCGTCGACGACGGCGCCGCTGGACCAGACGGCGTCCTTGGGCAACGGCGTATCGGTGCGGGTAGCCAAGGTCGAGAGCGTCAAGGGTGAGGCGCAGGGCCCGGGAGAGATCGCCGGACCTGCCGTCCGCGTGACCGTCGAGGTGGCCAATGGAACCGACAAGGAGGTGCCGATGGACCTGGCACTGGTGAATCTCTACTACGGTGAGGACAAGACGCCGGCGTCCACGCTGAGCGGTCCGGGCGTGGCTCCGCTGTCTGCGCCGATCGCGGTGGGCAAGACCGACTCGGGGACGTACGTGTTCTCGGTTCCGGAGAGCCAGCGTGGAGCGCTGACGGTGGAGTTCAGCTACACGACGGACGCGCCAACCGTGATCTTCAGGGGCAAGGCATGAGCGTAAGCACCCAGCCGTCGCGGGGGCGCTCCTCGTCCACGACCGACGCCCATCGGCCCAGCCTGGATCTGCGCACGCATGTCCACGCGCTCCGGCGGTTCTGGAAGAGCGTCGCGCTCTGCACACTCGCCGGTCTCCTGATCGCGATCGGGATCTCGCTGCTGGTGCCGCCGAAGTACGAGGCGCGGACCACCTTCTTCGTGGCCACCCAGACCAGTGCCGGGAACTCTCCGTTGCAGGCCGACGAGTTCGCGCAGCGCCGGATCAACTCCTACGTCGGCGTGATCAACAGCGAGCGGCTCGCCAAGGTCGTCATCGACGACACCGGTCTGCCCCTCGCGGCGACAGAGTTGAACGACATGATCTCCGCCTCGGTCGATCCCGACACCGTGCTGATGACCGTCGCGGTGCGCGACGTCTCGGCAGATCGGTCCTTGATCATCTCGCAGTCGATCGCCAAGAACCTCGACAACTTGATCGGTGAATTGGACAACCGTGGCAATCAGAACGCCGTCGAGCTTCGAGTGATCTCGGGCCCGACCCTGAACCCGGCACCGGTCGAGCCGCGCTGGAAGCTGAACCTGGCGCTGGGGCTACTCATCGGCCTCGGGATCGGTGTCGCTCAGGCCCTGCTGCGCCAGCAGTTCGACACCACTTATCGCAGCCGAGACCAGCTGGTCGACGGCACCGGTCTGCCGCTCCTCGGCTCGGTCGGCTTCGATCCGGCGGCCAAGCGGTCACCGATCCTGCTGCCCACCGAGACGCGCTCGCGGCGCGCCGAGGCGACTCGGCAGCTGCGCACCAACCTGCGCTACTTCGACGCCGAGAGTGCGGTCGAGGTGCTGGTCATCACGTCCTCGGTGGAGGGCGAGGGCAAGACCACCACGGCGGCCAACCTCGCCCAGGCGTTCGCTGAGGCTGGCCGCAAGACCCTGCTCGTGGACGGGGATCTGCGCAAGCCGAAGCTGGAGCGCTATCTCGATCTCGAGAGCTCGGCGGGTCTGACGAGCATCTTGATCGGCGAGGCTCAGCTTTCGGAGATCGTCCAGCCCTGGGGTCCGTCCGGGCTCGATGTGCTGGCCTGTGGTCCCATCCCGCCCAATCCGAGCGAGCTGCTCGGCGGCTCGGCCATGGAGCGCTTCCTTACGGATGCGCGGACGGCCTACGACATCGTCATCGTCGACACACCGCCGCTGCTCCCGGTGACCGACGCGGCCGTCACGGCGGCCGTCGCCGACGGAGTCATCCTCGTCGTCCGGCACGGTCGGACCCGCCGCGATCAAGTGGACGACGCGCTGGATGCGCTGGGTTCGGTCGATGCACGGGTGCTGGGCACGGTGCTGTCCATGGTCCCGACCGGGCGCAGTGACCGGCTGCCTACCTACGACGACAGTCCAGCCAAGCTGGCCGAGGCGACCTGATCATGGCGCAGCTGGCCGTCTGGCTGCTGGTCTGCGCGGCGGTTGCGTGGCTGCTGCGGGACCGGGTGGCGTACGCGGCCGGTGCCGTGATCATCGTGTGGTCGGCGGTGCCCGCCGTCGGCGGTCACCACCTGATCGGTGTGTCCGGCAGCGGAATCGCCTTCCATCCGGCGAGTTGGTTGGTCCTGGCCATCTTCGCGATCCAGTTGGTGCTCAATCCGCGGACGATCGGATCGGCTCTGGCCCGGCACTACCTGGTGATGCTGGCGGTGATGGTCTTCTCGATCGGTGCCTTGATCACCAGTCGCCTGACCGGCAGCGGCGGAACTCGATTGCTGATGGACCAGATTGTCGGTCCGTTCCTGCTGTTCTGGCTGGTCGTCGCCGACGGTTACCGGCGTCGTTCGGTGCTGTTCGTGGTGCGCAACGCGATCCTGCTCGCGATGGCTGCACAGTCGATCCTCGCGATTGTGCAGTTGGCGCTGGGCCGGATCATCCTCTACGAGAGCGACTATCTGACCCTGCCGTGGTTCAAGCCGGAAACCTTCGTCCGGTGGATGGGTACTGCCGACAGCCCGCTCGTGCTGTCGCTCGGGGTGTGTGTCGCCGGTGCGCTGGCCGTCGGCGTGCGCAGCGCCGTGCTGCGGTTCTCACTCGTCGGCCTGTTCCTGATCGCCACGATCATCACCCAGTCTCGGACCGGGGCGGCGGTAATGTCGTTGATCATCGTGTACGCGATCATCCGGTCTCAGATGGCCCTGTGGGCGCGTGCGCTCGCCAGCGTGGCGGTGGTCGGCGTCGGCTACTACCTCGCGGGATCGGCCATCATCAGCGGCCTCGCCGCCCGCTTCAACAACGACACCGGCTCGGCCAATGCGCGGGCGCTGGCCGCCCAGTTCGTCTTCGACAACATCGGGCAGTTCCTGCTGACGGGTCAGGGACTGATCTCCAGCTACACGATCGCCCGCAACGCGGGCCTGGAGACCAGCCTGGAGAGCTCGTACCTGATGTACGTGATCGACACCGGGTTGCTGCTGGCCACGCTCTACTTCGGCACGCAGCTGGCGATCGCCATCCGCTACGGGGTTCAGCGCACCGCTCGTGGCGTGACGCTCGCTGCCCTGGTCGGCACCGTGCTCCAGCACACGTTCAGCGCAGTCGCCTTCGCCAACTTCTCCGGCACCCTGATCTGGGCTGCGCTGGGGTTGGTGGTGGTCGCCTGGACGATCGGCGACGACCCAGCGCTCCTCCGACCTGCGTTGATCGAAGAGCCTGCGCCCACAGCCCGGCCGGTGGCGACCCCCCCGCGCCGCGCCATCCGGCGGCCCAGGGGGGACTCGCCGACTCAGTCCAGCGAGGGCGCTCCAGCGGCCGCCAGCGTCGCGACGTCGCCGGAGTCGTAGAGCGCGGCGATGTAGTCGTCGTTGCGACCCAGAACCAGGTTGTCGGCCACCAGCGACTGCTCCTGCGTACCCGGCAGCATCGGGAAGTGGCGCGGTCTGGCGTCGATCTGCCGGACCGGGATTCCGGCGCGGAGCGCAACCCAGTGCAACCAGATGTCGTCGGCCTTCAGGCAGCTGTCGATGAATGCCGTGCCGCGACGTTGCAGCTCGCGCACCATCGCCAGCGGGTAGTGGACGCCGGAGACACCCGTGCCGAAGCGGGCAACGCTGGTCTGGGTGTCGGTACAGCGTGGCCAGCGGACGTAGGCGGCGAGCCGGTCACCGCTGAGCGCCACGACGCTGGCGCGGTAGCAGTTCACCACGCCGGGATGAGCGGCGGCTGCGGCCATCAGGCCGGCCAGCCAGCTGCGTGGGTAGAGGATGTCGTCGTCCGCGGTGACCAGCGGCAGCCCGGACGCCAGCGCGCCGTCGAGGGCCGGGAAGTATTTGGTGTGCGGACCGAGGTTGTCGGTCAGCCCGACCTCCAGCCCGCGGGCCTCCAGGCGGCGCAGGTTCGTGGGCCGATTCTCGTACGCCGCCGGGTCGTCCAGCCAGAGCACGAGCCGTCGAGGGCGCACGGTGCCCGCCGCGATGGACTCGACGGTGTAGGCCACCGACTCGAGCCGGGAGCCGAACGTGGTCAACGAGACGACGACGTCGGCATCACCGGTCACCGGCCGGGAGGATCGGGCGTTGATCCCGGTCAACCAGGCAAGCCAGACGTGGCTCTGCGTGCGCTTGGCACGCTTGCGGGCCCAGCGGTAGCCCGCGCGAGCCCGATCCAGCGGAGGCGTGCTCATGATCAGTGGTCCCTTCGTCGATCATCGGAGGGCCCTCGCGGGCCTCTGTGGGGCATGGGGAGCAGTGGGAGCAGTGAGGCCTAGACGTCGGATCGCTGGGCCCGCCCCGGAACGAAGATCTCGACGGCCGCGGCTACGGCGCGCTTGAGCGCGGCCCGGTGGATCAGCAGGAGCACCGCGGCGGCGAGCGCGGCGTAGGCCAGGCAGCCGAGCAGCAGCGTGACGAACTGACCTGATCCGATCAAGGTGATGAGCCAATACCCCGCCACGCCCCACAGAGAGGCGTGCAGCGGCCGGAGCATCCGGCCGAGCAGCAGGCGGATCGGGGCGCCCGACAACCGGCGCTGGATGATCAGCATGACCGGGCTGAGCAGGAAGCCGGCGACGGTGAATCCCAGGGCGACTCCGATGAGGCCGAACTGGAGGCCGATCACGATGCCGGTCAGCTGCGTCCCGGTGGCCAGGAACTCATAGCGCAGCACCAGCTTGCCCGCACCCTTCGCGCGCATCAGCGACTGGGTCACGCTGAACACCGTCTCGCGAGCTCCCGCCACGGCGAGGATGCTCAGCACCGGCGCGGTCGCGGCCCACTCGTGGCCGAGGACCACGTCGATCAGCTGCGGTGCGGCCACCGCGATCAGCAGCATGCCCGGGATGGTGGCGAAGGAGAGCAGTTCGGTGACCTTGGTGAGATTCCGGCTCAGTCGGGGCCGATCCTCGGCCAGGCGGGAGAACATCGGGAACGTCACCCGGTTCACCGTCTGGCCGATCATCTGGACGGGGATGACCAGAACCCGGTAGGCCATCGAGTACAGCGACAGCGCGGTCACCCCGAGAAACCGGCCGACGAGGATGTTGTCGAGATTGCGGGAGGCGAACGCCAGCGCGTTGCTGCCGAACAGGCGAAGACTGAACGGCAGGATGCTGCCGAGCTCGCGGAGGTGGTGGTTCGGTCGGGTGCCGTGGGTCCGGCTGAGCAGCAGGATCGCGATCACCAGATCGGTCAGCACCACCTGGACGGCCATGGACCAGATCCCTGCGCCGAGCAGAGCGGCCGTGATGCCACCGATCGCGCCGATCACTCCGCCCGCGATGTCGGCGATGCCGATCACCTTGAACCGCATCAGCCGGAGATTGACCGCACGCGGTGTGATCGCCAACGCCTTGATCAACAGTCCGATGCCGAGTACCCGCAGCAGGGCGGTGAGGTCGGGGGCGCGGAAGAAGCCCGACACCGCCGGTGCGGCGACGATGGTGATCAGCGCCAGCACGAGCCCGCAGAGCAAGTTCGCGGTGGCTACCGCGCCGGGCGCCCAGCGCGACAGCACCGGGCGTTGAATGAGTGCTGCGGCGAGCCCTTGGTCCAGCAGCAGTGTGGTGAAGGTGACGTAGACGGTGGCAGCGCTGATCACGCCGTAGGTCTGGGGGCCCAGTAGCCGGGCCAGGACCAGCGCGCAGACCATCTGCGAGATCTGGCGCCCCAGTACGGCGGCCATGCT
>DASTGF010000281.1:0-10558 GCA_035719255.1 Microlunatus sp. | reverse complement strand
GGCGGAACGACAGTCCGTGGGGGGAGTGGCGGCGGAACGAAAGTCCGTGGGGGGAGTGGCGGCGGAACGACAGTCCGTGGGGGGAGTGGCGGCGGAACGACAGTCCGTGGGGAGAGTGGCGGCGGAGGGAGTCCGTGTGGGGAGGGCCGGGCGGTGGGCGGACCGGCTAGCGTGTCTCAGCCTGCGGGAGCCGACCGGGCCCCAAGAGACCGCCGCCTACGCTCGGCCGTGTGCTCACCATCTCCCGGGCGCACCTCGACGCCATCATCGCCCACGCCCGCGCGGACTACCCCGACGAGGCCTGCGGTGTGATCGTCGGTCCGGAGGGGGCCGATTCCGCGGAGCGTTACGTCAAGATGACCAATGCCGAACGGTCGCCGACGTTCTTCCAGTTCGATTCCGGCGAACAACTCGCGCTGTACAAGGAGATGGACGCGCGGGAGGAGGAGATCGTCGTGGTCTACCACTCCCACACCTTCACCGAGGCCTACCCCTCCCGGACCGACATCGGACTCGCGGTGGAGCCGCAGGCCCACTACGTGCTGGTTTCGTTGGCCGACGACACCGGCGGTGACGTCCCGGTCCGGTCCTACCGGATCCTCGACGGCGAGGTCACCGAAGAGGAGATCCGGATCACGGAATAGCTCCGGCGAGCGGTCGGTTGAAGCAACAACGAGCTTTTCTGCGAGAGGACGAGTCGAATGGCGGTAGAGGTTCGGATCCCCACGATCCTGCGCACGTTCACGGGCGGTGCGAAGGTCGTGGAGGGCGACGGCGAGACGCTGGCGAAGGTGATCGACGACGTCGAGAGCCGCCACCCGGGTCTGAAGGACCGGTTGGTCGAGGACAGCGCCCTGCGCCGCTTCGTGAACGTCTACGTCAACGATGAGGACGTTCGCTTCACCGGCGGGCTCGGCGCGCCGACCGCGGACGGTGACGTCGTGGTCGTGCTGCCGGCCGTCGCCGGCGGTCAGTAGTCACGACCTCCGTGGTTCGCTACGCCGATCTCGCCGACTCGGTCGGCAACACCCCGCTCATCGGACTGCCGCGGCTGTCGCCGGGCGGGGAGGTACGGCTGTGGGCGAAGCTGGAGGACCGCAACCCGACCGGCTCCATCAAGGATCGCGCGGCGCTGCAGATGATCCGTACGGCCGAGGCCGACGGATTGCTGCGGGCCGGTTGCACCATCCTCGAGCCGACCAGCGGAAACACGGGGATCTCGCTGGCCATGGCGGCCAAGCTGGCGGGGTACCACCTGATCTGTGTGATGCCGGAGAACACCTCGCCGGAGCGGCGGCAACTGCTGCGCATGTGGGGGGCTGAGATCGTCTCCTCGCCAGCTGCCGGCGGGTCCAACGAAGCTGTCGCGATCGCCAAGAAGCTGGCCGCCGAGCACCCCGATTGGGTCATGCTCTACCAGTACGGCAACCCCGCGAACGCCGAAGCGCACTACCTCGGCACCGGTCCGGAGATCCTCAAGGACCTGCCGGAGGTCACGCACGTCGTGGCCGGGCTCGGCACCACCGGCACCCTGATGGGGATCGGCCGGTTCTTCGCCGAGGCCAAGCCCGACGTCAAGATCGTCGCCGCCGAGCCGCGGTACGGCGAGCTCGTCTACGGTCTGCGCAACATCGACGAAGGGTTCGTCCCCGAGCTGTACGACGCGAACTACGTCACCACCCGGTTCTCCGTCGGTGCCCGAGATGCCATCCGACGGGTCCGCGAGCTCCTGGAGCGTGAAGGCATCTTCGCCGGGCTGTCCACCGGGGCCATCGTGCACGCCGCGCTGGGCATGGCGGCGCGGGCGGTCAAGGCGGGTGAGTCCGCCGAGATCGTCATCATCGTTCCGGATGCCGGCTGGAAGTACCTGTCGACCGGCGCGTACAACGAAGACATGGACGCCACCGAGGACTTCCTGGACACCCAGGTCTGGGCGTGAGTGGCTTGTTCCCCCGTCGCCGCCCTGCGTGAAGGCACATGGCCCTTCATGCCGTCCAGTCTTTGATGGTGACCTGCCCTGAGTTGTCGACCATGTGGCCTGAGCCTGTCGAAGCGCTGTCCCTCGGCAAGCACAGGGCACACGCCCACCCCGACCAGTACGCTTGCCAGCCGTGACTCCTGACTCAGAGGCACCGATCGGGATCTTCGACTCCGGGTTCGGCGGGCTGACGGTCGCCCGTGCCGTGATCGACCAGCTGCCGAACGAGGACATCATCTATCTGGGCGACACCGCCCGTGCGCCGTACGGCGAGCAGCCCATCGCCAGCGTTCGCGAGTTCGCGCTGGAGTGCCTGGACCACCTGGTGGCGCAGGGCGTGAAGATGCTGGTGATCGCCTGCAACTCCGGCAGCGCGGCTGTACTCCGCGACGCCCGGGAGCGCTACGAGGTGCCGGTGGTCGAGGTGATCCTGCCCGCCGCCCGGCGCGCCGTGTCGGCGACGCGTACCGGCCGGGTGGGCGTCATCTGCACCGAAGCGACCGCCACGTCGCAGGCCTACGACGACGCGTTCGCGGTCGCCCCGCAGGTCACCTTGACCACGGCCGCCTGCCCACGCTTCGTCTCGTTCGTCGAGGCGGGGATCACCGGCGGCCCGGAGCTGCTGGCCTGCGCCGAGCAGTATCTGCGGCCGCTGCAGGAGGCGCGGATCGACACGTTGATCCTCGGTTGTACGCACTATCCGCTGCTCACCGGAGTCATCTCCTACGTCCTCGGCGACGGGGTCGGTCTGGTGTCGAGCGCGGAGGAATGCGCCAAGGACGTGTACGCGGTTCTGACCCGGCTCGGACTCAGCCACGACCGGCCGAGGACGCCGACGTACCGGTTCTTGACCACCGGTAGCCCGGAGGCGTTCGAGGGCATCGGCCATCGGCTGATGGGCGGCCTGGTCAGTGGCGTCGAGCAGTTCGCCTGAGCCCCGGTGATGGAACTCGTCGTCGTCGGGTGCAGCGGATCGGCGTCCGGCCCGGACTCGCCGGCATCCTGCTATCTCGTCCGGGCGCCGCACGAGGAGCGGGTCTTTACGCTCGTGCTCGATCTCGGCCCCGGCGCGTTCGGTGCGCTCTATCGCTATCTCGACCCGGCGCAGGTGGACGCCATCGCACTGTCCCATCTGCATCCCGACCATTGCCTGGACCTGACCGGCTTCTACGTCGCCGCAACGTACTCCAGCACGGCACCCTGGCCCTCGATCCCGGTCTACGGACCCCCCGGTACGGCCGCGCGGATCGCCGCCGCGTACGCGGTGCCCGGGGCGCAGCGGGAGGCCGGGCTCGGGATCGCCGACCGCTTCGATTACCGGAGCTGGCGGGCGACCCAACAGATCGGGCCGTTCGCGGTGACCACGATCGCCGCGGTTCACTCGGTGGAGGCGTACTCGCTGCGCGTCAGCGGCCCGGACGGCGCCTGGCTGATCTACACCGGAGACACCGGGCCCAACCCGAAACTGACCGAGCTCGCGCGCGGAGCCGATCTCCTGCTGGCCGAAGCGGGCTTCCTGGATGCGCCGGACAATCCGCCCGGCATCCACCTCTCCGGTCGCGACGCGGCCCAGATCGCGGCGGCTGCCGGGGTCCGACGGCTCGTACTCACCCACATTCCGGCGTGGAACGAGCCCGAGCGCGTGCTCGCCGAGGCTCGGGCCGCCTTCAAAGGACCCATCGATCTCGCGGCGTCCGGGCTCGCGGTGACTGTCGGTGGCACCGCCTAAGGTGGCCGGCATGGTTTCGCGCAGTGACGGACGACGTCCCGACGAGCTCCGGCCGGTCCGGTTCACCCGGGGCTGGCTCGAGCAGGCCGAGGGATCGGTGCTGGTCGAGTTCGGCTCGACCCGGGTCCTGGTCGCGGCGAGCGTGACCGAGGGCGTCCCGCGCTGGCGGAAGGGCAGCGGGCTCGGCTGGGTGACCAGCGAGTACGCGATGCTGCCGCGCGCCACCAACACCCGCTCCGACCGGGAGTCCGTGAAGGGCCGGATCGGTGGACGGACGCACGAGATCAGTCGGCTGATCGGCCGCAGCCTGCGCGCCGTGATCGACTACGCCGCGCTGGGGGAGAACACGATCGTGATCGACTGTGACGTGCTGCAGGCCGACGGGGGCACCCGGACCGCGTCGATCACCGGCGCGTATGTCGCCTTGTACGACGCAGTGTCGTGGTTGCGGGACCGCAACCTGCTCGCTGGTGAGCCGCTCACCGGCTCGGTGTCGGCGGTGTCGGTGGGGATCGTCGGTGGTGAGCCGATGCTCGACCTGTGTTACGTCGAGGACTCCGCGGCCGACACCGACATGAACGTGGTGATGAGCGGCGCCGGCTCCTACATCGAGGTGCAGGGCACCGCGGAGGGTGCGCCCTTCGACCGCGCCACGCTGGACCGGCTGCTCGATCTGGCCGCCGGCGGCTGCGCGGAGCTGACCGGTCTGCAGGAGGAAGCTCTGCGGGTCGGAGCGGCCCTTGGACGGGCTCAGGGCGCATGACACCCCGGAATGGCACTCCCTCCGGCTCAGGGCCGATGAAGAGTTCGACGGGCTGCTCGGCATGACCCGGGTGGTGCTGGCGACCAACAACACCAAGAAGCTGGTCGAGCTGCGGCGGATCCTGGCGGCGGCCGCGGCTGCGGAGGACCGGACGGAGCAGGCCCGCACGATCGAGATCGTCGGTCTCTCCGACGTGGCGGAATACCCTGAACCGGCCGAGACCGAGTCGACCTTCGAGGGCAACGCCTTGATCAAGGCGCACGCGGCCGCGCGGGCCACCGGGCTGCCTGCGCTGGCCGACGACTCCGGTCTGGCCGTCGATGTGCTCAACGGCATGCCCGGAGTGCGTTCGGCTCGCTGGGCCGGCCCGCAGGCCGATGACGACGCCAACAACGAGCTGCTGCTGCGCCAGTTGGCCGACGTACCGCCGCAGCGGCGTGCGGCCCGATTCGTCTGCGCCGTGGCCCTGGTGCTGCCCGACGGGACCGTACACGTCCGGCGTGGCGAGATGCCGGGCGCCGTGATCACCGAACTGCGCGGGCACAATGGCTTCGGCTACGACGCGCTGTTCGTTGCGCTCGGACAGGAGCGGACCAACGGTGAGCTGTCGGCGGAGGAGAAGGACGCCATCAGCCATCGGGCGCAGGCCTTGCGGGCGATCGCGCCCGTGCTGATCGACGAGCTCGGCGCTCGCTGAGGAGACGATGTGCAGACCTACCTCGACCTGCTCGACCGGGTGCTCACCGAGGGCATCGCGAAGTCGGACCGGACCGGCACCGGAACGCTCAGCGTGTTCGGCCACCAGATGCGCTTCGACCTGCGTCAGGGGTTCCCGCTGCTGACCACCAAGAAGGTGCACATCCGCTCGGTGGTCGCCGAGCTGTTGTGGTTCCTGCAGGGCTCGACGAACGTGAAATGGCTGCACGAGCAGGGGGTGACGATCTGGGACGAGTGGGCCGACGAGGACGGCGAGCTCGGTCCCGTCTACGGCTACCAGTGGCGCTCCTGGCCAACTCCGGATGACGGTCACGTGGACCAGATCGCCCAGGTGATCGAGTCGATCCGCACCAATCCGGATTCTCGGCGGCACCTGGTCAGCGCCTGGAACGTGTCCGATCTCGACCAGATGGCGCTGCCGCCGTGCCACACCATGTTCCAGTTCTACGTGGCCCCGGCGCCGGAGGGTGATCCCGATCAGCGGGGTCGCCTGTCGTGCCAGCTGTACCAGCGCTCGGCCGACGTGTTCCTCGGCGTCCCGTTCAACATCGCCTCCTACGCGCTGCTCACCCACCTCGTCGCCCAGGTCACGGGACTCGGGGTCGGCGATTTCGTGCACACTCTCGGTGATGCGCACCTGTACACCAACCATCTCGAGCAGGCCCGGCTCCAGCTCACCCGCGAGCCGCGGCCGTTGCCTCGCCTGGTGCTCAACCCCGAGCGGACCGACATCGACGGTTTCGAGCTCGGCGACATCGCGTTCGAGGGGTACGACCCGCATCCCCCGATCAAGGCGCCGATCGCGGTCTGACATGACGAGGTCTCGGGGGTTGTGGTGAGCGAACTGGTGGCGATCGCCGCGGTTGCTCGCAACGGCGTGATCGGCGCGGACGGCGACATCCCGTGGCGGATCCCGGAGGACTGGGCGCGGTTCAAGCGGTTGACCATGGGACAGCCGGTGATCATGGGTCGCAAGACCTTCGACTCGATCGGACGTCCGTTGCCCGGCCGGACGACGTACGTGGTCACGCGCGACCGCCGCTGGCGCGCTGATGGCGTCTTCGCGGTCCCCGACGTCGACGCGGCGATCCTGGCATCTCGGGCCACGAAGCCGGCCGCGGTATGGATCGCGGGCGGGGGAGAGATCTACCGTGCGGCGTGGCACCGGCTCGACCGGCTGGAGATTACCGAGGTCGACGTCGAGCCCGACGGCGACGCGACCTTCCCGGCGATCGATCAGGCGGTGTGGTCGGAGGTGTCTCGCGACCCGCATCCGGGCTACGCCTTCGTCAGCTACCGGCGGACGGCCGCTTCATAACGCCGGGGTGAAGATCGCCGAACGAACGCGTTCCGCCTGGCGCGTCGGCCTGAGACGAGTCTGAGCGCGCTCTAAGGTCCTTCCGATCGGTCCACGACGGGTGGACCGGAGAGGAAGTAGGAGCATCATGTCCGAACCAAAGCTGGGCGCCAAGCTGGGCGCCGAAGCCTTGGGGACTTTCCTGCTGGTCTTCGGGGGCTGCGGCAGCGCAGTGCTGGCAGCGAAGTTCCTCGTCCCGCCCGGGAATACTCAACTCGGGATCGGGTTCGTGGGCGTCGCGCTCGCATTCGGCCTCACCGTGCTCGTCGGCGCCTTCGCCTTCGGGCACGTGTCCGGCGGGCATTTCAACCCGGCGGTGAGCATCGGCCTCGCCGTTGCCAAGCGCTTCCCGTGGAAGCTCGTCGGGCCGTACATCCTCACCCAGATCCTCGCCGGTACGGTCGCCGCCGGCGTGCTGTTCCTCATCGCCACCGGCAAGGACGGCGTCAGCGCGGCGGCTGTGCGCCTGAGCGGTTTCGCCACCAACGGGTACGGTGCCTTGCCGGGCAACTTCGGCTCACCCGGTGACTTCGGGCTCCTGGCCTGTCTGGTGACCGAGATCGTCATGACGGCGATCTTTCTGTTCATCATCCTGGGCGCCACCGACGACCGTGCCCCCAAGGGCTTCGCACCGATCGCCATCGGTCTCGGCCTGACCCTGATCCACCTGGTCTCGATCCCGGTCACCAATACCTCGGTCAACCCGGCTCGCTCGCTGGCGGTGGCATTCTTCGTCGGCGGCCCGGCCCTGATCCAGGTCTGGATGTTCATCGTGGCACCGATCATCGGAGCGGCGATCGCCGGCGCGACCTACTCGATGATCACCGGCGCGTGGAACCCGGTGGATGTCGGGGTGGCCAACAACCCCGATATCGGCACGGCGCCGACGGCCTGACCCAGGCCGCTCCCGACCGACCAAACCGGCCGGCCCCGGACATCCGAGACCGGGCGGTTTGGCATGCCGGAACCCTGTGTGCGACGTCGAAACACGAAGAACGGGTGCCGGAGAAGGGACTCGAACCCTCACGCCCAGGGGCACAGGAACCTAAATCCTGCGTGTCTGCCAGTTCCACCACTCCGGCCCGCTGCCGCTGCTCGGCGACGTTGCGACGCTCCGCGAGAGCCGCAACGGCCCACCATCGTAGGCGTTGAGCCCGCGTCGGCGCTCTCAGATCGACAGTTCGCGTCGAAGCCGGTCGACGTGCCCGGTCGCCTTGACGTTGTACTGCGCGATGGTCACGGTGCCCTGTCCCGCGTCGTCCACGTCGACGATGAAGGTCGAGCGGATCACGCCCTCGATCCGCTTGCCGTAGAGCAGCTTCTCCCCGTACGCGCCATAGGCCTCGAGCACCGAGCGGTTCTCGTCGGACAGCAGCGGGAACCGCACCGACTGCTGGGACCGGAACTGCGCCAGCTTGGCCTGCGGATCGGGGGAGATGCCGAGGACCTCCACCCCGGCAGCGGTGAACTCGTCCATGGCTGCGGTGAAATCGACCGCCTGAGTGGTGCAGCCCGGCGTCATCGCGGCGGGGTAGAAGTAGACGATCACGCGCCGGCCCGCGTAGTCGGCCAGCGACACCTGGTTCCCGTCGGCGTCGGGCAGAGTGAAGGCGGGAGCCGGGTCGCCGGCGGCGAGTCGAGTGGTCATGGCGGTCACCCTAGCCGCCCGTGCCGAGGCGTCTGCTGAGGCGTTCGAGCCGTTCCTGGGCGGGTAGGGACTGCTCGACGCCGTCCCACCGTGTCGGCGCGCCGAACGTGCTGCAATACGCTGTCAGCACGGCCCGCTCCGAGCCCTGGTGCGTGGTCGGCCGTGCAGCATCGGCATCGCCATGAGAGGACCACGCCGTGTCAGCCAGTAACCCGTCGCGCCCCCCGCGGACCAAGTCCCAGATCGAGGCGGACCTGGCGGCAACCCGGTCACGCCTCACCGGCTCCGTGGAGAGCTTGATCGACACCGTGCACCCCAACCGGGTCAAGCAGCGCACGATCGCCAACGCCAAGCAGGTGGCGCGCGAGCAGTTGGAGGAGGCCAAGGGGCTGGTCTTCACCGCCCGCGGTGACCTGCGGACCAAGCGGATCGCCAGCGTGGCCGGCGCCGTGGCCGGCCTGGTCTCCTTTGTGTTGATCTTGCGAGCGATCGCCCGCCGCAGACAGGGAGTCTGAGCGCCGGCGTGACCGACCACGAGTCAGATCCGCTGCCCATCCGGATGCTGCACGACCGGGTGCTCGTCTCGACCGAGGGCGAGGCCGGAGAGCGGCGCAGCGGCGGCGGCATCGTCATCCCGGCCACCGTGGCCATCGGCCGCCGGCTCGCCTGGGCCAGCGTGGTGGCGGCCGGATCCAACGTCCGCACAGTGAAGCCCGGCGATCGGGTGCTGTTCGATCCCGAAGACCGCGCCGAAGTGGAGATCCGCGGGAAGGACTACGTCCTGCTGCGGGAACGTGATCTTCATGCCGTGTCTGCCGAGCGGGCCCCCGACGGTAACACCGGCCTTTATCTCTGAGGTCGGAAAACCCTTTCTCGGGTGTTTGTACGTGGGCCAAATGATCTTGTATCGAGGGTTCATAACAAATCTGAACTCCGGGTGAGAAATTGTGGCCTAAATCATGGGCTTGGACCTAGGGTGTCGAGATGGGTCCAGCGTCCGCTGGGCGCCTCGTCGAAGAAGTGAGGCTTCATGACATTCGTTCGTCATGCGCGCCGCGGACTCATCGCGGCCGTTGCGTTGGGAGCGGTCTTCGTGACCGCCGCGTGCGGGGGCAGCAGCCAGACCCCGAGCGGTGGGGGCGGCAGCTCGGCCGCTGCCGGCGCTGACTTCAGCAAGCAGGGCGACATCGAGTACTGGCAGGGCAAGGACACCTCACAGAGCGGGTGGCTGCAGAAGACGATCGACGCCTTCAACGCCCAGCACCCCAACGGCAAGGTCACCCTGCACGAGCTTCCGGACAACGCTGACCAGCAGCGTCAGCAGATGATCCAGAACGCCCAGATCAAGAACCCGAAGATGGCCGTACTGAGCGTCGACGTGGTGTGGACGTCGGAGTTCGCCGCCAACGGCTACATCGTGGCCCCGCCGGAGGGCTCGATCGACACCAACGGCTACCTCAAGGCCGCCGTCGACGCCGCGACCTACTTCAACAAGCTCTACGTCGTCCCGAGCACCTCCGACGGTGGCCTGCTGTACTACCGGACCGACCTGCTCAAGAAGTACGGCATCGCCAACCCGCCGGCCACCTTCGACGAGATGAAGGCGGACTGCCAGAAGATCCAGGCCGGCGAGAACAACCCCAAGCTCGCCTGCTTCGCCGGTCAGTACAACAAGTACGAGGGCCTGACGGTGAACTTCGCCGAGGCCGTCAACAGCGCCGGCGGTGTCATCGTCGGTGACGACGGCAAGCCCAACGTCAACACCCCCGAGGCCACCCAGGGTCTGAGCACGCTGACCAGCTGGTTCAAGGACGGGCTGATCCCGAAGGGTGCGATCACCTGGCAGGAGGAGGACGGCCGTCGCGCCTTCCAGGCCGGCGAGCTGATCTTCCACCGCAACTGGGGCTACGTCTACAACCTGGCCAACAAGACCGACGGCTCGTCGAAGGTCGCGGGCAAGTTCGGCACCGCTCCGCTGCCGGGCATCACGGTCACTCCGGGTGTCTCCAGCCTGGGCGGCCACAGCTTCGGCATCTCCGCCTCGGCCGAGAACAAGGGCACCGCACTGGACTTCGTGAAGTTCATGACCACCGCGGAGAACCAGAAGGCCAACGCTCTGGCGACGTCCAGCGCACCCATCCTGGAGTCGCTGTACAGCGACCCCGACCTGGTCAAGCAGTTCCCGATGTACCCGACGCTGCTCAAGTCGATCCAGAGCGCCAAGCCGCGCCCGAAGGTCGTCAACTACGGCGACGTCACCCTGGCCATCCAGGACTCGGCGTACTCGGCTCTCCAGCAGCAGATCACTCCGGAACAGGCCTTGCAGCAACTGCAGAGCAAGTTGGAGACTCTGATCAAGTAGGTTC
>DASTGF010000280.1:0-9174 GCA_035719255.1 Microlunatus sp. | reverse complement strand
CGGCCAGAACGTGCTGAAGCACCTGATCGAGTCCGCCCACATCGCCGGACTGATGGCCGCCGAGCTGAGGCTGGACGTCGCGCAGTGCAAGCGAGCGGCGTTCCTGCACGACATCGGCAAGGCGCTCACTCACGAGGTCGAGGGCTCGCACGCGCTGATCGGCGCGGACCTGGCTCGTAAGTACGGTGAGCATCCCGACGTCGTGCACGCCATCGAGGCGCACCACAACGAGGTCGAGGTGCATTCGGTGGAGGCGGTGCTGGTCCAGGCCGCCGACGCGATCAGCGGCAGCCGGCCGGGGGCGCGGCGGGAGAGCATCGAGGCCTACGTCCAACGGCTGGAACGGTTGGAGGAGATCGCCGGGACGCACGACGGGGTCGACAAGGTGTTCGCCATGCAGGCCGGCCGCGAGTTGCGGGTGATGGTCGTGCCGGAGCAGGTTGACGACATCGCGGCCCAGGTGATGGCTCGCGACATCGCCAAGCAGATCGAAGAGGAGCTGACCTACCCCGGTCAGATCCGGGTCACCGTCGTGCGCGAGTCTCGGGCGACTGAGACCGCCCGGTGAGCCGCTCGGCCCCGGGCGCCGGAGCCGGAGCGTCCACCCGAGTCGAGCATGGCCAGGCCGAGGTCAGCTGGCGTGAGGGCACCGGCTCCGAAAGCACGGGCACTGAGGACACCGAGCCTGAGGGCGCCGGCACCCGCCTGCCGGCGCTGGACGTCGACCGGATCCGCGCCGACTTCCCGGCGCTGGCCGCGGGTACGGCGCACTTCGACGCCCCCGGCGGCACCCAGACGCCGCTGCCGGTCATCCGAGCCATCGCCGACATCCTGACGGCACCGCTGGCGAATCGGGGCAACGACACATCCGGCGCTCGCAACGCCGAGTCGGCGGTCGCGGCGGCGCGGTTGGCTGTCGCCGATCTGGTCGGCGGCGATCCCCGCGGGGTGGTATTCGGTCGGAGTGCAACCGAGCTCGCTATGACCGTGGCGCGCACGCTGGCCGCCAGCTGGAGACCGGGCGACGAGGTCGTGGTGACCCGGCTGGATCACGACGCCAACATCCGGCCATGGATCATCGCCGCGGAACGGGCCGGCGTCGTGGTGCGCTGGGCAGACTTCGATCCGACCAGCGGCGACCTGCCGACCGGCGCGGTCACTGATCTGATCGGCGCACGGACCCGGGTCGTGGCGCTGACCGCGGCGAGCAACCTCATCGGAACTCGGCCGGACGTACCGAGCGTGGCAGCGGCGGCTCACGAGGTCGGAGCACTCTGTGCGGTGGACGGCGTGCACTACACCGCGCACGCGGCCGTGGACCTTCGGGTGCTCGGCGCCGACCTGTTCTGGTGCTCGCCCTACAAGTTCTTCGGTCCCCATCACGGCGTGCTGGTGGCCGATCCGCGCCTATTGGAGACGCTGCACCCCGACAAGCTGCTGCCGTCGACCGATGCGGTGCCGGAGCGGTTCGAGCTGGGCACCTTGCCATACGAGTTGCTCGCCGGTACGACCGCAGCGGTCGACTACCTGGCGGAGCTGGTTCCGGGTACCGGCTCGCGGCGTGAGCGGCTGGCGCGTTCGATGGCGGCCTCAGAGGCCCACCAGGCCCGGCTGTGCACGACGCTACGTCATGGGCTGGAGGAGCGGGGCGCCGTGTTGTACGGGGCGCACGCTGCCAGCCGCACCTCGACCCTGCTCTTCGACCTGCCCGGGCATCCGGCGGCCGACGTCGCCGCCGGTCTGGCCGCCGCCGGTGTCAGCGCACCGGCCGGGAGCTTCTACGCGATCGAGGCCTCGCGGCATCTCGGGCTGGGGGATCATGGTGCGGTCCGGACGGGTCTGGCGGCCTACAGCTCACCGGAGGACGTACGTCGGCTGCTGGGTGCGCTGGACCGCTTGATCGGCTGACCCGGGCCGGACTCCGGGCGCTGCCCCGGACTCTTCCACTGGCTGAGTGGATTCCCGGTCAGGGGCCCCTTCGACGGCTCAGGGAACCATCGGGCCCTTCGACGGCTCAGGTGCGTGCGGGTTGGTCAGCGGTCGGCGGTGGCTGTGTTGGCCACGCCCTCGTCGGCCTCGGTCTCTTCCATCGGGACGAAGCCCGCCGTCGGGCCGGCCTTGATGCCGCGCTTGCCCTCCCGTAGCCGCCGTTCCACCAGTCGGGCCACCTTGGTGAGGCCGTAGTTGATCAGGATGTAGACGAGGGCCAGGACGATCAGCGTCGGGATCAGGTTGCCGCGGTAGGTGGCCAGGTTCTGACCCTGCCGCAGCAACTCGAGGTAGGCGATGTTGTAGCCCAGTGCGGAGTCCTTGAGGATGACCACGAGCTGGCTGATGATCGACGGCAGCATGGCCGTGATCGCCTGGGGCAGCAGCACGCTGGTCAGGGTCTGGGTCGGGGTCAGCCCGAGGGCCCAGCCCGCCTCCCGCTGGCCGCGGGGGAGCGAGTGCACGCCCGACCGGACGAGCTCGGCGATGACGCAGGAGTTGTAGAAGGTCAGGCCGACCACGGTTCCGAACAGGGGGAGGGCGTCGCCGGAGATCTGCAGCACGAACAGGCCGAAGTAGTAGGCGAACAGCATCATCATCAGCACCGGAACGGCGCGGAAGAACTCCACGAACGCGCCGCAGGCGATGCGGAGGGCCTTGAGTTCGGACAACCGGCCCATGCCGAGCAGGATGCCGAAGACGACGGCGAGCACCACGCTGATCGCGGCCGCGATCAGCGTGCCGATCAGACCAGGGATGATGTACGCCGTCCAGGACACCGGGTCGAGGAACGGCGACCACATGTCGGCGGTCAGCTGGCCCTTCTGAGCCATGGCGCGCAAGACGAACAGGGCGAGCACGACCAGCACGGCGGCGCCGGCAACCGCCATCACGCGGTGGCGCACCACCGCCTTCGGGCCGGGGGCGTCGAACAGGACGCTCGTGTCGTCGCTCTTCATCGCTGCACCACCAGTCGTCGTGACAGCCAGGTGAAGAAGACGCCGACCGGCAGGGTCAAGATGACGAAGCCGGAGGCCATGATGATGAAGATTGCATACAGCTGGGAGATGTCGAACTCCAGCATCTCCCGCATCACGTACGCCGCCTCGGCGACCCCGATCGTCGCCACCACGGTCGTGTTCTTGGTCAGCGCGATCAGCGTGTTGCCCAGCGGGGCGATCGCGCCCCGGAACGCCTGCGGCAGGATGATCGTGGTGATGGTCGGCAGGAAGCTCAGCCCGATCGCGCGGGCGGCCTCGGCCTGCCCCTTCGGCACCGTGTTGATGCCGCTGCGGATCGCCTCGGCCACGAACGACGCGTGGTAGACCGAGAGGGCAACCACACCCCAACGGAAGTTGTTGTCGACGATCGATGTCGGCGAGTTCGGGTTGGCGAGATTCAGGCCGATCACCTGCAACAGGCCGAAGGCGCAGAAGAAGACGATCAGGGTCAGCGGCGTGTTGCGGATCACCGTGACGTACGCGGTCCCTGCCGAGCGCAGCACGCTGATCGGGGAGACCCGCAGCACGGCCACCACCGTCCCGATGACCAGCGCCCCGACCGCCGAGGCGACCGTCAGCTTGATGGTCATCCAGAACGCCGCGAGGACGTTGTACTCACTCAGCAGGGTTGACAGGCCATCCATCGGCTCCCACTCTCTGGTCGACCGGTTGGTACGCGGGGGCGGTGCGCGGGTCCGGGGACGGCTCAGTCCCCGGACCCGGATCCCGGCTCAGCGAGCAGACCCGCTCAGGAGCAGGCGTCGGGCTTGGGCGGGTTGGTGCTGGTGTCGTACTTGAAGCCGGAGGCGCCGACCGTTTCGTTCAGTGCCTTCTCCCACGACCCATCGGAGACCATCTTCTCGATCGCGGAGTTGATCTTGGTGCACAGCTCGGTGTCGCCCTTCTTGATGCCGACGCCGTACCGCTCGGTGGAGAACGGCTTGCCGACCACCTTCAGCTTGCCCTGGTACTGCGGCTGGGCGGCGAAGCCGGCCAGGATGACGTTGTCGGTCGTGACTGCATCGATGCCGCCGGTGTTGAGTGCCTCGACGCACTTGGAGTAGGTGTCGTACTCCTGCAGCTGAACCTGGTTGGCGAACTGTTCCTTGACCTTCTTGGCCGAGGTGGAGCCGGTGACCGAGCAGAGTTTCTTGCCGTTCAGGCTGTCGGGGCCGGTGATGTCGGTGTTGTCGGCCTTGACCAGCAGGTCCTGGCCGGCGACGAAGTACGGTCCGCCGAACGACACCTTCTGCTTGCGGTCGTCGGTGATCGAGTAGGTGGCGAAGATCATCTTCACCTGCCCGCTCTGCAGCAGGGTCTCGCGCTGCGCGGACGGCGACTCCTTGAACTCGACGTCGGTGTAGCCGAGGTCCTTGGCGACGTACCGGGCGACCTCGACATCGAAGCCGGTGTTGTTGTCGCCCTCCTTCAGACCGAGACCGGGCTGGTCGAACTTCACACCGATGACGACCTTGCCGCCGGATCCGGGATCGCCGCCGGCGCTGGAGCCGCCACCCCCGCACGCCGCCAGCGGCAGCGCGAGCAGGCTCGCGGCCGCCACCGCGAGCACGCGGAGATTGATTCTTCGATCGATCTTCATGGTCAGAGTCCTCCACTCCGTGATCATGGGGACGGGTCGGGGGTGACCCGCCGTCAGTGCGTCAAGATCTTGCTCAGGAAGTCCTTGGCCCGGTTACTCCTCGGTGCGGTGAAGAAGGACTCGGGGTCGTTCTCCTCGACGATCTGACCGTCGGCCATGAAGACCACCCGGTTGGCCGCCTTGCGGGCGAAGCCCATCTCGTGCGTGACGACGATCATCGTCATCCCCTGCCGGGCAAGACTCACCATGACGTCGAGGACCTCGTTGACCATCTCTGGATCGAGCGCGGACGTCGGCTCGTCGAACAAGATCACCTTCGGATCCATGGCGAGCGCGCGAGCGATCGCCACCCGCTGCTGCTGCCCGCCGGACAACTGCGCCGGGTATTTCTCCGCCTGGGAGTCCACCCCGACCCGCTTCAAGAGCTCCATGCCGCGCTTCTTGGCCTCCGCCGCGGACTTCTTGCGCACCTTGATCGGTCCCAGCGTGACGTTCTCCAAGATCGTCTTGTGGGCGAAGAGGTTGAACGACTGGAAGACCATCCCCACATCGGCGCGCAGGCTCGCGAGGGCCTTGCCCTCCTCCGGCAGCTTCACGCCATCGATCTCGATCGTGCCGGACTGGACCGTCTCCAGGCGGTTGATCGCCCGGCACAGCGTGGACTTTCCCGAACCCGACGGCCCGAGCACGACCACCACCTCGCCCTTGCGGACCGCGAGATTGATGTTCTGCAAGACATGTAGTTCGCCGAAGTATTTGTCCACGTTGGACAACACGACCAGCGGTTCACCGATGTGTTCTGGTGCGACCGACTCGCCCCGCAGGGCCTCGGGTTCGCTCCGGTCGTCGACAGATGCGCCCCCGACGGCCGTGCTCGCGTCGTCCCCGCCGTACTCCGTTTCCGGCTCACCCATGGTGTGACCCTAGACGAAAATGCTTGTCAGCTGCGAGAAGAGCGACGTTGAGATTTGGTTACGCACCGCACGAAGCGCGGAAATCCGGCGTGATCAACGGCCGGCGATACCCCATCGGCCGTGGAACTGCGCACCGGGGGACAGCGTGATCAGGTCGTCGTGAGTGGGACCGGGATTGAACGCGTCCGGTCCGCAAGACATCGGTTCGACGGCGACCGACACGTCCCGCTTCGGCCCGCCGGTGAACACCTGCAGCCAGCCGAACGACTCGTCGCCCCACAGCTCGGCCCAGCGTTCGGCCAGCTGCGCCCGAACCCGCCACCGTCCGTCGCTGCCGCGCTCGACCCTCGTGAACGCGGTGTCCAGCGCCAGTGACCCGAGCGCGCCGCCCGCGCGCCGGTCGAACGGGGTGCCTGCCACGTCGACCACCGCCACCGGCAGCAACCGCTCGTCGACCTCGAGGTAGGCGCCGGCGGGGATGGAGAGCTCGACGTCGTCGACTCTCGACTCACCGACGGTCAGATAGGGATGAGCGCCGTAGCCGAACGGCACCGGCGTGCCTCCGAGGTTCGCTGCCGTCACGTCGACGACCAGACCGGCTTCGGCTTCGAGGCTGTGGGTCAGGGTCGCCTCGAGCACTCCCGGCCAGCCCGGCTGGGGGAACACCCGCACTTGCTGGGTCACGCTCGACTCGGTGAGATCGACCAGCCGCCAGACCGCATGCCGGACCAGTCCGTGGCTGGCGTTGTGGCGGGCCGGTTCGGACAGCGCCAGCTGCTGCTCGGTCCCGGCGAACGGGTACCGGCCGTCGCGGATCCGGTTCGGCCAGGGGATCAGCTCTTGCCCGGCACCACCTGAGGGGACCGCGTCGGCGGCGAACCCGCGAATCACATCGCGCCCCGCACAGGTCAGGGATCGCAACGTGGCGCCGACCTCGGTTACGACTGCCCGGTACGGCCCAGCGCTGATCTCGTACTGCTCTCCCGTGGGCAGAATGGTCGCCATGTCCGCCACCCTAGTTACCCTGGTGCGGTTATGACTGCCACCCTGCCCACCGAGCGCCACCCATCGTCTCGGACGGCGGCGAACCCGCCGACGACCCGGACGTACGAGATCAAGACGTACGGCTGCCAGATGAACGTGCACGACTCCGAACGGCTGGCCGGGCTGCTGGAGAACGCCGGGTACGCCAGGGCCGGGCAGGGTCAGCAGGCCGACGTCGTGGTGTTCAACACCTGCGCGGTGCGGGAGAACGCCGACGACCGGCTCTACGGCAACCTCGGCCACCTCCGGCCGACCAAGAACACCACGCCCGGCCTGCAGATCGCCGTCGGCGGCTGCCTGGCCCAAAAGGACCGGGACCAGATCGTCCGCCGCGCCCCCTGGGTCGACGTCGTATTCGGCACCCACAACATCGGCTCGTTGCCGGTGCTGCTCGAACGGGCCCGGATCGAACAGGAAGCGCAGGTCGAGATCGCGGAGTCGCTGGAGCGGTTCCCCTCGACGCTGCCGGCCCGGCGGGACTCGGCGTACGCCGCCTGGGTCTCGATCAGCGTCGGGTGCAACAACACCTGCACGTTCTGCATCGTGCCGGCCCTGCGCGGACGGGAGACCGACCGCCGTCCGGGCGACATCCTCGCCGAGATCGAGATGTTGGTGGCCGACGGCGTCCAGGAGGTCACGCTGCTCGGTCAGAACGTGAATGCGTACGGGGTCGAGTTCGGCGATCGGTCTGCGTTCGCCAAGCTCCTGCGGTCCTGCGGCGAGATCGACGGCCTGCGGCGGGTCCGGTTCACCTCGCCGCATCCGAAGGACTTCACCGATGAGGTGATCGCCGCCATGGCCGAGACCCCGAACGTGATGCCGTCGCTGCACATGCCGCTGCAGTCGGGCTCGGACCGGGTGCTCAAGGCGATGCGGCGCTCGTACCGCAGCGAGCGGTATCTCGGCATCATCGACCGGGTTCGGGCCGCCATGCCCGACGCGGCGATCACCACCGACATCATCGTCGGCTTCCCCGGCGAGACCGAGGAGGACTTCCAGGCCACCCTGGACGTGACGCGAGCCTCGAGGTTCGCCGGGGCCTTCACCTTCCAGTACTCGATCCGGCCGGGGACGCCGGCGGCTACCATGCCCGACCAGGTGCCCAAGCCGGTGGTCCAGGAGCGCTACGAGCGCCTCGTCGCGCTGGTCGAGGAGATCAGCTGGGCGGAGAACCGTCGCCAGGTCGGCCAGCGGGTCGAGGTGATGTTCGCCGACGGTGAGGGGCGCAAGGACGCGGCGACGTCACGGATGTCGGGCCGGGCGCGGGACAACCGGCTGGTGCACGTGCGAGTACGCGAGGAGCCGGAGTTCCGGCCCAGGCCGGGCGATCTGGGCGAAGTCGAGGTGACCTACGCCGCCCCGCACCACCTGGTGGCCGATGCCGGGCTGTCCGGCCTCGTCCGGACTCGCGGCGGCGACGCCTGGGCCGGGCGTCGGGCCGATCCGGGAGCCGGCGGGTCAGCGGTCTCGCTCGGCATGCCGGCGGTCGGGGTCCCCGCGCCGCTGCCGCTGGCGACCGAGAGCTGCGGACTGGGCTGAGGAGTCCCGCCGCCGTCGTAGGGGGTGGAGGCCTTCAGCGCCCCGCCCGGCCGAGGATGAGGACGATCCCGCGCGGGTCAGGCGGCCGTGGTGTGTCTTGTCGAGCTTGGCCTCCCGCTTGCCACCGTAGCAAAGTTAGGGCAGGCATACCTCTTCTGCTCCCCGGGCGGTCCGACCGTCGACACCGGTACGCGGGATCGGCGAGGATGTGCCCGCACATCCGGTGTCACGTCAGGAGAAGCCATGCCCGCGGAACGGTTCGTCGAGCAGCTCAACGTCCAGATCGGCCATGAGTTCGCTGCGCACCAGCAGTACGTTGCGTGTGCCGTCTACTACGACGCGCTGACCATGCCCCAGATGGCGGGCTTCTTCTACACCCAGGCGCTGGAGGAGCGCGACCACGCCATGATGATGGTCCAGTACTTGGTGGATTCCGACGCCGAGGTGCGCATCCCCGGGGTCGAGGCCCCACAGACCGCGTTCGCCGACATCGTGGCCCCGGTCGCGCTGGCGCTGGATCAGGAGCGCCGGGTCGCCGACCAGATCAACCAGCTGACCCGGATCGCTCGCGAGGAGTACGACTACGCCTCCGATCAGTTCATGCAGTGGTTCATCAAGGAGCAAGTCGAAGAGGTCGCCACCATGAGTGATCTGCTGACCGTGGCGCGACGAGCCCAGCATGATGTTGAGGCGATCGAGGACTACGTCCAGCGCGAGACCACGGGTGAGGGCGTCGACCCGACCGCGCCCGCGGTCGCCGGTGCCTGACGGCCCGCCGGCGAGCGATCAGCCTTTTCGCCCGGACCGACTGCTGGACGACCCGGCCGAGCCGCCGGAGGGTCAGGCCGGCGGGTTCGGATCGGCGGCCTGCTCGTGTTGGCGGTCGAGCTGCTCCTTGACCTCCTCGGCGGCCTGGTCGATCTGTCCGGTGTACTTCCCGCCGGTCTTCTGATCGGCCAGATCGGCGACCTGGTCGATCGCCTTGTCCACCTCGGCGTTGTGCTCACCGACCATGTCTTTGGCCTTGTCGAAGATGCCCATCACTGACCTTCCTCTCGAGCGCTCGGTCGCTGAGAAGCGACCCTAG
>DASTGF010000279.1:0-2151 GCA_035719255.1 Microlunatus sp. | reverse complement strand
ATTCGAAGGACACCGGCCGGTCACGGTCGAAGGCCACTGGGGCCCTGCCCCGGCGGTAACCGCCGATTCGGCGATGACCGCCGATTCGGGCTGGTACCTGGTCCGCACCGATCAGCCGCTCGGCCTGCTGGCCGCGTATCTGCTGGAGCCGGCTTCGGAGGATGGCCTCGCGACCTGGAACCTGCTCGACCGCGAGCTGCAGGCGCACCAGGTTTATCCGATCGTCCGTGTGCGCGCCCCGCTCGCCGTGGCCACCGAGGCGCTGTCGAGTCCGTAACCGTCGAGGGAAATCGTATGCTCGAGCCCGGTGATCCGGCCCCGCCGTTCGCGCTGGCGGATGCCTCCGGCAAGCAGGTCTCGCTCAAGGATTTTGCGGGTCGCCACGTCGTTCTGTACTTCTATCCGAAGGACGACACGCCCGGCTGCACCAAGGAGGCCTGCGGCTTCCGTGACGCCTGGAGCGAACTTCGGGATCTCGGCGTCGCGGTGCTGGGGGTGTCGGGCGACGACGCCGCGTCCCACGCCAAGTTCGCCGCCAAGTATCGCTTGCCGTTTACGCTGCTGTCCGACCCGGATCACCGGGTGATGACCGCCTACGGCGCCTACGGGCCGAAGACCATGTACGGCAGGAAGGTGGTCGGGGTGATTCGCTCGACCGTATGGATCGGCCCGGACGGCCGGATCCGGCACCACTGGGCCCGAGTGGCCAACGCCGCCGAGCATCCGGATAAGGTCCTGGCGGCGCTCCGCGAGGGTGTGTGAGGCCTCTGTCCCGTTATACTTGAACGCTCCACTACAGGATGCAGGCATGACAGCGCGTACCGGCTCTCCCTCTTCCACGCCTCGATCGGCCCCACCGCCCGGCGGCCCGGCCAATCGGTCGCGCTCCGCCATGATCTGGGCGTGGGAGTGGACCAAATCGATCGTGGTCGCGCTCCTGGTGTGGTTTCTCCTCCGAACCTTCCTGGTGGAAGCCTTCCGGATTCCTTCGGGCAGCATGGAGAATACCCTGCTGATCGGGGACTTCCTGTTCGTGAACAAGGCGTTGTACGGAGCCGAGGTGCCGTTCATCCACACGCGGCTTCCGGCGGTCCGGGAGCCCCACCGGAACGACATCCTGGTGTTCGACTCGGTGGAGGAAGAGGGGCTCAAGGTCGTCAAGCGGCTCATCGGCATGCCGGGTGACACGCTGTCGATGGAGGCCGGCCAGCTGTACCGGAACGGACAGCGGGTCGACGAGCCCTACGTCGTTCACGGCGATCCGCATCGCTCGGAAGACCCGGTGCAGCGGGCCAAGATGCGCGAGTGGCAGGTGCCCCATCTGGTCCAGCACGATACGGCCAGCTATCAACCGGATCTGCAGGACTGGGGACCGATCGTGGTGCCAGCGGACTCGTTCTTCATGATGGGGGACAACCGGGACAGCTCGTACGACGGGCGGTACTGGGGGTTTCTGCCCCGGACCAATGTGCGCGGCCGGCCCCTGATCGTGTACTTCAGCTACGACCAGAACAGCTGGAAGTCGTTGCCCTTCCTGACGGCGGTGCGGTGGGGTCGAATCTTCACCCAACCCGAGTAGGCCGACGGGACGCGAACGCAGTCGTATCAGAGCTGGCGGGGAGCTTCCGGGTAGGATGAGCGGCTGAGCGTGCGCGCGATGTAGGCCGCCGTCCGGCCGCAGGCGCCGCAATGCAGCGTCACGCGGCCGCCTTGGGCGTCCTCGGATGACGATCGGATGGGGGTGCGCTCGACCTCGGAGGAATTGCAGGAGGGACAGACCAACGGTTTCTGGTCCCGATCCGCAGCGATCAGAATCAGCGCTTCCGGCGCGCGATACTCCTTGATGCCCCGACGTCCCACAGTCGGCCCTTCCGGCGGGGTATGTGGCACAAGCGCGGGGACCCCACCTCAGTTCCAAATTTACCGAAGCCGTTCGGCGGTGCAAAGGTCAGCCATGACCGCGAGAGGGGACTCACACATGTCTGCGATCCTGCGCATCGGCGCGCTAACGGTCGGCCTCGCCGCGCTCTGGTCCGCGGCCGCCGACGCACAGGCCACCCACGCCATCAGGATGATCGCCAATCCCGCCAATGACGTGTACCGGTTCGAGCCGGCCGAGGTGGTGGCCAGCCCCGGCGATGTCCTGGTATT
>DASTGF010000278.1:0-3303 GCA_035719255.1 Microlunatus sp. | reverse complement strand
GGTTGAGGCGAGGTGTTCGCTGTGGCCGGGGTGGTCAGGTCGCGCGGGCGTCGCCGCGCCAGGTGGGCCAGCCGACCAGGCGGGGTCGTTCGGGGACCCAGGCTCTGGTGTCGGCGCCGATCTCGAGGCTAATGAGGGACTCGAGCTTGGTGGACAGGTCGTGGACCAGGTCATGCTGCGCGGGGTCGTTCGCCAAGTTGGTGCTCTCGTCGGGGTCGGTGAGGCGGTCGTAGAGCACGACGTCGTTGTCCGCGAGGAGTCTTTCCAGGGTGCGGGGGCGGTTGGGCTCGAGCGGGGAGAAGTAGCGGCCGAAGGTGTAGCGGTGGTCGGTGTAGCCGCGCAGGAACCCGCGTTTGGTCCAGTCCGGTCGCAGCGATCCAGCTTTGACCCGTTCGGGCCCGTCCGGTGTGCCCAGCGACTGCCAGAACCCGTTGTCCAGGGTGGTGACGATCTCGACGGCGGTGAGTACGCCGTCGCGGACGGGTTGGCCGGTGAGCGCGGGCAGCAGGGAATGGCCGCGCAGGGCGGGGAAGTGTTCGGCGACGGCGGCCTGATCGAGGCCGGCGATGTCCAGCAGGGTGGGGGCGAGGTCGATCGCCGAGCCGAGTGCGTCGGTGCGGGTGCCGCCGGTCAGGTCGGGGTGACAGATGACGAACGGGACGTGGAAGTTCTGGTCGTAGACGAGGTTTCCTTTTTGTCGCAGTCCGTGCGAGCCGGCCATCTCCCCGTGGTCGGAGGTGAAGATGACCACCGTGCTGTCGGCCTGGCCGGACGCGACGAGCGCGTCAAGCACTACATCGATGCTGCGGTCCACGTCGCGGGTGCAGTTGAGGTAGAAGTTCAATCCCATGCGCCAGGAGTGGTCGTCGGTGACGGGTCCGAACATGGTCTCCATCGCGGTGGCGTATTCGCGGACGGCCGGTGCGCTGCCGGACAGGTCGTCTCGGACGGTCGTGGGCACGTCCAGGTCCCACTGTTTGGCGTAGAGCGGGATGTCCGCGGGGGGTTTGACGACCATGGCCTCGGCCAGGTTCGGCGGCGGCTGCACGGTCCGGCGGCCGCCGTAGTCGTAGCTCATCACGTCGTGGGGGTTGACGAAGTTGACGGCCAGGAACCAGGGCTGCTGCTGGGCGACCACCGGCGCCCGGTTGCGGAGCCATTTGACGGCTTGCCCGGCGATGACCGGGTCCAGTTTCAGACCCGCCCAGGCGCCGCCGTCGAGGTCGCCCCAGTCGTTGAACTCGGAGAATCCGTAGGGCTCGAGGGCGTCGCTGGTCGACCGGGGGTCGGCGGGGTCCTTGTAGGCCCGGGAGAGATGCCACTTGCCTTGGTAGGCGCAGTAGTAGCCGGTTTGCCGGAGCATCGACCCCAGGGTCCCCAAGCTGGGGTCCAACGGTCGGATGTAGGGCATGTTGTCGTTGTCGTAGATCTCGGTGATCGGCATGTGCTGCCCGGTGTAGATCACCGACCGGGACGAGCTGCACTGGGCGGACGCCACGTAGTAGCTGTCGAACGTGACGCCCCGCTCCTGCAGGCGTTCCCGCGCGGGCAACGCGAACCCGTCCGGCTGCGGCAAGGAGTACCGCTCCTCGTCGCTGGTGATCAACAGGATGTTCGGGGACCGCCCCGAAGAGCGTCGTGGCAGCACCTGCGTCATGAGAGCCTCCTCAAACCCGGGCAAGGGATCCGATCCTGGCGCATGCGCATCGATCGGCGCCTACCCCGCCCGGGGTGAATCGTCGCGGTCCTGTCCCTGCGCTGGCCCTCACTTCGACAACTCCGCACGCCCAGGATCCTCCGCCGTACCGCTTGGCCGCGGACTCGCGGTCACGCTTCGAAGGCCGGCTCCCGGCATCATGATCAACGCCACGGGCGCTTACACAGACGGCCTGACACTCCCTCTGGGTCTGAGGGTCCTTGACGTGCGCGACGACCTGCACGGTCCCGGGTTTTGCGTGGTGGACGTGGTTATCTGGCGCGGGCCATGACGTTGGGGTCTGCAGGAGGTCTGATGTTTGTTCAGCGGGTGGTGGTGCCGTCGTCGCGGCGTGAGTCCCTGGACGGTGATCGGTGATGACGGGTCACCGATCGACCTGTTCGAGCGGTAGTTGGCGTTCCTGTCCGACGTCCGCCGGTCGCCGGACACGGTGAAGGCAGATGCGCACGTCGTGAAGGACTGGTTCGTGTTCCTGGTGTTTCGAGGGTTGGACTGACAGCAGGTCCGCCTCGAGCACGTGGATGCGTTCGTGGCCCGGAGCGCCATGGATGGGGTCGGCTGCCGCTGGCAACACCGCGACGGACGCGTCGCGGTGTTGCCAACATCAGACGCGGCACGGTGCCGACCTGAGGGATCTGCTGCGCAGGCGAGTCCGTGCGGCGGACCTGATGTGGAAATCGTCCGAGCCGGTGAGCTGCTCGCGGCCGGTGGATGCGGGCTGTCGCGGGAACCGTGGACGCTCTGGTGAGCGACTTACGAGTTGGCTGCCTTCTTGGCGAGCTCGTCGGCGTGGGCGCGGGCGTGGATGGCGTCGAGCATCGACAGCTGCGCGTTCTCGACCGCCCAGTCGGCAAAATCGAGCGCTTCGGCGGCGTCGGCTTCGGCCCAGTCGGCGTCGTCGGCGGCGAGCTTGGCGTCCACTCGGCGGGCGCGCTTTTCGATGTTCGCCTTGACGTCGATTCGCTTGGCCGTGGCGTCGGCCTTCAGCTGCGACCACTTCGCGCGGGCGTCGCCGGCGGCTTGGGAGATCTCCTGCCGGGCGTTCTCGACTGACTGGTCCAGGTCGGTCTGCGCCTGGGCGATCCGCTTCCTGAGCTGGGCCTCGGATTCGGCGGCGGCGGCCTGCACCGCCGACCTGGCGGATGCGACCCGCTGCTGCAGATCGTCCAGCCGGGTGGCGAAGTCGGTGTGCTGCGTCATGGACTACTCCTTCGTGGGTTCGGGGGGTTGCGATCCTCTTGTAAACTACAACCAGAACTGACGATATCGTCAGGAAGCTGGTTGGTCAATCCCCTCGGGGGCACATAATGACGAAATCATCAGCTCAGGTGCCGGTGCGGACTGGGAACGGGCGGAGGACCGTGCGGTGCGCCCGCACCGTGGGTGACCGGATGGGCGTGACGTCGCTGGGGAGGTGAGCTAGCGGAGCCGGTCCGATGGTCGTGGTTATGCCGGCATCTCGATCCGGACGGGCGCGGCCTCGACGGCGCTGGGAACGCGCAAACGCAACGCCGCCGGTCGGCTGGTGAACCGCAGGGGGGTGGTCAATTCGATCGCTTCGCCATCGAGACCGACGCGGATCCGGG
>DASTGF010000277.1:0-9576 GCA_035719255.1 Microlunatus sp. | reverse complement strand
AACTCCCGGCACTTCGCAACAGTGAGCGCGGGCTCAGCCGGCGGTCGGCAGCGCGCGGGCGTACGGGCCGAGGGCGCTCACGGCGACCGCGGCGCCGGAGGTCCGCAGGTAGGCAACGAACGCACTGACCGATGGTGCGACCGTTCCCGGCCGTGCCACCGCACCGATGGTGCGGACCGCACGTGGATGGTCGATGCGGATCTGCTCGGTCTCGGGGTCCGGTGGGTAGGAGGGGAGGACCGACACCCCGAGCCCGGCCGACACCAGTCCGCGCGCGGTGTGGGCGTCCTCGACCTCGAAAGCGATGCGGGGCCGGGTCGGCGCATCGGCGAAGAGTCCCTCGACGCCGCTCCGGAGCCCGTAGCCCGGCTTGAGGGCGATCAGGTCCTCGAGGCTCACCGCGTCCAGGGAGACGCGAGATCGATCCGCCAGGCGGTGGTGCCGCGGGACGACCAGGACGAGTGGTTCCTCGTAGAGCGGAATGGTGATCGTCTCGGGCTGGTGCGGGGGAGAGGCGACCAGCGCCACCGCGGACTCACCCCGCTCGAAGGCGTCCAGGCAGTGCTGGCGTGAGCCCTGGGTCAGGCCGAAGCCGACAGCCGGGAAACGTTCGCGGAAACGGCGGATCAGGGCCGGCACCACCGCCTCGCCGAGCACGTTCTGGAACGCGATCGCCACCTCGCCGTGACCGACCACCCCCGTCTGCCCGGCCGCGGCCACGCCGGCGACGATCGCGTCGAGGCCGGCGACCGCGAACGGCAGCAGCTCGCGCCCGGCTGCCGTTAGCACGATTCCGCGACCCCGCCGTTCGACCACCGGAGCGCCGATCAGGCCGCCGAGGCTGCTCACAGCCCGACTCACCGTGGGCTGCGGCAGCCGCAGGATCGACGCCGCGATGGTGACCTGCTCGGTCTCGGCCACCGTGACGAAGATCGGCAGCAGGCGGGCGATCCGCTGGATATCGGCAACCTCCATGAGGCCGATCCTATGCGAAGTGAGTATGAGTTATGCACTAAAGATGCATTTGTGCTCTGAATCCTGGCTTCCTACGGTGATCGGGTGCGTACGACCAGCCCGCTGTCACCGGCCTCCGTTGCGATCGATGTGCCGGGCCATCGCGCGGGCACGGCTGCGTATCGACGGATGCTGCTGGGACTCGGAGCCGCGGGGATCGCGACCTTCGCGCAGCTGTACGCCCCTCAAGGATTGCTGCCATCGCTGGCCCGCGGCCTCGCGGTGGACGCCTCGCGAGCCGCGCTGGCCGTCTCGCTGGCCACCCTCGGCGTGGCACTCGCGGTCGTGCCGTGGTCGGTGCTCTCGGACCGGATCGGACGGTTGCGGGCCATGCGGATCGCCATCTCGACGGCAGCCGTGGGTGGGCTGCTGGTCGCCCTGAGTCCCACCGCAGACGCCCTGCTCGTCCTGCGGTTCATCGAGGGCCTCGCCCTGGGCGGGCTGCCGGCGCTGGCGATGACCTATCTGCATGACGAGGTCGACCCCCGGCACACCGCAGCTGCCGCGGCGGCGTACATCTCCGGTACCACGCTCGGTGGCGCCTGCGGCCGGCTCGTCGCCGGACCGCTGGCCGATCTGGTCGGCTGGCGGCTCGCCCTGGCGAGCGTGGCGACGCTCTGCCTGGTGGCGGCCGCCGCGTTTCTCCGGCTGATGCCACCGGCGAGGCGGCATGCCCCGGCCCGGCCGTCCATCGCTCAGGTGGTGGCCAACGTGCGCCGCAGCCTGAGCGACCCGCTGCTGCTCGCCCTCTACCTCCAGCCGATGCTGATCATGGGTGGGTTCGTGGCGGTGTACAACTACCTCGGGTTCCGGCTGGAGAGCCCGGCCTTCGGCCTCCCGGCCGTGACGGCATCGCTGATCTTCGCGGCCTATGGAGCCGGCACGGTTTCCTCGCGCCTGGTGGGGCGGTGGGTTCCGCGCTACGGTCGGCTGCCCGTGCTGACCGCCGGCACGGCGGCCATGATCATCGGTGTGTTGCTGACCCTCTCCTCGTCGTTGATCATGGTCGTCTCCGGGCTGTTGGTGCTCACGGCCGGGACGTTCATGGCTCATGCCACGGCGTCGGCCTGGGTCGGCCACCGCGCCGGCACCGGCCGGGCACAGGCCACCGCGCTCTACAACGTCGCGCTGTACACCGGGTCGGCGATGTTCGGTTGGCTGGTCGGCCTCGCCTGGGTGCGGTCCGGATGGCCGGCGACGGCGGGGACGGTGGCTGGGCTGGCCGCGCTCGCGCTGGTCGCCGGCCTGATCGGCGACTGGGCAGATCGGCGAGGGGGCAGATCGGCGAGGGGGCAGATCGGCGAAGGAGCTGATCGGCGAAGGAGCTGATGCACGATCGCGGACGACGTGATCGCTCTCGTGGCGAAGATCATCGACGAGTCCGGCGATGACCTGATCACGTTCTTCGCAGATCAGCCGCAGGTGTAGGTGACGCCGTTCACCACGTGCTGGCCAGGGCCGAGCTCGCGACAGGCGTGCACGACGCCACCGATCGCCGCCACGCCGACGATGATCATCGTCACGGTCAGCACGGTGACCAGCAGGCCGATGATCACTCCGGCCAGGGCCGGGCGGTTACGGAAGCCGGCCCGGGACGACCGCCGCAGGGCGACGAAGGCCAGGATGGCACCGATCAGCCCGGTGAAGGGTGCCAGAACGAGTCCGACGATGCCCAGACCGCGTCCGGGGTCGGCAGCCTGGGGAGGGGCCGACGTGGGATCGGTCGGCCTGGGGCTCATCGGCCTCGGGCCCATCGGCACTGGGCTCATCGGTTTCGGGCCCATCGGCACTGGGCTCATCGGCACTGGGCTCATCGGCACTGGGGCCGGAAAGCCGTACGGTCCGGTGATGGTCTGGTTGGTGGGTTGGGGATGGCCCGTCGTGTTGGTCATGTCTCTACGGTGCGGCCGGCCGGTTGGGACGCGCTTGGGGCGGACTTGGGACGGATCACACGATGCGCGCGGTGCCGGACGGATGCCGCAGGCTGCTCCGGCGAGCGACCAGATGGGGCGGGATCTCGATGACCCGATGGGCATGCTTCGCGGGGTGGTCGAGCTCCTCCAGCAGCAGCCCGACGGCGGTCTCGGCCAGATGACCGCCGCGTTGGCTGATGCTGGACACCGGGACGGCGCTCTCCGCTGCCAGGTGGTTGTCGTCGTACCCCACGATCATGAGGTCCTCCGGGACCGCCAGTCCCAGCTCGCCGGCGGCATCGATCAACCCGATCGCGAGCGGGTCGGAGGCGCAGACGATCCCGTCAACGGTTCCGAAGGCCAGCAACGAGCGGCCGGCCTGGCGACCGGACCCCAGCTGCAGATCCGGTGTCTGAACCACCTCCAGCGGCACGCCGACCTCCGCGGCGGCACGGCGGGCGCCGGACAGTCGACGGCCGATGGCCGAATACTCCAGCAGGCCGGCGACGTAGGCGAGCCGGCGGGCACCCTGGTCGAGGAGGTGCCGGGTCGCGATGTAGCCACCCAGCGCCTCGTCGACCATGACGCAACACAGCTCCGGCTCGCGCCGTGGGGCGTTCAGCAAGATGACCGGGCGTCCGTGCTGCTGGAGCGAGCGGGCCATGTCGATCGACCCGTCCAGCGGAGTCAGCAGGATGCCGGCGACCTGCTCGCGGTCGAACAGGCGCAGATAGTCGTCTTGATCGTCCCGATCGGTGTCGCTGTTGGCAATGAGGAGCTTGAGCCGGCTCCGCGCGGCGGCGATCTGCGCGCCACGGGCGATGTCGACGAAGAAGGAGTTGGTGAGATCGGCCAGCACGAGGCCGACCGTGTCGGTCCGGCCCAGGCGGAGCCCTCGGGCCGCACTGTTGCGCACGAAGCCGAGTTCATCGATCGCCTGCTCGACCCGTCGGCGGGTCTCGGCGCGTACCCGCTGCGGATTGTTCAACACGTTGGAAACGGTGCTCGGCGCCACACCGGCGCGCGCCGCGACGTCGCTGACCGTCGGGTTCTGCTCAGTCATCGGCGGTCCCGACGCGGTCGGCTCGGTTCGGGCGGGCGGCAGCGCTGGTGGTCATCATCGCCCGGCCATTGTCGCCGTCGGCGACCCGCTGTCGCGCCGCGGATCGGCCAACGTGTCGAACCGTCCGCCCCGAGGTGCCTCGAACCCGGCTGTCGGTGCCGGCTGGCAGACTGCGCCCGTGATCAGTACGACTCCCGTCGCGGCGGCTCCGACCCCGACGATCCGGACCGGCGATGCCTGAGGGACACACCCTGTATCGGCTGGCCCGCGACCTCAGCACCGCCTTCGCCGGCACCGTGGTGCGAGCCAGCAGTCCCCAGGGGCGATTCGCCCCCGACGCGGCGCAGATCGACGGCACCATGCTGATCGGGGCCGAGTCCGGTGGAAAGCACGTCTTCGTCGAGTTCGCCGACGACCGCTTCGTCCACGTGCACCTCGGTCTCATCGGCAAGTGGGATGTGCGGCCCGGTCCCGCACCCGAGCCGGTCGGCGCAGTCCGGTTACGGCTGGACAACGGTGCCTTCTACGCAGACCTGCGCGGCGCGATCGTGTGTGATCTGGTCGGTCGTGACCGGCGTGACGCCGTGATGGGCCGGATCGGCCCCGACCCGCTCCGACCGGACGCCGACCCCCAACGGGCCTGGCGCCGGATCCAGCGCAGCGATCGGGCGATCGGCGATCTGATCATGGACCAGGAGGTGCTGGCCGGCGTCGGCAACGTCTACCGGGCCGAGGTGCTGTTCCGGCACCGGATCGATCCGCTGCGTCCGGGGCGGACCCTGCGCCGTACGCAGTGGCAGACCATGTGGGACGACCTCGTCGGGCTGCTGGCCGAGGGTGTGCGAACCGGACGGATCGACACCGTGCGGCCCGAGCACACACCGGAGGCCATGGGCCGTGCCCCACGGAAGGACGATCACGGTGGCGAGGTCTATGTCTACCGCCGGACCGGGCAGCCCTGCCTGGTGTGCGGCACGACGATCCGCACCACCGAACTGAAGGGCCGAAACCTGTTCTGGTGTCCCCGCTGCCAACCCCGGTTCCGCTCGCGCGCCAAGGTATCCGTGCGTTGACCGGGGACGGATTCAGCGACGAGGGTCCTTCGAGCGGTCCAGCATGACCTCCAGCCCCTGGCGGGCCCGGTAGCCCTCGGGCACGGTGTCGACGATCATCGCGACGGCGCGACTGTTCCGGGTGCGCAGCGGCAGGATCTCTTGATAGGCGGGCGACTCGTACCACTGCTCGGCCGAGATGCGGTCGGGAAACTCGATGACGATCAGGGCCGACCGGCCGCTGAGCTCTCCCTCGACCACCGTCGGCGCGGGACGGTGCACCACGAACCGCCCGCCGTACGGCTCGAGGGTTGCGTCGAGCCCTGCGAGATAGCTGATCATGTCCGCGCCGAAGGCGATGTCCTGCAGCAGCGCGACGGCGAAGACGGGTGGGGCGGCCATCCCCGGAGCGTACGCCGGTCAGGGTCGCCAGGCGGGGTCCCGCCCGATGAAGGCCATCAACCGGTCCTGGGCAGGCGCGTCGCCCGGAACGAGCACACGCGGGCCATACTGGCCGGAACTCCGCAGCACCTCGTCCAGGGGTTCCATCCCGGACAGCAGTTGCTCGCACACCTCGGGGTCCAGCCGGTCGTCGAGACCCGCGGCCCGGGACAGGTCCCAGGTGTGCAGGAAGACATCGGTGACGTAGAACTGGTCGATGGCCCGATCCAGCGGTAGCGACCCGATCTGAGGGTGGCTGAACGGACGGCCGGCGTCAGGCCCCTCCAGCAGGGCCTGGACCGCGGCGACGTGCTCGTGCCAGGCGGTCGCGGGGTCGCGGCTCTCCCCAGGGGTGCCGACACCGCTCGGACGGAGTTGGACCCCGCCGCCGGCGAGGAAGCCCGGCAGCCATTCGACCAGATGGGTGACCACGTCCCGGGCCACCCATCCCTCCACCGGTGCCGGTGCTTCCCAGTCCCGAACCCGGTCGACGCGATCGGAGAAGGCGCCGGCCACGGCGGCGTGGTGCTCGGCGACCCTCATGCGGAGGCATCCTGAGCCAGCAACCGATCCAGCTTGGCGTAACCCTCGTTGACTCCGACTTCCATGCCGCTGCGGAGCCACGCGTCGCGTCCCTCGAAGGAGTCGACGAGGGATTGGGCATGCAGCCGGGTCCGGCCGTCGCCGAGATCCTCGAAGCGCAGGGTCTCCAGGGAGACGTCCTCGGGCATTCCCTCCCAGGTGAAGGTCTGGACGATCGTGTCCTCGCCGATCCGGTGGAAGCAGCCGCGGAAGGCGAACTCGTCACCGGCTCGACCGGAGACGTAGCGCCAACTGCCGCCGTCGCGGACGTCCCAGACATCGATCCGGGTGTCCATGCCGTCGGGCCCGACCCACCGGGCGAACAGCTCCGGATCGAGGTGAGCGCTCATCAGCTGCGCGGGCGTCGCCGCGAAGTCGCGGGTGATCTTGATCAGCGGGAGCTTGTCGTCGGCCTCGATGATGGCCTCGGTGCTGATGGTGGTTCCCTTCATGACGCGGTTCCTTCCGGTCGGTGGGTCGTCGGGGTTGGGGACGGCTCGGCGGTGTTCATCTCGGCCAGGACCGCGTCGAGGCGCTGGTATCGCCGTTCGGCCTGGCGCCGGTAGCGCTCGATCCAGGCGGTCATCAGGTCGAACACCTCCGCTTCCAGGTGCACGGGACGGGTCTGTGCCCTCCGGCTCCGAGTCACCAGACCGGCGTCCTGGAGCACCCTCAGATGTTTGGACACTGCCTGGATGCTGACGTCGTACGGCTCGGCCAGCTCGTTGACCGTCGCGTCGGCGACCGTCAGTCGAGCCACCATGTCGCGCCGCGTGGGATCGGCGAGGGCAGCGAAGACCCGCGAGAGCTGATCGGCCACCGGACCCTCCTCAACTACTTGGTTGAATTAACCGTACGAGCGTGCTCCGGCGTTGTCAACCGTCTGGTTGAAGAAGGGCGTGGGCTGAGCGGCCCCCGGGATCAGTCCTCCAGGGGATAGCTGACGAAGGCGAATCGGGTGCTGTCGGGTGACCAGCTGTTCACATTGAGAGTGCCCTGGCCACCGAACAGCGGGTAGCCAGCCACCGGCGTCGTCCAGTCCGACGTCCGAACCAGACGCACCTCGACATCGAGGTCCGCCGGATGTCCGAGGGTCCCGGTCGGGAACACCACGTACGTCGCCCAGTTCCCGTCCGGTGACAGGTGCGGGAACCAGTCGACGGTGTCGGAAACGACGAGTTGCTCCAACGGGCCGCCGCCCGCGGACACCCGGGCCACCTGCGCGTGCCCCGGCCGCACGCCGAACTCCTCGGTGTTGAGGTAGATCCAGGCCCCGTCAGGGGAGTACTCCGGGCCGTCGAGGTGGGTCCGCCCGGCGTGGGGATAGCGGGTCTGGCCACCGGACGACGGCACGAGCGCGAGTCGACCGATCCAGGGCGCGTCCGGGTCACGCGGGAGCTCGACGAAGGCCAGGGTGCTGCCGTCCGGACTCACCCCGTGCAGGAAGTGATAGCGGCTGTCGTCGTGGGTGATCCGCCGTGCGGTGCCACCGGTGAGTGGAGCTTCGTGGATGTGGCCGTCGTCGGCTGACAAGAAGATCCGGTTACGCGGCGGGTCGATCACATGATCGTTGTTGATCGGAGGTAGCTCGGCGATCTCGACCCGGCGCAGCACCGCGGTCGCCAGATCGAAGCGCCACAGCAAACCATCGCCGTTGAGCAACAGTGCGGTCCCGTCCGGTGACCAGTTCGGCGCCTCGAGCAACAGGTCGGTGGTGCTGAGCACCCGCGCCGGCGAACCGTCGGCGACCTCGGCGATCCACACCTCGGTCCGCTGCCCGGGACGCAATTGACGCCCCGGCCGGGGGTCCTGATCGACGTCGGTCATCGATACTCCTCTGGTGGCTCGGCTCGGGGGTCCTTCGCGACATCGAGGCAGGCCCGGTCAACCCGATGACCGCCCCGACGGGTCGAGTCTAGGAACCCTTCACCTCTGCTCTCACAGCAGAACCGTCGATCCCCAGGCCGCCCCGATGGCGGCGCCGGCCACCATCCACGGTCCGAAGGGCAGCGCGGTCTTGCGGCTGATGCGCTTGACGGCCATCAGGGCCAGCCCCACCGCGGCACTCAGCAGGAAGGCGGCCAGCATGCCCAAGATCACCTGGGGCCAGCCGAGCCAGCCCAGGAACAGCCCGAGCACCCCGGCAAACTTCACATCGCCCAGACCCATCCCTGACGGGGAGATGAACGCCAGGACGAAGTACACCCCGACGAGCAGCGCCGCCGCACCGACGGCGCGGACAAACCGGAGCGGCTCCCCGTTGACTCCGGCCGCGACGGCGAGGGTGATGAGCATGACCAGATAGAGCGGCCCGACGACGACGTCCGGGAGTCGCAGGGCTGCAAGATCGATGACCACCAGCAGGGCGCAACCCAGGCCCAGCAGTGTGTAGCCGACCATTTCGGCCCAGCCATCCGCCAGTGCCGCGGCGCCTGCTCCGGCCACGACGGCGAACGCGACGTGCAGGCCCGAGGCGAGCCAGAACGACTCGACGCCCGCCACCCGCCGCATCCACCGGGTCAGGGCTGACGCGGCAAGACCGGAGACGAGGGCGGCACCGACGATCACGATGACGGACATGATCGACTACATGCTCCCGAACATCTTGGCGATGTCCATCGCGGCCGGTCCCATCACCACGATCATCAGGACCGGCATGATGCAGAGCAGCAGCGGAAAGATCACCTTGACCGGGATCTGCATGGCCTTCTCCTCGGCCCGCTGCCGCCGCTTGACGCGCATCTCGCCTGCCTGGACGCGCAAGACCTCAGCGATCGGGATTCCGTTCTTGTCAGCCTGGATGATGGCGCGGACGAATCTCCGCAGGTTGTCCACCGAGGTCCGTTCCGCCAAGTCCTCGTACGCCTGACGCCGCGTCCGACCCATCTCGATGTCTTGCAGGGTCCGGATCAGCTCCTCCGCCAGCGGACCGGTCCCGTTCCGCCCAGCCTGCGCCATGGCGGACTCGAAGCCGAGCCCGGCCTCGACCGAGATCGTCATCTGGTCCAGCGTGTCGGCCAGTTCCAGGTTGATCTGTTCATTCCGCTTCTGCGCCTGGTTGTAGAGCAACACCTCAGGCAAGAAGTAGCCCAACACCGTGAACCCCACGGCGACCAGCACGGCCAGGATCGACGGCTTGACGGCGATGTAGAGCACGCCGAGAGCCGCGGCAGCCAGGGCGAGCACGAGCTTCGCCCCCAGCAGGCGTTCCAGCGGCCAGGCCGCCGGCCGGCCGGCCCGCGAGGCCAGCCGATCCATTCGCCGGACGCTGGACGCCGGGATCAGGCGGAGCACCAGCGGGCGCGTGCTGCTCTTGCGCGGGTCGACCGCGCCGGCATCCTGCGGGCCGACGCCCGCCCGAATACCGCGCTGCAGGTTCTCCACGGCCTGCAGGTGCGCCCGGCTGGGCCGGCTGAACAGCGCCCAGGCCAGCAACGGCAGGGCGAGGCTGAGGACGCCGATGGCGGCCCAGATCTGAATCGGCATGATCGAACGTGTCCTTCGCGTCAGA
>DASTGF010000276.1:0-25934 GCA_035719255.1 Microlunatus sp. | reverse complement strand
CGCCATCGCGAGCCTCGGACCTCTGCGGCGTGCTGCCGGCGACCCCGGTCCTGCCGCCGCGTCGCGCGGCCGCGCGACGCGGCGGCAGGACCGGGGTCGCCGGCAGCACGCCGCAGAGGTCCGAGGCTCGCGATGGCGGGTCGGGCCGCCTGGATCACACCGTGAACCGTGATCAGCCCTGGGGGCGGACAGCGAACTATCCGCCCGGAGTGATGCGTTAGGTTGACAGACGGACAGTTTCCGTTCCGGGCAGCGGCCGGTGTGCAGTTGGGCCGACCGTGCCCGGCCGATCATCCCCGCGGCGGTCGGGGCGGTCAGAAGTGAGGCGGTTGTCAGATGTTGCGATCCATGTTCGCGGGGCGGCCGAACCATGGCTGAGCCGACCACCCCGAAGCGGGTCCGAACCCTCGATCTGATCGCCGCCAAGCGGCGCGGCGAGCGGTGGGCGATGCTCACCAGTTACGACCAGTACACCGCGGCGCTGTTCGACCAGGCCGGGGTGAAGGCGCTACTGGTCGGCGACTCCGCAGCCAACAACGTCTTCGGCTACGAGTCCACACTGCCGGTCACGGTCGATGAGCTGATTCCGCTGGCCCGGGCGGTGGTCGGCGCGACCCGGCACGCGCTGGTGGTCGCCGACCTGCCCTTCGGTTCGTACGAAGAGAGCCCCAAACAGGCCCTGCGTACCGCCGTGCGGTTCATGAAGGAGGCGCGCGTCCACGCCATCAAGCTGGAGGGCGGGACCCGGGTGGCGGACCAGATCCACGCGATCACCCGAGCCGGCATCCCGGTCATGGGTCACATCGGCTTCACCCCGCAGAGCGAGCACAATCTGGGCGGCTACAAGGTCCAGGGACGCGGCAGCGACGCGGAGCGGGTGATCGCCGACGCCAAGGCCGTGGCCGAGGCGGGAGCCTTCTCGGTAGTCCTCGAGATGGTGCCGGGCTCGGTCACATCGGTGATCACCGACGAGCTGCTCATCCCGACCGTCGGCATCGGCGCAGGTCCGAACTGCGACGCTCAGGTGCTGGTCTGGCAGGACGCGCTGGGGCTGCGCCAGGGCTACCTGCCACGGTTCGTCAAGCAGTACGCCGACCTGGCGAGCGTGATCGGGAACGCCGCCGCCGCGTACGTCGCCGACGTCGAGGCCGGCTCCTTCCCCGCCGCCGAACACACCTTCAACGGCGAGATCACCACGCCGGGAGCGCGCTCATGATCGTGGCCCGCGGGCTGGACGAGATCGATCTGGCCCGAGCCCAGCTGGCGATCGCCGGGCGGAAGGTGGCGTTCGTGCCTACCATGGGGGCGTTGCATGCCGGTCACCGCTCGCTGATGGCGCTGGCCCACGAGTACGGCGACGCGGTGATCGTCAGCATCTTCGTCAACCCCCTCCAGTTCGGTCCGGACGAGGACTACGCCCGCTATCCCCGTCAGCTCGAGTCCGATCTCGAGATCTGCCGGGCCGAGGGTGTGGCTGTGGTGTTCACCCCGAGCGTGTCCGATCTCTACCCCGCCGGACGCCAGGTGAGCGTGAACGCGGGTGCGCTGGGATCACTGCTGGAGGGCGCCTCCCGGCCTGGTCACTTCGACGGCGTGCTGACGGTGGTGACGAAGTTCTTCAACATCGTCCGGCCCGATGTGGCGATCTTCGGCAAGAAGGACGCCCAGCAGCTCGCCGTGATCCGCCGGATGGTGACCGATCTCAACTCCCCGGTGAGGATCGTGGGAGCGCCGATCGTCCGCGAGCCGGACGGTCTGGCCTTGTCCAGCCGGAACCGCTACCTGGCGCAGGCCGAACGTACCTCGGCTCTGGCCCTGTCTCAGGCCATGCGGGCCGCGACCGAACAGTTGACCCCGTCGGCCGCCCTGCACGCCGCCCGGTCGATCCTCGCCGCCGAACCCGGAGTCGAGGTCGATTACCTGAGCATCGTCCAGCCCGGCTCGCTGGCCGAGATATCGGCCGACTACACCGGTCCGGCGCTCATCCTGGTCGCAGCCCGGGTCGGAACCACGCGCTTGATCGACAACGCCGACCTCGTGTTCGCCCCCCTGGCCGAACCCGAGCCGGTTTCGTCCGCTTCAGGGTCGTCCGGGTCATGGTCGTCCGGGCTGGCCGCTCCCGGCCAAGACCTGCCGGGCCCACGGCCCGAAGACCCGGAGCCGACCCCGGTCGTCGCGTGAGCTGATGGTGGACCTGGAGACCGCGGTCGACCAGGTGTACGCCGCCGCGCCCGAGGACTTCATGGCGGTCCGGACCGCGCTGGTCGCCGAAGCTCGCCAGGCGCGCGATCGTGAGCTGGCCAAGGCCATCGGGGCCCTCCGCAAACCCACCCGCAGCGCGTGGCTGGTCAATCTGCTGGCACGCGAGAGCACCGCTGAGATGGCTGCCCTGCTCGACCTCGGTGCCGCGCTGCGGGAGGCCCAGGCCCAGCTCTCCGGGCCCGAGCTGCGCCGGCTGTCCGGCCAGCGACAAGCCGTCGTTCGCGAGCTGGTCCGGCGGGCCGGCGAGCTGTCCGCCGTGCACGGCCACCGAGCCACCGACGCCCAGCTGCAGGAGGTGGGCCAGCATCTGCAAGCCGCCCTGGGCGATCCGGCGCTGGCCGACGACGTACGACGCGGGCGGGTGGCCCAGATCGTCACCGTCGGTGGGTTCGGGATGTGGGAGGCCGGCCCGCCGGCCCCACCCATGTCGGCCGGCGTCACTGCGGAGCGGGCCGACGATGCGCCGACCAGCCATGATCAGGCAGCCGCCGACGGCGAGCCCGACAAACCCAGCGGCCCGACCGAGGCCGAGGTCGAAGAAGCCCACAGCGCCTGGCGCAGCGCCCTGACAGCGGTGGAGGAGGCCCAGCGCTCGGCCGCCGTGGCCGCGACGGTGGCGCAGCAGGCGGCCGACGCGGTGGAGGAGCTGCGAGAACGCCTGGCGAACGCAGAGCGCACCGCCGCCGCGGCGGAAGAGAACCGGCGATCGGCCGAGCGGCGGCTGGAGGACGTACGAACAGTGGCCGAGGACGCCGAGGCCCACTGGGAGCGCCTGTCGCGTTGATCAGCGCCGAGTTGGCTGTTTGGGTGTGACACTGGACATGTTGACCGGTCGGCACCAGTTGTCCGGCAACCCGGCGGCCAGGCGCATCGCCCGGCAGGATGTCGCTGTGGCAATCACTCACACGCCGATCGCGGTGGTCGGCGGTGGTCAGGCGGGGCTGGCCATGGGTTACCACCTCCGCCGTATCGGCGTGTCCTTCGTCATCCTGGATGCCGCTGCGCGCACGGGCGAGGCCTGGCGCAGCCGGTGGGACACCCTCCGCTTGTTCAGCCTGCCCCGCTACGCGAGCCTGCCCGGGCTGCCGATCCAGACCGCGAGCTATCCGACCCGCGACGAGATGGCCGACTACCTCGAGCGGTATGCGGAGTGCTTCGACCTACCCATCCGCCATCGCACCCGCGTCCGCCGGCTCAGCCACGACGGCAGCTGCTTCGTGCTGGAGACCACCGACGGCGACATCCTTCTCGCCGATCAGGTGGTCGTCGCCACCGGCGGGCACCTCCGCCCGGTGCGGCCCGATTTCGCCGGCGAGCTGGACCCGTCGATCCGCCAGCTCGACGCGATCGACTACCGGCGGGCCACCGAGTACGCCGACGACGTGCTGGTGGTCGGCGCCGGGACGGCCGGCTCGGACATCGCCATCGACCTCGCCCGGCAGGGACATCGCACCGTGCTGGCCGGCCCGCATCCCGGTGAGATCCCGCTGCCCTTGGACTCGCTGGCGGTCCGGCTGCTGATGCCGCTGGTGGCGCACGCGCTCCTGCACCTGTTCACCTTGAGCACCCCGATGGGCCGTCGGCTGCACCGCCGGATCCAGCGCCGCGGCACACCGCTGATCCGCTATCGCCGCAGTGACATCGCCGCGGCCGGCGTACGTCGGGTCGGCTACATCGTCCGCATTGTCGAGGGTCGGCCGCAGGTCGACGACGGCACGATCCTGGACCCCCGCACCGTTGTCTGGTGCACCGGGTTCGCTCCGGACCACAGCTGGATCGACCTGCCGGTCTTCGGTCGAGACGGTCGGGTGCGGCAGCGGCGCGGCGTGGCCTGCGGCCGCCCCGGCCTGTACTTCCTGGGCCTGTCGTTCCAGCACAGCGTGGCCTCCGGCGCCGTGCTGGGTCTGGACCAGGACGCGCGCTACCTCTTGCGCGCGCTGAGCCGCCGGGGGCTGCGCGGACCGGCCGTTACCGCGGTACGCCCGAGCACGCCGCGCGCGGGCCCGATAGCGGCGACGGGGCTCGCCGGCGGCTGAGGTCAGAGCGGCCTGCGGGACCGCTTCAGCTCGCTGAACGCAGGCACCTGCGACAGCAGCACCACGGCATCGAACAACTGGTCGGCCTCCTCACCCGTCGGCGCCGGCACCACGATCGGGCCGTAGAAGCCCGGCCCTCCGTCGACGGACAGCACCGGGCTTCGGGTCTCCTCACCGACCAGGGTCTGGGACCGCTGATGGCTGATCCGGATCGCTTCGGCGATCTGCTCGGAGCGGCTGTGCTCGATCAGGCGGTGGGGCAGACCCTCGTCGGCCAGGGCCGCAGCGATGGTGCCCTCGTCCGGATGCTGATTGCTGTCGTGGAGCCGCGTGCCGATCGAGGTGTAGGCCGCGCCCAGGTTGTCGTTGCCGTACTCCTGCCGGACGGCCTCGAGCACCAGTCCCACGCGTCGCAGCGCCTCATGCTGGTCTCGTGACTCCGGGCCGAGATCGCGGTGCTGGTCGAGTTCCCACAGACTCATCAGATGCCAGCTGATCTCCAGCTGGCGCCGGGCGGCGACCTCGCTCAGCCAGCGGCTCGTCCGCCACGTCAGCGGGCAGCCGGGATCGAACCAGAAGTCCACGGGAATGGCCACGATCTCACCCTAGTCCGGCCCGACCCGGCCCGGTTCGGAGCGTGAGGCGATGTCGACGCCTGAATCCACCACCACCCGGCTGGCCGAAGACTCCGCTGGGTAACGTCGCGACCGGGCGGCACGTCGGGGCGGAACGTCGGGGCGGTGAAGGCCCGACCTCTGACCACCCGCAGCAACCCCCTGAGACAAGACAACCTGAGACAAGACAACCTGAGAGCGGAGCAGCAATGACCACAGTGCTGGTGACCGGTGCTTCCGGCTTCGTCGGTTCCAAGCTCACCGCGGCGCTCGTCGACGCCGGACACGAGGTCCGCGCGATGACCCGCCATCCCGAGTCGTACACGGGGGCCGGCGAACCGGTGTACGGCGACGTCAGCGACCGGGCATCCCTGGACGCCGCACTGAAGGGGGTCACGGCCGCCTACTACCTCGTGCACTCGCTGGCGAGCGACGACTTCCGGGAGAAGGACGCCGCGGCCGCGCGAGCCTTCAGCGCGGCGGCGGCCGAGGCAGGGTTGGAGCGGATCATCTACCTGGGCGGGCTCGGTGCCGACGACGAGAACCTGTCCGAGCACCTGAAGTCGCGCCGGGAGGTCGAGCACCTGCTGGCCTCCGACGGGGTCCCGGTGACGGTGCTGCGGGCCGCGATCATCGTTGGTGACGGCGGCATCTCATGGGAGATCACCCGGCAACTCGTGGAACGGCTGCCGGCGATGGTCAGCCCGCGCTGGGTGACGACCCGGACGCAGCCGATCGCATTGCCCGACGTGATCAGCTATCTCGTCGGGGTGCTGGAGCCGGATGAGGCGCGCGGGAAGACCTACGAGATCGGCGGACCGGAAGTCCTCACGTACGCAGAGATGATGCAGCGTGTCGCGCAGATCCGGCACGGACGTAATCTGCCGATCGTGGTCGTGCCCATGCTCACTCCGCGGCTGTCCTCACGCTGGCTGTCGCTGGTTACCGACGTCGACGTCGCCACCGGGCGCAACCTCGTGGACTCGATGAGCAACGAGGTGATCGTCACCGACCACTCGATCAGCTCGGTGGTGCCGATCGAGCCGATGACGTACGAGGATGCTGTGGTCCTCGCCTTCGCCGACCTCGACCGTCGACGATCCGCGCCATGACCCCCACCTCGCGTCGGTCCAAGGTCATCGGGCGCGCGGTCGGGGTGGTCCGGCCGGTGCTGATCGACAAGGTGGAGCGCGACCACCGGCAGTCCGACGAGGCGTTCCTGCGACGACGGATCGTGGTGGCGGTGACCATCGTGGTCGGCGCCTCGTTGCTCGGGCTGTCGTTCTCGATCGAGCCGGGCGACCCGACGTTCTATCCGCTGACCTTCGGGCTGGCCGCGGTCTGGGTGATCGGCAGCTTCGCCTCGGGTCCGCTCCATCTGGGCCGGATCCCGACCCGCGGCAAGCTGCGTCGCCCGATCCTGGCGCCCATCCTGGTCGGGTTGAGCCTGGCGGCCGTGTTCATCGTCGGGGCGTTGGTCTTCCGGATGATCCCGGCGCTCGCTGGGCTCACCGAGGACGTCTTGGGGTACGCCCGATCCGGCAACGTGGTGATCATCGCCGCCATCACGCTGGTCAACGGGATCGCCGAGGAGCTGTTCTTCCGCGGCGCGTTGTTCGCCGCCATCGGCGTCCGGCACCCGGTGCTGATCTCCACCCTGATCTACGGGCTCGCGACGGTGCCTGGAGGCAATCCCGTGCTAGTCTTCGCCGCCCTGGTGCTGGGCCTCGTCGTGGGGCTGCAGCGCCGAGCCGCCGGGGGTGTGCTGGCGCCCATCCTGACCCACATCGCCTGGTCGATGACCATGCTGTTCGTCCTGCCGCCGATCTTCGCGGCCTGATCGCGAGAGGTGCCGATGATCGGGCGTCTGCACCACGTCGCGCTGGACTGTCCTGATCCGCTGGCGCTGGCCCGGTTCTACAGCGCGTTGCTGGGCCAGCCGATCACGTACGCCGACCAGGACTGGGTCGTGGTCGCCGCCGATGATCACCATTCCGGGCTGGCCTTCCAGCGGGCGCCGGATCACCGCCCGCCGACCTGGCCCGACGCGGACGTACCGCAGCAGATCCATCTCGACGTGATGGTCGAGGACCCCGCGTCGGCCGGCCCTGCGGTCGAGGCGCTCGGCGCACGCCGGCTGCGAGGCGACGTGTACGCCGACCCGGCCGGGCACCCCTTCTGCCTGGTCCGCCGCCCCGGGTGGGCTGCTCCGCTGGCGCCGGGCTGATCCGTCCGCGCTCGCACCCCGCGCCCGCCCAACAGCGCGCCGAGGCATCGTTTCGTCAACCGGGGCATCGTCTGGAGACGGTGCCGCGGTTACCGAGAGGGTGCCTCAGCATGGTGGGGGGGCGGTGCGGGATTCGCCCGCGCGGATGGGAAAGCACCGCGAGCGGGGCTCCCGAGTTGTCCACAGATTGACGTGCGCCGTCACCACGGGGCGCTGGGGCATGGTCGGCTGCGCGGATGGACGACATCAGACTCACCGCGGAGCTCCGGCGAGACGGGTTCAGCGCCGACGACATCGCTCGAGGCTGCCGCGACGGGCGGCTGAGCCGGGTCCGGCGTGGGGCGTACGCGTCATCGAACCCAGTTGACGGCCGACCCGAGGACCTCCACCTCCGGCTCGTCATGGCCACCCTGCCGCAGCTGCGCCGCGACGCGGTCCTGAGCCACGATTCGGCGGCCGTGGTCCACGGACTTCCCGTGTGGTCCCGCGGACTCGACCGGGTGCACATCACCCGGCCACGGATCGGCGGCGGCGTCGAGCGTGGCGTCGTGGTGGTCCACTCGTCCGATCTCCCCGACGACGACGTGGTCGAGCTGCACGGACTGCGGGTCACGTCGATGGCGCGCACGGTCGCCGACCTCGGCCGTACGCGTCCGATCGACCAGTCGGTCGCCGCGGGGGACCGGGCCATGACACTCGGCCTTGACCGGCACACGCTCGACGCCGTGATCGCCGCCCAGCGGGGTTGGCCCGGCGTACCCCGAGCCCGCCAGGTCGCGAAGCTGATCGACGGCCGCGCCGAGAGCCCCGGCGAGTCGGTCAGCCGGGTGCGCTGCTGGGAGGCCGGCCTGCCGAAGCCCACGCTCCAGTACGTCGTCCGGTGCGACGGGGTGCAGATCGGCCGGTGCGACTTCGCTTGGGAGGAGCTCGGCACGCTCGGGGAGTTCGACGGACGGGTCAAGTACGGCCGCCTGCTCCGGGCCGATGAGTCGATCCAGGACGTGGTCTATCGCGAGAAACAGCGCGAGGATGCTCTTCGCGACCTCGGCTGGCAAGTCGTCCGCTGGACGTGGGGGGAGTTGTACGAGCCCGGCACCGTCGCGAACCGCCTCCGTCGGGCCTTTCGCCGGGGGCGTCTCGTGGCTCTCTGACCCCGCCGACGTCTGACGTCCGCAGAAGCTACCGTCGCCATCTCCGTCGAGGCACCGGGACGTCGACTCGGGCACCTCCTGCAGACGATGCCCGAGTTGTCGAAAGGGTGCCTGAGGGTCAGGCGGACTTCTTGCGAGTGGTCGCCTTCTTCGAGGCGGCCTTCTTCGCCGGGGCCTTCCTGGCTGTCGTCTTCTTCGCCGGGGCCTTCTTGGCTGCCGTCTTCGTGGCCGGCGCCTTCCTCGCGGTGGACTCCTCCGACCCAGCCGAATCCGGGCCTCCCGAACGCTTGGCCCGGTTGGCCTGGACGCTGCGCCGGAGGGCCTCCATCAAGTCCACGACCTCCGCGCCACCGTGGTCCTCGGACTCCTCACCGAAGGTGGCCGCGGTGTCCAGCGCGTCACCCTGTTCGAGCTTGGCGGCGACCAGCTGGCGCAGCTGTTCCTGGTATTCGTCGCCGAAGGTGTCGGGTTGGAAGTCGGCCGACAGGTTCTCCACCAGCGACGATGCCATCTCCAGCTCCTTGGCCGACACCCGGACGTCGGTGTCGAGGACGTCGAAGTCGGCCTCTCGGACCTCGTCGTCCCACAGCAGCGACTGGATCATCAGCACCGGGCGTCCCGATCCGGACGCCTCGTACGAGCGCAGGGCACCCAGCCGGGTCTTCTGGCGCAGGGAGAACTGCACGATGGCAGTGCGGGCGCTCTGCTCCAAGGTCCGGCGCAGCAACGCGTACGCCTTCACCGCGGCCTTGTCCGGCTCGAGGAAGTAGCTGCGATCGAACCGGATCGGATCCACCTGGTCGGACGGGACGAACTCGACCACCTCGATCTCACGGCTGCGCTCCTCGGGGAGTGCGCTCAGATCGTCCTCGGTCAGGACGACCGTGGTGCCGCCCTCCTCGTACGCCTTGTCGATGTGCTCGTAGTCGACGACGCGGCCACAGACCTCACACCGTCGCTGGTAGCGGATCCGGCCGCCGTCGGCGTCGTGCACCTGGTGCAGGTGGAGGTCGTGGTCCTCGGTGGCGGCGTACAGCTTGACCGGCACAGTGACCAACCCGAAGGTGATGGCGCCTTTCCAGATCGCTCGCATGACATCACCATTCCCCCAACCAGCATTCCCCGAACCAGCCGCTGATCCGCGCTAAGGCTCGCCGCGCCGCGCTCAGGCACCGGGACGACAACCGAGGCATCATCTGCAGACGGTGCCTCGACCGGTCAAACGGTGCCTCGGCGGAGGGGGCGAGGGCGTTTCGCGCGCGGCCGACCGGGCAGGATGACGGTGTGGCAGCCGAGGAGAGCCAGACCGTGGTCGTTGACGGACGGACGGTCAAGCTGACCAACCTCGGCAAGGTGCTCTACCCGGCCACGGGAACCACCAAGGCCGACGTGATCAGCTACTACGTCTCGGTCGCCGAGGTGATGCTGCCGCACCTGAGGCATCGGCCGTGCACCCGGAAGCGGTGGCCGGACGGCGTCGGGTCGGCGGGGCACGAGGGGCCGGTGTTCTTCAACAAGGACCTGGCGACCGGCACCCCGGACTGGGTCCGCCGCGAGGTGATCTCCCACCGCGATCACGACAACGCCTACCCGGTGGTCGACGACCTGGCCACCCTGACCTGGCTGGCCCAGCTCGCGTCGCTGGAGCTGCACGTGCCGCAATGGCAGTTCGACGCTCAGGGCCGACCGCAGAACCCGGATCGCCTGGTGCTGGACCTCGACCCGGGCGAGGGTGTCAGCCTGGCCGACTGCGCGGAGGTCGCCGGCTGGGTCCGGGAGATCCTCACCGACATCGGCCATGCGCCGGTCCCGGTCACGTCGGGCAGCAAGGGCATTCACCTGTACGCACCACTGGACGGTTCGCAGACCTGCGACGAGGCGACCGAGCTGGCCCGTCAGCTGGCGCTGGCGCTGGCGGCGGAGCACCCCGATCGGATCACTGCGGTCATGAAGAAGTCCGGTCGGGCCGGCAAGGTCTTCATCGATTGGAGCCAGAACAACGGCAACAAGACGACCATCGCACCGTACTCGCTGCGAGGGCGGACCCGGCCGACGGTCGCGGCGCCGCGGACCTGGGAGGAGCTGGCCGACCCCGGCGTCGAGCACCTGACCTACGAACAGGTCCTTGCCCGGGTTGCCGACGGGCTGGATCCGCTGGCGGAGCTGATCGGGGCCCGCGGATCGGTGGGCGGCTCCGGCAGTCACTCGAGCGCGGCGAGCGCCACCGACCGGTTGACCGCCTACCGCAGCATGCGCGATGCGGACCGCACCCCCGAGCCGGTGCCAGCCGCGGGTGAATCCGTCACGGTCCGTTCCGACGGCGAACCGACGTTCGTCATCCAGGAGCATCACGCCCGCGCCCTGCACTGGGACTTCCGGCTCGAGCACGACGGCGTGCTGGTCAGCTGGGCGGTCCCCAAGGCCCCGCCGACGGATCCGAAGGTGAACCACCTGGCCGTGCAGACCGAGGACCACCCGCTGGAGTACGGCAGCTTCGAGGGCAGCATCCCGCACGGTGATTACGGCGGGGGGCAGGTGACAATCTGGGACGCGGGGACGTACGACCTGCACAAGTGGCGCGAGGGTCGGGAGGTCATCGTCACACTGTTCGGACGCGAAGGCGGAGGCCTGGGCGGGCCGGCGAAGTTCGCCCTGATCCACACCGGCGGCAGCCGGGGACAGGCGGACAAGAACTGGTTGATGCATCGGATGGCCCTCGATCCCGGCGACGAGGACCGGCCCTTGCACCCGGCCCAGGAGCCCCGAGACCCGGCCGGGAACGCCGACGACGCGGGCGGCTCGGTCGCGTTCCCCGCCCCGATCAGTCCGATGCTGGCCACCCCGGCCACTCCGGAGGACGTCCCGGAGCGGGAGGACTGGGCCTACGAGATGAAGTGGGACGGCGTCCGGGTGGTGGCCTATCTCGCCGACGGGCAGGTCCGGCTGCTGTCCCGCAAGGGCCGGGACGAGACCGCGGCCTATCCCGATCTGATCGCTGACCTGAGCGCGGTCGACTGCCGGTCGGCCACCCTCGACGGGGAGATCGTGGTCCTCGATCCGTCCGGGACGCCACGCTTCGGACTGCTGCAGCCCCGCATCAACCTGACCCGACCCGCCGACATCGCGGCCGCCGCGCGCCGGTATCCGGCCCAGCTGATGCTGTTCGACCTGGTGTCCCTGGACGGCACCTCGTGGGCGCGGCGGCCGTACGAGGAGCGCCGGGCCCAGCTCACGGCGCTGATCCCGGACCGGCCGGGATCACGGGTGCAGGTGCCGCCGATCTTCGAGGGCGATCTCGACGCGGCGCTGCAGACCAGCCGGGCGCTGCAGCTGGAGGGGGTGGTGGCCAAGCGCCGTGGTTCCATCTACCAGATCGGGCGGCGCGGGCAGACCTGGCTGAAGATCAAGCACCGGCGTACGCAGGACGTCGTCGTCGCCGGGTGGCGGCCCGGGCAGGGCCGCCGTGACGGCGGGGTCGGCTCGCTGCTGGTCGCCGTGCCATCGCCGGACGGTCTGCGCTATGTGGGCCGGGTGGGCTCGGGCTTCAACGAGGCGACTCTGGCCGAACTGGACGAACTCGTCCGCCGAACCTCGACCACGACGAACCCGATGATCGACGTACCGCGCGAGGACGCGCGGGACGCGCGCTGGATCACCCCGACCCGGGTGGGCGAGGTGGCGTACGTCGAGGTCACCTCCGCCGGCAAGCTGCGCCACCCGGTCTGGAAGCGCTGGCGGGATGCGACGTCGCCCGACGAGGTGGTCTGGGAGAACCCCACCTGACGGGTGTTCCTCTTGCGCGGGCCGCGGGGTGTTCCTCAGCGCCACGGCGAGGGGACCGCCGACCAATCAGCCGGCGGGTTCGGAGTCGTCCAAACGGAAGCCGACCTTGAGCCCGACCTGGATATGGGCGAGGTCGCCGTCGGCCAGGTGTCCGCGGATCTCAGTCACCTCGAACCAGTCGAGTCCGTGCAGCGTCTGCGCCGCCCGGTTGATGCCGTTGCGGATGGCGGCATCGATGCTCTCGGTCGACGTACCGACGATCTCGGTCACGCGGTACACATGGTCGGCCATGGGGTTCCTTTCCTCGGGGTGTTGTGGCGGTCGTACAGGTCAGGCGCGGCAAAGAACCGCGGCGAGCTCAGGGCGGCATGACCACGACGGTGATCCGGTGCTCGGCGCGCGGCGGCCCGGATTCCCAGGGGCGGCGCTGCGCGAGATGGACGATCGCTTGTCCGGGCGCGGTCGCGGTCACGGTGAGCCGTTCCGGGGCGCTGGCTCCGATCGGCCGGCCGCGGGCTTCCTCGGCCGATATGCCGCGCTGCCACTCCACTGTGACCACCTCGACATCGCCGGCCTGCTCGATCTCCTCCATCCAGCGGTAGCCGGCGGTGCCGAGCCCGGGGAGCTTTACCTCCTGGCTCTCCCCCACGGCAAGCCTCAGCTCACTCGGCGGCCCGTTCATGCGCAGTCCACGCCCACCAGGGTGGCCGGCTCGCCGGTCAGCCGGGCGCCGAGATCGGCGAACGAGGCCTGCCAGGTGCCGTCCGCCTTGCGCAGGGTGTGCCACGGCTTGCCCCCGGCCAGGGCGACGACCTGCAGCAGTCGCCCGACGTCGGCACAGGCCACCGCGGTGAAGCTGGTCGGCACTGTCGGATCGGCCGAGCTCAGCCGCCGGTACGCGCTCCACGCGCCCGCAGCGGATCGCTCCAGGTGCCAGGGTCGTCCGCCGACCAGCCCGACGAGCTGCAGCCGTCCGTCGACCGCCGCTGCCGACACCGCCGTGAACGAACCCGGGCGCTGGCCGCTGCCGACGATCTCGGTCAGCGTGGTCCACGACCCGTCCTTCTGCCGTGTGGTGAGCCACAACCGCCCGCCGGCGACCCCGACGATGTTGGTCTGGGTGCCGATGGCGACCACGCTGAGCGCCCCGAAGGCGCCCGGACCGCCGCTGCTGGGTGTCACCCGGGTCCACGCCGACTGCCAGCTGGTGTCCGGCAACCGACGGGTGTGCCAGATCGCCCCCTGAGCCAGCAGCGCGATATGCACCGTGTCGCCGGCGGCCGCGCAGCCGATCGCCGTCGCCGGGCTCGCGGTGATCGGCAGGGTCGAGCCGGGCTGTTCCCAGGCCGCCCACCCGGCGCCCGTCCGCTGCCGGGTGTACCAGGGGCGCCCGCCGATCAGCCCGACCACGTGCAACCGGTTGATCGTGGCGGCGGCGCTGACCGCGGTGAACGCTCCCGGATCGGACGACCCGGGGGGATCGAGCCGGTTGACGGCCTGCTGCCAGGTTCCGTCACCGTTGCGCTGGGTGTGAACAATGTTGCCGCCGCCGGCGGCGACCACGCGCAGCGTCGTGCGGATCAGCGGTGAGGTGATGGTGCCGTCGATGCCCCACATCTCGGCGTCGATGCCGGCACTGCCGTACGCGATCCGGAAGTAGCCCTTCTCTCCCCAACCGGTGCCCCAGCTGTTCTTGGCGATCCAGCACTTCTTCGCGTCGTCGTAGCCGATGATCTGCACGCAGTGACCACCGATGACGTCGCCGGAGGTCTTCTCGTGGTACGTGTACACCCCGCCGGTGTAGTAGTAGAAGAAGTCCTCGTAAATGGTGAAGCAGGCGCTCATCGGGCCGACCGTCGCGAGATAGCTCTTCATCGACGCGATCGTGTCGCGGGTGGTCCAGTGCGAGAACTTCGTCAGCCGTGTCTTCCAGTCCGATCCGCGCCCGCAGGGCTGGTCGGCGTCGGTGTAGCGGTAGTTGGCCTCATCGACCACGCCGCTCCGCATGGCGTCCAGGGCATCGTCGGGCCACCACCCGCCGTCAGGGCACCGGCCCGCGCCGTGATCGGGTCCGTAGCAGAAGAAGACGTGGGCCTCGGACAGGTCGACGGACAACGCCGGCTCGGCAGCCCTGATCCGGACCATCGACTCCAGCACCGCGGTCACCCCGAAGGCGACGCAGGAACCGCAGCCCGCCTGGTCCTTGACCGCGGATACGTAGTTCGCTCCGCCCTTTGCCCGCCAGTCCAGCTGGGCCGGGACCGCGGACGCCGCTTGGCTCGCCACGACTGCAGCCGACTCGGCCGCCAGCGCCGCGGCCCGAGCCGTCTGCTCACGCCGCTGCAGGGTGGCCAGGCCACCCGGCGGACGAGCCCCGAGCCGCGATCGTGCCTGGAGCAGGGACATGCCGGTATGCGGGGTCTCACCCGGCTGCCATCCGAGCTGCGACTCGAGCGCCGCGCGCCGGAGGGCCGGAAGGTCAGTCGCCATCGATCGCCTCTCGCCCGTGGGGTCCGAACCGGCCCCTGCCGACGATTCTCCAGCGACCCCTCTCAGCGCAAGACCCGGGTCGGTCCGTTCGGTGGCTGTGCCGCCACGGCTCCTTGCCGCCGTACGTCTGCTCGCCTTCCGTACGTCTGCTGCTCGCCGTACGTCTGCTGCTCGCCGCACGTCTGCTCCTGGCCGCCAGGGTCGCTCACCCGATGGGTGGGAGAGCAGCCGGCCGCTGCACACCCTGTGGTGTCTCTCCACACCGCGCGCATCGGGTGTGAAGCAGGGATCCAGGGTGTGACGCGAGGGGCGGGCAGCCGCGCGACGGGCACCTGGCCCGCGGTTGAGCCGCCGGCGGTGAGGCGCATCGGCGCCAGCGGCAGGGCCGCGTACGCCAACGGTGCAGACGCGATCGGGGCAAACGCGAGCAACCCGGGCGCGAGCGAACCCACGCGGGAGAACCCACGCGGGAGAACCCGAGCGGGAGCCGAGTCCCCCGACCGAGGCGAGAAGGAAGTGTCAGTCGGCGAGCTTGAACGCCAGGTCGGTGTCCCACTCGTTCATGTCCGGAACGTCGCCGGGATCGCTGAGGTATTCCTCCAGGCGCGCAGTCCACCGCTCCGCGCCGTCGACGAGCTGGATGTCCCACTGCAACCCGCGTCCGGACGCCCAGGCGAGCAGATCGCCGGTGGCCCGTTCGAGCCCGTCGGGGTGCCCGTGATAGCGGACCACCGCGTACGTCCCGGCCGGCAGCACACCCGCGGACACCCTGCCGTCACCCTCGACCGGCTCGGCGACCGCGACGCCGGTCTCGAGCTCGATCTCGCCGGCCATGTCGATCACGTTGTACTTCCACAGCGCAGGCCCGGCCGGCTCGATCCCACGCTGGGCGAGCCAGCCGAAGACCTCGCCGGTCAGGGCGGGCACCTCCTCCCCCAGCCGGTCCATCCGGACCCGGGCGGCGATCGCCACATAGGGCCGCGCGGGACGCTCCACGATCGACGGTTCCATCGACTCCTCCTGTCGTGTCGGTATCCCCTCCGACCACCGCCGTCGCCGAGACTCATCGGCCGGACCTCGGTGCCTCAGAACTCAGCGCGTCATTGCTCAGTGCGCGGGCGCGGTCAACAGGATCTGCCCGGTGTGGGCGTCGCGGATCTCCAGCGTGCTCAGCCGCCAGGTGGCCACCGGCGCCTCCGCGATCGGGCGCATCACCTTGTCCGGCTTGGGATCCCAGCTGTATAGCTCTCGCTCCTGGCCGGCGCGGTCGCGGACCCAGATCGCCAGCTCCGAGTACGAGCCGTCGGGCGCGGTGCCACCCTCACGGGCATACTGGCACTCCAACCGGATCGTCGTCTCCGCGGGGCCGGGCGTGACGTCGGCGACCGCGGTGATTCCGCTCGGGGCCACCGGCGAGAACGCCACCCGGTACGGCGGCGGGTTCCCGATCAGGCCGCGACTGACGAGGATGCCGAGACCGCCCAGGGCCAGCACCAGGGCGGCCGCGATGGAGCCGATCCCCACCAGCACCCTTCGCCGCCGGTCCCGGACCCGATTCAACAGGGCCGGTCGCAGGTCCGGCGGCGGCCCGATCTCGAGCCGCTCGGCATCCCTGCTGAGCGTGGCCGCATCCTCGGGGGCCACCTGGGCCAGCAGGCCCGGCATTCCGGCCAGCCCCGAGACCGCCCGCTGACAAGCCCCGCAGCCGGACAGGTGCTGCTCGTACTCCCGGCGTTCGGCCGAGGACAGCGCGCCGAGGACGTACGCCGCGTCCCACTGCAGGTATGGGTCGGGATCGTGCGACAGACTCGACCGGCCGAAGTCCTGCTGGCTCATGTCGTCGTCACCCCCTGTTCCTGCAGTTTCAGTCGCAGCATCCGTAGTCCGTAGTGCAGCCGGCTCTTGACCGTTCCCTCCGGAATGCGCAGCCGGCCGGCTATGTCGGCCACCGTTCGCCCCTCGAAGTAGGCGGCGGCGATCACGGCCCGATGGTCGTCCGACAGCGTGCTCAGCGCCTCCGCGATGAGCCAGCGGTCCAAGACGCGGGAGGTGGCGTCGGCTTGCGCCTGCTCAGGCACCGCATCCGAGGCCACCTCGTGACGATTGCGCGCACTCCGCCACCGGTCGATCACCAGATTGCGGGTGGCCGTGAACAACCATGCTCGGGCCGCGGCGTCGTCCCGGTCGAGCAGGCCGGGGTCCTTCCAGGCCCGCAGCAAGACCTCCTGGACGACATCGGCCGCCTGCTCACGATCGTGGGTGAGCCGTAGGGCGAAGCGCCACAACTCGGCGGCGTGCCGGTCGTACAGGGACTGGAGCGCCGCTTCCTTCCCGGCCCCACTCCACTCCACCCCCTGCACCTCCCATGATCGTCGTGTCGGCGCTTCATCCAAACATTCATCCGAACAAGCGCCTCAGCCCGACAGACGACGTACGTCCCCTCCGGGTTCACCCCCGGGGACCGGTCCACGCCAACTGTGCGCAGACGACAGCTCTCATCGGCGTGTCGCCGTCGTTTGAGCACACTTCCAGGGGAAGGGACCGGAGCAAACGGTGCCGGAGCAAACAACAGGTGCCTGGGGGGACGCCCGCGACCCCGGGCCGTGGGGTCGGGCCCGGGGTCGCGGGTGGACAGGGCTCGGGCGGGGAAACCCGAGCCCGGACGGCTCAGGCGGTCGGCCGGCCGTCCTCGTACAGGCGGGGCACCGCGTGGTTGGCCTGGAAGACCCCGTCGGGATCGACGGCCGAACGGATGGCCCGCAGCTGGGTCCAGTGCCCCGCCTCGTAGCCGGCCTTGGGGTCGACCGCCGTCTCGGCGAAGTTCAGGTAGTGCCGGCCGTTCTGCCACGGCCGCAGCGCCTCGACCAGCGCGTCTCCGTCACGGGCCACCTGCCCGGCGATCTCCGCAGTCGGCGCCACCCCGACCCCGAACAGGGCGAACTCACCCTCCAGCCGGTCCAGCGCGCCACCGTTCGGGTGCGGACGGGACAGCTGGCCACCCAGCTGACGCAGCTCCGCCGCCAGCAGGCTCGTGGTCGTACCGTGTCCGACCTGCTCGAGGAAGGCGTCCACCGCACTGTCCGGCAGCCCGGCGAGCAGGGCGGAGCGTCCCACACCCGGCGTCGGGCCCTCCGGATCCATGTGCAGCCGCGACAGCGCGGCGGCCGGCACCGGGCCGAACGTGTCCAGCTCCGGCCGGAGCTCCCGCAGACCCGCCAGCAACTCGGCGCCTCGCTCGTCGGAGTCGAGCACGGCACCGTCGATGACCGCCAGCTGGCGACCGCGGAAGGGCTCGGGGATGTCCGGGATGGGAGGGAGGTTGAGCACCCGGAACGAGGTGGTGATCTCCTCCGGCGCACCCGGCGCCCAGGCGGCCCAGCGGCGGAGCACCTTCTCGACGTCACGGCGATCCCAGACGAGCATGCCCGCGTACGCGGTCTCGATCGGGTAGAGCTGGAACTCCAGAGCTGTGACCACACCGAAGTTGCCGCCGCCGCCGCGGAGCGCCCAGAAGAGCTCGGGGTTCTGCTCCCGGTCGGCGCGGACGTGGCTGCCGTCGGCGAGCACCAGCTCGACGGCGGTCAGGCTGTTGGCGGCCATGCCGAGCTTGCGGGCGTACATGAAGATGCCGCCGCCGAGGCTGTAACCGGCGACACCCACGTCGGGCGAGGAGCCGTGCAGCGCGGCCAGCCCCAGCACGCCCGCCGCCTCGACCACCGGCAGCCAGACCGAGCCGCCCTCGACCCGGGCGATCCGGGTGGCCGGGTCGATCGACAGCTGGGTCATCCGTGAGGTCTTCACCAGGACGACGTCGTCCAGCCGGTGGTGGGCCAGCGGGTCGGCGTTGTGGCCGGTGCTCTGCGGCGCGACCCGCAGGCCCGCCTCACGTGCCGCCCGGACGACCTGGGAAACCTGACGCGGGGTGGTCGGGTAGGCCACCGCGGCGGGCAGCAGATCGACCGCGACGTTCCACGGCAGGCGGGCCGAGTCGTAGCCGGGGTCGCCGGGCAGGTGGATCTCCGACTCGACGCTGCGCAGGACGGCGGCGACGGAGGCGTCGGATGCGTACTCGATGGTCATGGGGTCCCCTTCGTGGTATCCGGCCCGGCCCGGGATCGTCCGGCGGGCGATGTCACCACGATGGGGTCGGGCGCTTGAGACCGACTTGATGTCGACTTGGGGACGACTTGGAGGGGTTCCGTACTCCGCTCAGGACTGGTACGCGGGCACGCCGAGGAGCTGGTCCACCGTGGTGAACCCGAAGCCGCGCTGTCGCAGCGAGTCGATCAACGGTCCGATGGCCGCGATCGACTGGTCCCGGCGGCCGCCGTAGGACTCGTAGCCGTCGTGAAAGATCAAGATCGCCCCGGGCGCCGCCAACCCTTCGGCCCGGCGGGTCATCCACACCGCGGGCGGCTGGAAGATCTCCAGCGGATGGGCGAAGTCCCCGGACACGACGTGCAGGCCGGCGGTGGACACCGAGCTCAGCACCCACGGCCAGTGACACAACCACGGCGGCCGGTACAGCGCCGGTGTCACGCCGGCGATGGAATTGAGCGCGATCTGGGCACGGGCGATCTCCTGCGTCTGACGCGGCGTCCGCAGATAGCTGGTGAAGCTGTGGTGATAGCTGTGGTTGCCGAGCACGTGGCCCTCGTCGACCACCCGCCGGGTCGCCGACGGGAATCGTTCCGCGCACCGGCCGACCTGGAAGAAGGTGGCCGGCGCCGAACGCTCGCCGAGGATGTCGAGCAACCGGGAGGTGTACGGCTCGTTCGGCCCGTCGTCGAAGGTCAGCGCCACCAGTGGCAGTTCGGTCTCACCCCTGTAGGGAAAGGCTCCGAACTGCTGGGAGTGGGCGCCGAAGCCCGCCCAGTAGCCGCCGGCGGCGGTCGCCGCCGCCGCCGCGGCGAGTAACGAGCCGCGGTGCCCGATCCGGCTCATCGCAGCACCAGATAGCGGACCACGCCAAGAGACGTGGTCAGCAGTACCGCCACGGTCACGCCGATCTGCCAGCGCATCCGCCGCCGTCCACGCTCGACCCGGAAGACCGGGGCCCGACCCAGAACCGGCCGCCCGGCGATCCGGTTCAGCACATAGGCCCCCAGATAGAACAGCAGGAAGCTGACGAAGACGGTGTTCAGCAGGCCGCTCTCCTGCCGGCGCGGCGAGGTCGACACCTCGTTGCCGGCGTCCCACACCACCCGGCCCCGCTTGCGCAGCCGACGCAGCAGATCGAGTTCGTCGCCGCCCTGGGTGAGGGTCAGGTCGTAGCCGTCGAAGTCTCTCTTCAGGTACGCGGTGTTCGTCGCGGTCACGTAGCCGACCCACCCGGTGATCCCGTAGACCGCTCCCACCAGGCCGAAGAGCAGGGTCGTGAAGCCGCCGATCCACCACGGCGCGTCGCGGTACCGGCACGGTCCGGCGACGCCGACCACGCCCGGCCGGGAGCCGAACGACTTCGCGATCCGGCTCAGCCAGTTCCGCGGATAGATCGTGTCGGCGTCCACGCTGATCACCACGTCACCGGTGGCTTCGAGCAGCCCGCGCTGGCGGGCCTGGCAGACTCCCGGCTCCGGCTCGGAGACCACCCGCACGTCGAAGCTGCGGGCCACCTCCACGGTGGCGTCGGTGCAGTTGTTGTCGACCACGATGATCTCGTACGACCCGCGGAAGTCCTGCTGGCGCAGCGATCGCAAGGTGTCGGCGATGAACGCCTCCTCGTTGTACGCGGGCACGACGACGGAGAACCGCAGCTGGGCCGGGTCTGCCATTACACTCCCACCGACTCGAGGTGCCCACGTGATCGACCGTCCCGGCCGATGACGTGCAGACTAGTCGGTTCGAAGCGTTGCGTGCTCCAACCGCGGTGACGTGGTGCCGCGTCGGCTCACGACCCGTCTGAACAAGAGCGATCAGGTGGAGCGGCTCGTCGCTCCGCGTGAGTCGGGTCGGTGCAGCGGGTGGTCTCCCGGGCACATCACCAGCAGCGACCGGCCCTCGTACGGCCCGAGGCGAACGCTGAAGGTGTGCAGGTCGTCGACCTCGCCCAGCACCTCGTCGGTCATCATGTCGACCAGCGAGCTGCCCGGGATCAACGCCTCCGACAGCACGCTGCCGGTGAGCTCGTGGCCTGAGAAGTTGAGCACGGTGACCTGCTCGGCCTCGCTGAGCTGATGGACCATGACCAGCATCGCCCGGTTCGAGACCTGGGGCACGTCGAGCTGCACGGCGGACGCGATGCCGTACCGCTTGCGGATCTCGAGCACGTCCCGCAACTGGCGGGCGAACGAGCCCTCCTGCTCCAGCTGAGCGGGCAGCGACCCGTACAGGCTGATCCCCCGCGGCATCTGCGAGCTGGACTCGGTGGCGGCCGGCCGGTAATCCATCAGGTCATACGCCGCCCGGTGGATCCAGCGGGTGTCACCATCGGCGAGCAGCGCCTTCACCTGGGAGCGGTCCAGGGTCAGCATGCCAACCAGGTCCCAGCCCGACAGGGCGAACACCCCGGGCTGCAGGGCGTTGAACATGGCCAGCAGCAGGTGGGCCCGCTTGATCTGCTCGGCCTGCTCCTCGGTCAGCGCGGTCAGGTCGGTGATGCCGAGCGACGCCGCGATGATCGTCGCGGTGGTGGAGGCGATGCCGTTCTGGGTGAAGGTCGCGTTGTATGGCGCGGCGTCGCCGGTGAGGGCGTCCAGCAGATCTTGCCGGACGCGCACAGCGAGATCGCCGCCGCTGATCTCGGCACCGCGGAAGGTGAACGTCTCACCCGCATGCATCGTGGCGAAGTGGACGAGCTCGTACGTCATCTCGTCGTGGTTCTGCAGCGCGTGCACCAGTGACACCGGCTCGACACCGAGCTCGCGGGCGAGATTGAGGGTGAGCCGGAGGAACTCGGTGTCTCCCGTGGCCATCGCATGGTGGTACGCGGGCCGGTTCACGAAGTCATACGACAGGTCCGCACCGCGCTCGGAGCCGTTCTTGATGTCGTCCATGGTGAGGTTCAGCTCTTGGAAGGTGAAGCCGCCCACCTTGCGCACCATGCTGGCGATGAACTGGTTCGCGGCCTCCGACAGCGGATGCCCCTCCGACCACGCGGGCGCACCCTCACCGACCTTCTCCACCCCCAGGAAACCGTTGGCGTCGAGCCGCAGCCCACCTGTGCCCAGGTCGCCGAGGGAATGCAGGGCGTCGCCGATCACCAGCCGCATCCCGGCGAACGTCGGGTCCAACCAGTTGATCGACGGCTGGCCCTCCTTGAAGTAGTGCAGATAGACCCAACGACGCTCGACCCCGTCCGGCCCGACCACCGGCGCGGTCGCGCTCCAGTTCGTCTCCTTGACGCCCTGCTCGTAGAAGATCACCCGCTGCAGCCGGCCGATGATGTAGCCGGCTTTCTCCAGCTTGTCCTCGGTCTCGGCGTCGCAGTTGGCCGAGTCGCGCCCGCGACCCACCTTGGGCAGCAGGTGCCAGTCCTTCGGGTCGATCTCCACCATGTGATAGATGCCGGGGTAGTCACCGATCTTCATCTCCGCCAGCCGGAAGTCCGCACCCTTGCCGGTGTGGCCCGGGACGATGTCGTCGATCACCGTGCCGCCGTACGTGGTGGCCGTCTCGCAGAGTGCGCGGAACTCGTCCTCTGTGCCGAACGCCGGATCGATGTGGGTGCTGATCCGATCGAAGTGGCCGTCCACGCTCGGGGTGGACTCCCAGCCGGTCAGACCGCCCGACACCTTCACCGGGCCGGTGTGGATGGCTTCGATGCCGATCCGCTCGAACGCCTTCCACAGCTCGGGATCGCCGAGCGAGGCCAGGAAAGACGCGTCGGTCCTGGTGATCATGGAGATCGGGTACGCGGTGAACCAGACCGACGCCTTCTCGATCGCGGCGCGCGGATCGGGGTGGGCGAACGGGTTCTGCCACATGCTGCCCTGGCCGGAGAACTGGGTCGCGATCGACGTCGCGTCGGCCAGCATCGACCTCTCCCGCAGCCACTCCACGTACTCCGGATTGTCGCCGGCCGGGGAGCCCTTGCGCTCGGGACGAGCCCGCCGCGGGAACAGGCCGCGCAGCCGGGCTCGCGGCCGCAGCCGCTTCGGCCGGGCGGGATAGAACGCCTCGTCGAAGGTGATCTCGGTGGTGATCTCCGTCGGGGACTCGGCGTCGTTGGTCGAGCGATCGACCAGACTCGTGTCATCCCGTGCGATGTCGTCCACCCGAAGTCCTCTCGCGTCGGTTCAGATCCTCCTCGGAACGCTAGTGCACCGACCCAACGCCCCTCCGGCCGCCCGGCACACCCGAACCGGCCCACGAAGGCGGCCGGCTCATGACGGCGTCGCCGCCGGCCTCGTGGCCGTCCCTCGGCATGTGCGCAGGGCGATCCCCCTCGGTCCTCGTCTCAGCGGGTCGATTCCGGGCGCAGCCGGAGCGCCTGCATGCCGCCGTCGACACTCAGATCGGTGCCGGTGGTCGAGCCCGAGCGCGGGCTGGCCAGATAGGCGACCGCACCGGCCACCTCTTCGGCGCTGACCAGCCGGCCGTGCGGCTGCCGGCCCTCCAGCGCGGCACGCTCGGCGGCCGGGTCGTCGGTCCGGGCCAGCAGCCGGCCGATCCACGGGGTGTCCGCCGTGCCCGGGTTCACGCAGTTGACCCGGATACCCTCCCGCAGATGGTCGGCCGCCATCGCCCGCGTCAGCGCCAGCACCGCGCCCTTGGTCGCGCTGTACAGGGCGCGCTGCGGCAGTCCGGCGGTGGCGGCCACCGAGCAGGTGTTCACCACCGCCGCCGCGCGAGACGCCCGCAGGTGTGGCAGCGCGGCCCGGACCATGCGGACCATGCCGACCACGTTCACATCGAAGACCCGGTGCCACTCCGCGTCGTCGTTGTCCTCCACGGTGCCCTGGGCCCCGATGCCGGCGTTGTTGACCACGATGTCGAGACCGCCGAACTCGTCGGCGACCCGCTGCACGGCCGCACGGCACCCGGCGTCGTCGGTCACGTCGCAGGTCACGCCCAGCAGGGGCTCGAACACTCCGGATACATCGAGATCCAGCACGGCGACCCCGGCGCCCCGCGCGGACAGCTCCGCCACCACTGCCGCACCGATGCCGGAAGCGCCGCCGGTGACCAGAGCCGACAGCCCGTCGAACTCCCCGCTCACGCCCCCACCACTCGATCAGCACCCAGCACTGGAGCGGCCCCGGCCACCCGCTCGGCCCCCACGATCCGATGAGTCTGGATCCCGAGCTCGTCGATGTCGATCCGGACCTCGTCACCGCCGGCGAGATAGGGGAACCGGCCGGACAGCGCCACCCCCTCGGGCGTTCCGGTGAGCACGACGTCGCCCGGTTCCAGGGCCACGTACTGGCTGAGGTGCCGGATGATCGTCGGTACGTCGAAGATCATGTCGGCGGTCGTGGAGTCCTGCCGCGGTTCGCCGTTGACGAAGCTGCGCAGCCGCAGACCGGCCGGATCCACCTCGTCGGGGGTGACCAGCCACGGACCGAGCGGGGTCGATCCCGGGAGGCACTTGCCCTTGCTCCACTGTCCCCCGGACTCCTCGAGCTGGAAGGTCCGCTCGGAGATGTCGTCGGCCACGGTGAAGCCGGCGACGTAGTCCATCGGGTCGTCGTCGGGACCCAGCTCCCAGGCCCGCTTCTTCATCACCAGTGCCAGCTCGACCTCCCAGTCCAGCTTCCGGGCCCGCGCGGGCAGGACGAACGGGTCGTCGGGAGCGGCGACGGTGTTCGGCGTCTTGAGGAACATCACCGGGACCGGCGGCGGAGGCGAGCCGGACTCCGCGGCATGGGCGGCGTAGTTCATGCCGATCGCCAACACCGCACCGGGCCGCCCGATCGGCGCCTCGAAGACCGCCCGGCCCAGTTCGAGCGCGTCCAGCCGGCCATCGGCGGCGGCCGCGGCGACCTCGTCGAGCCGTGCCATCGTTTCCGGCGTCAGGTCCCCGAGGAGCCCGCTGAGGTCGTACGCCTCCTCCCCGGCGACCACCACCGGTCTCGTGCCGTCGGCGGTCCTGACGCGAGCGAACTTCATCGGTCTCCTCGAGGGCGGGTCGCCGAGCCGGCGACGGGTGCGTCGCCCTGCGTGAGGGCGCATTTCACGATACATCCGACGACATTCCGCTGACGAGGATCAAGAACGGCGTCCATCCGCACCCTTGACCATCCAGAGATCGGATGTCTAGTCTCGACGAGTACCCCCAAGGAGAGGACCCCCGTGGCCCGGATCACTGCTGCGCAGACCGTGGACGTGCGGTTCCCAACCTCCCAGCAGCTCGACGGCTCCGACGCGATGAACCCGGATCCCGACTACTCCGCCGCCTATCTGAGCCTCTCGACCGACGCCGGCGACGCTCAGGTGGGCGCCGGTTTCGTCTTCACCACCGGCCGCGGCAACAACATCGCCGCCGAGGCGATCCAGACCATCGCCGGCGACCTGGTCGGGGAGTCCGTCGAGGACCTGTTGGCCGACATGGGGGCCACCTACCGCCGCTTCGTCTACGACCCGCACCTTCGCTGGCTCGGCCCGGAGAAGGGCGTGGTGCATATGGCCATCGGTGCGGTCGTCACCGCGCTGTGGGACCTCAAGGCCAAGCGCGCCGGCCTCCCGCTGTGGCAGCTGGTCTCGGCCATGACGCCGGAGGAGGTTGTCGGGCTGGTGGATTTCCGCTACCTGACCGACGCCCTCACGCCCGAGGAGGCGCTGGAGATCTGCGAGAAGGCCCGGCCCGGGCGCGAGGCACGCGTCGAACAGCTGCTCGCCCGGGGCTATCCCGCCTACACCACGACGCCCGGCTGGCTGGGCTATTCCGACGAGAAGATGGTCCGGCTCGCGCGGGAGGCGGTGGCCGACGGCTTCACCCAGATCAAGCTCAAGGTGGGTGGCAGCATTGCCGACGACATCCGACGTCTGTCCCTCGCCCGCGAGGCGGTCGGACCCGATATCCGGATCGCCGTCGACGCCAACCAGTACTGGGACGTCGGCCAGGCGATCGACTGGATCCGCCGGCTCCAGGAGTTCGACCTGGCCTGGGTCGAGGAGCCGACGAGCCCCGACGACCTGGTCGGACACGCGACGATCCGCGCCGCCGTGCGCCCGACCCCGGTCGCGACCGGCGAGCACACCGCCAACCGCGTCATGTTCAAGCAGCTGCTCCAGCTCGAGGCGATCGACGTGATGCAGATCGACGCGGCCCGCGTGGCCGGCCTGAACGAGAACATTGCGAATCTCCTGCTGGCCGCGAAGTTCGGCGTCCGGGTCTGCCCGCACGCCGGTGGCGTCGGCCTGTGTGAGGCCGTCCAGCACCTGTCCATGATCGACTTCGTGGCGGTCAGCGGCACCACCGAGGACCGTT
>DASTGF010000275.1:0-15667 GCA_035719255.1 Microlunatus sp. | reverse complement strand
GCTGACCGAGTCCGACGTGGGCTCCGATCCAGCCCGGCTGGGCACCACGGCCACTCCGACCGAGGACGGGGCCTCATACGTGCTCGACGGCGTCAAGCTGTGGACCACCAACGGCGTGGTCGCCGAGTTGCTGGTGGTGATCGCGCAGGTGCCGCCCCATCCGAACGGCCGCGGCGGCATCACCGCATTCGTCGTCGAGGCCGATGCCGAGGGAGTCGTCGTGGAGCGGCGCAACCGCTTCATGGGCCTGCGCGGGATCGAGAACGGCGTGACCCGCCTGCATCAGGTCCGGGTTCCGCGGGAGAACCGGCTGGGGGACGAGGGCCAAGGCCTGAAGATCGCGCTCACCACGCTCAACACCGGCCGCCTCTCCATCCCGGCGATGTGCGTGGCCGGCGCGAAGTGGTCGACCAAGATCGCGCGCGAGTGGTCGGCGGCCCGCGTCCAGTGGGGCAAACCGGTGGGGGAGCACGAGGCGATCGGCGGAAAGTTGGCCTTCATGGCCGCCACCACCTTCGCGATGGAGGCGGTGCTCGAGTTATCGGCGGAGCTGGCCGACGCCGGGACCACCGACATCCGGATCGAAGCCGCCCTGGCCAAGCTCTGGACCAGTGAGATGGGCTGGCGGATCGCGGACGAGCTGATGCAGATCCGCGGCGGTCGAGGATACGAGACGGCCGACTCGCTGGCCGAGCGCGGCGAGCGGGCTGTGCCGACCGAGCAACTGCTGCGGGACAGCCGGGTGAATCGCATCTTCGAGGGCTCGACCGAGATCATGCACCTGCTGATCGCCCGCGAGGCGGTCGACGCGCATCTGTCGGCGGCCGGGGAGCTGGCCTCGGTGGATGCCGCCCTCTCGGCGAAGGCCCGTGACGCGGTCAAGGCCAGCGGCTTCTACGGCCGCTGGCTGCCCCGGCTGGTCGTCGGCCGCGGCAGCCTGCCCCGGACGTACGCCGGATTCGGGAAACTCGCGAAACACCTGCGATTCGTCGAGCGGACGTCGCGAAAGCTGGCGCGCCAGACCTTCTACGGCATGGGTCGCTGGCAGGCGCGGCTGGAGTATCGCCAGCAGTTCCTGGGTCGGGTCGTCGACGTCGGCGCCGAACTGTACGCCATGGCTGCGGCCTGTTCGCGCGCCCAGCTGTTGCGGCAGCAGGGGCAGGGCGACGCCATGTCGCTGGCCGACGCTTTCTGTCGGCAGGCTCGGGTGCGGGTGGAGGCCCTGCTCGAGGCGCTGTGGCACAACAGCGACGACAGCGATCGGGCACTGAGCACCCGTGTCCTCGCCGGTGACGTGGCGTGGCTCGAGGCCGGGGTGATCGACGCGTCCGAGGGCACCGGCCCCTGGATCGCGCCGGCCCAGCCCGGCCCGGCGGGCACACCGAACCAAGCGCGACGGGTCCGCTGATGCCGGCCGCCGGAGCCGGCGGCCGGTGGCTGGCTCCGCCGGCTCCGCCGCATCCCTGGCTGCTGGCGCCCTACGAGGTGCCGCGCGCCGTCACCACGACGGGTCTGAGCCTGACGCTGTCGCCTCTGCTGCTCGCGCGGCACCGGGTGGGCCGCGATCATCCACGGCGGGCGGTGTTCGTCGTGCCGGGGCTGGGCGGCGGCAACGCCTGGACCCTGCCGCTGCGGACGTACGTCGCGGCGTTGGGCCACGACGTCCGGGTGCCCGCGGCAGGGACCATGAAGGCGCTCAGCGGTGAGGTCGTTCGGTCCCTGAGCGAGCAGGTCTCGGTGGTGGCCGAGGAGACCGCAAGCCCCGTCGTCGTGCTGGCCTGGAGCGTGGGTGGCTGCTTCGCCCGGCGGCTCGCTGCCCGGCGCCCTGACCTGGTGTCCCGCCTGATCACCCTGGGCACCCCGCTGGACGGCGGACTCTGGTACGGGTCCGAAGCAGCCGCCGGACGCGGGCTCCCGGTGCCGGTGACCGCGCTCTATTCGCGCACCGACGGGATCTTCGCCTGGAGGCGCTGCGTGCAGCGCGCCGGCGCCGGTGCGGAGAACGTGGAGATCTGCTCGAGCCACTTCGGGCTGTCCACCCACCCCTGGGCCCTGCACGTGATCGGTTCCCGCCTCACCGTCTGAGCACGGAGCTGGGACGGGAGGCAGCGCTGCGCCGGTGGTCACGGGCTGCTCAGGAGTTTCACAACCTCTGGGTGCTGAGGTGGAGGGCGGGGTTGTCATCGGCGAGCCCGAGGGTCTGTCCACGGCCGAGAGGTGGGCGCGATGGATGTGCGGGTGATCGGTCCCGCTGGGGTGGAGCATCACGATCCGAGTGAGGTTCCCGAACTGCTCAGGAGCGACGTGGGCGTCGTCTGGGTGGACATCCCGGTGTGTGACTCGTCGGCGGCGGAGTTCCTGCACGACGCGTTCGGCTTCCATCCGGTCGCCGTCCGGGATTGCGTGCAGCGCAACCACATCTCGAAGATGCACGTCTATGCCGACCATGTGTTCGTCGTCCTCCACGCGCCCGAGGTCGGCGAGCGCGGTCACGTCCATTACGTCGAACTGGACCAGTTCATCGGCCAGAACTACCTGGTTACGGTGCACGGCCCACTGAACCCCACGGTCGACCCGAGGGTGGCCGCGATCGACACCGGCACCGTGCTGCAGCGCGTGGAACAGCGCCCCGGCGAGGCGGCCACGCCGTTCGCGCTCTCACACCTGATCGTTTCCTCCCTGATCCGGCGGGAACTTGATCTCGTCGCCACCCTCGCTCAGGAATCCGGACGACTCGAGCAGCAGGTCATGCTCAGCGAGGAGCGGGAGAACCCCGAGGCATTCCTGGCCCAGCTGTTCCAGGCCTGGTACGTCCTGCTCGCCGTGCGGACCATGGCCATGCACAGCGCCGCCAGCTACGACCGGCTCGCTCGCTGGGTCCAGTTCAGCCCGAAGCGGGTGCCGAAGATTCTCGCCGACATCGCCGACCAGTTTGTCATGGTCCAAACCATGGCGGACGGTCAGCGAGAGTTCCTGCACGGTGTGATCGAGTTCTACCAGACCCTCATATCCACCCACATGACCGTTGCCGCCGAACAGTCGGCCAAGGTCGGCATACAGCAGAACGACGACATGCGGAAGATCAGCGCTTGGGTAGCGATCGCCGCCGTTCCGGCCGCTGTCACAGGGTTCTTCGGCCAGAATGTGCCGTACCCCGGATTCGATGCCCCGTCCGGTCTGATCGCCTCGTCGACGTTGATCATCCTGCTGGCGGTCGGCCTCTTCCTGATCTTCAAGAAGAAGCGCTGGTTGTAGGGCCGTGGGCATGCCGGTGGAGGCGATGCCGTCCTTGGCTGCCGGCCACGCCGAGATCCACGAACGGCTCGCCCAGGGTGGGTGATCTCAGCGGAATGTCGGGTCGAGTACATTTCCTGTCAGAGGAATCTGAGAGGTGGTGGATTGGGTGCCCCTGGAATCGGTGGACAACGCGCTGCGCATGCTGTTGCTGCTGGCCGAGCGCGAGGAGCTGGGGGTCACGGAGGCGGCCGGCGAACTCGACATCGCGCCGTCGACCGCCCATCGGTTGTTCGCCACCCTGCGGGAGCGGGGGTTCGTCGTGCAGGGCGAGAACCGCAGCTATCGGCGCGGCCCCGCGCTCGATGCGCTCGGTGGCCGCCGTTCCCGTGCGGCGGATCTCGTCTCGGCCTCGCGGACTGCCATGGAAAGGCTCTGCGCCGAGCTCGACGAGACCTGTCACCTGATGGTGCGCGACGGTCGGACCGTGCGCGTCCTCGCCTCCGTCGAGGCGGAGCAGGTGCTTCGGGTCGGCTCGCGGGCCGGAGCGGTGCTGCCCGCTCACCTGGTGTCCGGCGGCAAGATGCTGCTCGCCGACCTGGATGGTGCCGACTTCGATCGGCTCTATCCGGCCGAAGGCGTCCCCGACATCGGGCTCGACGCCGCCGGTGTGGCCCGGCTGGAGCGTGAGCTGCGCGCGGTCCGTCGCCGGCGCTACGCGGTCAACAACGGCCAGAGCGAGCCGGGACTGGCCGCGGTCGCGGTGGCCATCCACGGCGCGCAGGGCCCGGCGATCGGTTCGCTCTCGGTCTCGGTGCCGAGCGTTCGCTACTACCCGGCCCGCGTGCCTGCGATCCTCGAGGCTCTGCAGGAGGCCTCGGCCGCCACTGCTCGCCTGATGGCCGCCTGAGCACCACCGAACGGGGCGCGTCCCTCTCGACGGTGGGCAGAACCCCCGCCCGACCCGACCAGTTGTCAAGGCGGTTCACCGTGATTCTGCTAGCCGGAATCTTATCCTTCTGAATTCTTCTCTGAGGGATCGGCGTTCTAGAGTTTCCTCTATCGAGAACACCATGGCGATGGCGCCCAGAGGAACGGATCACACACCATGCAGCAGCTCAGCGGGATGGACGGGATGTTCCTCAGCGTCGACACATCGACCTCGTCCGGCGTGATGGGCGGCATGATCGTCTACGAGCGCCCGGACGATCCGGAGGCCGGCAGCCGGGCGCGGATGATCGACCGGATCACCGAGCGGCTCGATCACCTTCCTCCGCTGCGTTGGGTGCTGACCCGGGTCCCGCTCCACCTGGATAAGGAGTACTGGGCGGAGACCGAGGTGGACGTGCCGGCGCACGTCATTTCGTACTCGGTGAACGGCCAGGGGACTGATCGTGACCTGGCCGCGCTGGTCTCGGAGCTGATGACCCAGCCCATGGACAAGTCACGGCCGCTGTGGGACCTTGCGGTGATCGACGGTCTCGAAGGCGGCCGCATCGTCCACCTGCTGCGAATCCATCACGGTGTCATCGACGGCAGTTCCGTGCCGCTGGTGCTCGATCTGCTGTCGGACAACCCGACCGTCGAGCCCGATCCTGCCGACCGTCCCAGGCTGCGCCACGAGCCCGGCCTCGGCAAGGCGGAGATGCTGGCCCGAGGCGTCGTCGGGAGCGCGACCCGCCCCGTACGCTTCCTGGGCCTGCAGTTCGAGACCGCCAAGTTCCTGGCCCGCAGGGTGCCGGTCGAAGGCACTCTGGTCCTACCGGCCTTCGTCGCCCGGCTGATCCCGGGGACGCTCGGTGCGCCGCTGCGGGGGGTGATCAACCTCCGCCAGCGTCTTTGGCGCAAGCCCGCGGTCCGCCCGATCCTGCCGCAGCTGCGCAAGCCGGCGACGCCGTTCAACAAGACGATCACCGCGAAGCGGACGTTCGCCTTCTCCGATCTGCCGCTGGGCGAGGTAAAGGCGCTCGGCAAGGCCTACGGCGTGTCGCTCAACGACATCGTCGTCGCCATCTGTGCCGGCGCGTTGCGCCGGTACCTGGAAGACAACGGTGGCATTCCCGATGAGCCGCTCGTGGTCTGCGTTCCCTACTCGCTGCGCACCGGAGCGGAGAAGCACCGGTGGGCCAACCACATCAGCATGTTCTTCGCACCCCTGCCGACGCACCTCGCCGATCCGGTAGCGCGGCTCGGCGCGGTGCACGCCGACCTGCTGGCGGCGCGCGAGAACTTCGACGCCCTGCCGAAAGACCTGATCCGCGACGCGTACCGGTTCATTCCGCAGGCGGTGTTCTCCGTCTCGCAGCAACTGCTCAGCAAGGCACCCGACTGGATCCCCGGATCGTCGTGGAATGTCGTGGTGTCCAACGTCCGTGGCCCATCGCACACCGTCGAGGTGACCGGCGCTCGGATGACCGGCTACTGGCCAGCCGCCTTCCTCACCACCGGCGTCGGGTTGAACATCACCCTGCAGAGCTATCGCGACCGGATCGATTTCGGCTTCATGGGTGCCGCCGACCTGACCGGTGACCTGTGGGAGATGCCGCGCTACATGAACGAGGCCCTGGCCGAGCTCGAAGCCGCCGCTCCCACCCCGCTGCGTCCGGCCCGATCCGCGCCGACCGGCGCCAGCGCCCAGACCACCGCAACCGCCCAGACCACCGCAACCGCCCAGACCGCCCAGCCGTCCGCGCCAACACCCCGCCGGCGCCGGAACGGCGCCCGGGCCGTCACCTCTTGATCAACAACATCGACCACCAGGATCGAGGAGGATCCCCAATGTCATTCAATCTCTCGGTCATCCTGCGCGAGTCGGCGCAGCGGCGGCCCCAGGGCGCCGCGATCATGCACGACCACGGCGTGGTGACCTATGCCGAACTCGACGAACGCTCCGATCGCGTCGCCACCGGTCTCGTGCGGCTCGGCATCCGGCCCGGCGACACCGTGGCGGTGCAGCTGCCGAATGTTCCGGAGTTCGTCGACGTGCTGTACGGCGTGCTCAAGGCCGGCGCGACCGTGGTGCCGTTCAACGTGTTGAACAAGGGGCCCGAGATCGCCTACATCCTCGCCCACGCACGGGTCCGGGCGATGATCACGAGCGCGGCGACGGCCGGCGAGGCCGCCCGTGCTGCGGCCGAGGTCGGCCTGGACCACCTGTTCGTCGTCGGCGGCGAGCACCTTCCGGCCGGTTGCCGGCCGTTCGCCGCCCTGGTCGACGGTGAGCTCCGCACACCCGCCCCGTACGTCCAGCGCGACCCGGGCGATACCGCGGTCCTGCTCTACACCTCGGGGACCACGGGCCGTCCCAAGGGCGTGAAACTCACCCACTTCCAGCTGTTCATGAACACACGCGCCCATGTCGAGGCCTTCTCCATGGACGAGGAAGCCGTCACCATCGCGGTCATGCCGCTGTTCCACGCCCTCGGTCTGTCCGGCCTGTTGAACGCCACGGTCTTCGCCGGCGGCACCGTCGTGCTGTTGCCGAAGTTCGATCCGCTGAAGGTGCTGGATGCCGTCGAGCGTCATCGCGCGACCATCCTGCACGGCGTGCCGACGATGTACCACGCGCTGCTGCATCATCCGGAACGGGACCTCTACGACACGTCCTCACTGCGTCACTGCGGATCGGCGGGGGCCGCGATCGCGGCCGAGCTGCTGGACAGCTTCGAGGCCACCTTCGGTGTCGCGATCCTCGAGATGTACGGCCTGACCGAATCGGGGCCGCTGGCCTCCTACAACCGGCCAGACCACCGCAAGCCGTACAGCATCGGTACGCCGATCTGGGGCACCGAGATCGAGATCTGGAACGAGAAGAATTGCCCGTTGCCGCCCGGCCGTCAGAACGTCGGGGAGTTGGTCATCCGTGGTCACAACACCATGGCCGGCTACCTGGACAACGAGGAGGCCACCGCCGAGGCATTCGCCGGTGGCTGGTTGCACAGCGGTGACCTGGGCTACATCGACGAGGACGGCTTCTTGTTCATCGTCGACCGCAAGAAGGAGATGATCATCCGCGGCGGCTACAACGTGTATCCGCGGGAGGTCGAAGAGGTGCTCTACAGCCATCCGGCGGTGTTCGAATGTGCAGTCGTCGGCGTTCCGGACGAGCGTCTCGGTGAAGAGGTTCGGGCCTACGTCTCGCTCAAGGTCGGCGAGAGCGCCGACCCGACCGAGTTGATCGACTTCGTCAAGGACCGGGTTGCGGCCTACAAGTACCCGCGATCGGTCGTGATCATCTCCGATCTGCCGAAGACCGCCACCGGTAAGATCCTCAAGCGAGACCTCACCCACGCCTGACGAGGTTCCCGCTTGGCTGAACGGACGGTCCTTCGCGGCCGCCAGCGCTTTTCCCCCCTCCTCGTCGGGGGTGTCGACGAGCTTCCCAGCCGCCGGTTGCCGGCGGTCCTCCCCGAATCCGAACCGCGCGGTTCGCCCATCGAGAAAGGCATCGCCATGTCCCAGTCATTGTCGACCGAGACACGACGCAAGGAAGTCCGTCGCGTCATCTTGTCCAGCTACTTCGGCACCAGCATCGAGTACTACGACTTCTTGCTGTACACCTCCGCCGCGAGCCTCGTCTTCGCCCGGGTATTCTTCAGCGACGCCCCGCCGGCGATCGGCACGATCTTGTCCTTCGTCACGCTGCTGGCGGGCTATCTGGCCCGACCGCTCGGTGGGATCATCTTCGGTCATTTCGGCGATCGGCTCGGCCGGCGCAAGATGTTGTTGATCACGATGGCCCTGATGGGTACGGCCAGCACACTGATCGGGGTGTTGCCGACGTACGCGCAGGTCGGAGCGCTGGCCCCGGTCCTGCTCGTCATCCTGCGAGTGGTGCAGGGCATCGCGGTGGGCGGTGACTGGGGTGGCTCGGCCACCTTGTCCGTCGAGGCCGCCGAGAACGGCAAGCGAGGCCTCACCGCCGCGTTCGTGAACATGGGAGCACCGACCGGTGCCGTGGTCGCCGCGCTGGTGCTGGCCGCCTTCGGTGCGATGAACGACGACGCCTTCCTCTCGTGGGGCTGGCGGGTGCCGTTCCTGTTGAGCGCCGTGCTCGTGGCGGTCGGTCTGCGGATCCGCTACAAGATGAGCGAGTCGCCGCTGTTCGCCGAGATGCAGGCCAAGGCCGAGGAGCAGGAGAAGAAGGAGGTCCCGATCGTCGCGGTGCTGACGAACCAGTGGGGCGCTGTCCTGCTGGCCGCTTTCGGAACGCTGTGCGCGTTCGCCCTGCAGGGTCTGCTGGCCTCGTACGCACTGACCCTCGGTGTGCAGACGGGTGGCCAGACCCGCTCGACCGTGCTGCTCGCGTTCTCCGTCGGTTCGGTCCTACAGATCGGCGGCCTGGCTTTCTACGCACACCTCTCCGACCGCTTCGGCCGCCGTCCGGTGATGACGTTCGGTGCCGTGCTCGGCATCGTGCTGGCCTACCCGATCTTCGCGATGATCGCCTCCGGCTCGACCGCGCTGCTCTTCGTCGGGATGATCATCGGGATGCCCATCGTGCAGTCCGCCATCTACGGACCGGCGGCGGCCTTCATCTCGGAGATGTTCAGCACCCGCTACCGCTACACCGGTGCCTCGCTGGGCTACCAGACGGCCTCCACCCTCGGTGGCGGCGTGTCCCCGCTGATCGCGGCGAGCCTGGCGGCAGCCGGCGGCTTCGCTCCGGTCGCCATCTACATCTCGATCACCTTCGTGGTCGGGCTGGTGATCATCCGCCTCGCGAAGGAGGGCACCCGGGTCGATCTGCACGACGTCACCGCGGAGCGTCCGCTGGCAGGCCCGACGCCCGCGGCGGTCACTGAGACTGCTGTCTGATTCCTGCGTCGTCGATCAACGACCTCACCCCGGTCCTACGGATCTCCCGTGGGACCGGGGTGCGCTGGCGTCTAGGCTGGCCGGCATGGCGACGCCGGCGGGGGAGTCCCCCAACCTGCTCAGCACCTCCGAGCTCGGTCCGTTCGCGGAGTTCCTGGGACTGGAGGTCACCGCGGCCGGGCCGGACGAGGTGACCGCGGTCTGGACGGTCACCGCGGCACTGCTCCAGCCCTACGGAATGCTGCACGGCGGGGCGCACTGCGGTGTGGTGGAAACGCTGGCCAGCCTGGCCGCCTCCCTCTGGCTGGGACCGGACGGACGGGTGGTCGGCACCACGAACAGCACGGACTTCTATCGCGCCACCCGTGCTGGGGATCGACTCAGCTCGGTCGCCCGTCCGGTGCACCGCGGAAGGTCCCGCCAGGTGTGGCGAGTGGAGACCCACGACGATCACGGGCGTCTCGTCTCCGCGGGTCAGGTGGCCATTCAGAACCTCACCGGCTGAACGGCTCGTCACGTCCGAGACCCGCCGATCAGCACTAGAGCGCTTCCTCCCCCTCGGCGAGGGTGCCTGCGGTGGCCCGGTCCAGATCGGCGGCGATCCCGGTGACACAGGTCCGCATCTCCCGCACCCATCCAGGCACACGGTCCTTCCTGAACCGCACCGTCGGCAGGGCGAGCGAGATCCCTGCCACCACGCGTGCGTCGGCGGTCGTCACGGCCATCCCGAGGGCGGTCAGGCCGGTCTCGGTGCGCTGGTTGTTGATCGCGAAGCCGTTTCGGCGTATCTGGGGCAGTTCGCGCCGCAGACTGGCCTGCTCCTCGACGTCGAGGGCGGCGATCAGCGGGTCACGCGTGTCCGCGTCCAGCACCGCCATCATGGCCTTGCCTGCGCTGGCCCGATGAGCGGGCAGCGCCTTCCCGGCGCGATCGCCCACCCGCAGAATCTGGGTGCACTCGACCGTCTCGACGAAGCGGACCTCTGCTCCCGACAGCACCATGAGGTTCGCCGACTCCTGCGTCGCCCGCACGAGCTGTTCCAGGTGGGGCCGGCCGACCCGCCGGAGCACGGCGACCGGCGCCTCGGAGCCGACCGCCCCGCCGAGCGCGCTGCCCGCCCGGTAGCGCTTGTCGGGGCCTTGTTCGGCGAAGTCTCGATAGACCAGCATGCCCAGCAGTCGATGGGCCGTCGATGGGGAGACGCCGAGCCGGGCCGCGGCCTCGGTGACCCGGAGCGGTCCCTCGAGCACCAGCAGCTGGGTCAGCAGCAGCGCGTTGTCCACCGACTCGATCGCGTAGACCGGCCGATTCTTCACGCCGGCCACGGTAGCCGACGCGAAGGACCCGGTCCAGATTCTGCTGGAAAGAAAGTTCTATTTCTTTGAGAGGAACATCCCCTAACGTTCCGGTATGACGACGACGTCCCCTCATGCCAACCCGACACTGGCTCCTCCTACCCGCCGTGCCGGGTCGGCCAGGTCAGGCTTGCCGCGCCCGCGCCGCGCCCGGGCCGCTTGGACCGTGACCCTGATCTGTTGGCTCGTGGTCGTGTTCGACGGCTACGACCTGATCGTCTACGGCACGACCCTGCCTCATCTGATGACCGAGCCCGGCTGGCAGCTCACCGCCAGCGGCGCGGGCCTGATCGGCAGCCTGGCGTTCGCCGGCATGCTCGTCGGTGCGCTCGCCGCCGGCACCCTGGCGGACCGGCTGGGTCGCCGCCGCACCATTCTACTGGCCACGGTGTGGTTCTCGGTCTTCACGGCCCTGTGCACCTTCGCGCCGACCCCGGAGATCTTCGGTGCCTTCCGTTTCCTTGCCGGGCTGGGCCTCGGGGGCCTCGTCCCGTCGGCCAACGCGCTCACGGCCGAGTTCGTCCGCCCGCGGCACCGGTCCGCGGTCGCCACGATCATGATGTCGGGTGTGCCGATCGGCGGCTCGGCGGCGGCGCTGCTCGGTCTGTGGCTGCTGCCGACGTACGGCTGGCGGGCGATGTACGCCGTCGCCTTCCTGGCCGTCGTGATCATCGTTCCGCTGTGCCTGTTCCGGTTGCCCGAGTCCCCCGTCTGGCTCCGGGCCCATGGCCGGGTCGTCGAGGCGGAGCGGATCGAGGACCAGTACGGCATCGAGCACGTCGAGGAGGGACACGGCGAGCACCGCCCCGGCATCCGCACCATCCTGGGCCATCCCTGGAGGCGGGCCAGCCTGCTCTTCGCCGGCGCCACGGTGGCCACGCTGTTCGCCTGGTACGGCCTGGGCACCTGGCTCCCCAAGCTGATGGCCTCCGACCCGCGTTTCGACCTCGGTCAGCCGCTGTCCTTCCTGCTGGCCCTGAATCTGGGGGCGGTGGCGGGTTCCTTCCTCACCGCCTGGCTGGGGGTCCGGTTCGGACCGATGCGGAGCGCGGTCGGGGCTGCCGCCGCGGCCGGTGTCGCGCTGGCCTTCTTGCTGACGTACCCCACGGCGCTGACCCCGATCTACGTCGCGTTGATCATTGCCGGCGTCGGCACCACGGCACTCAGTGTCTGATCATCGCCGCGGTGGCAACCCACTATCCGGCCGCACTGCGCGGAACGGCACTTGGCTTCGCGCTCGGCGTCGGCCGGCTCGGCGCCGTCCTCGCGCCCCAGGTCGGCGGGCTGCTGCTGGACGCCAATCTCGGTGTGGGCAGCAACTTCGCCGCGTTCGCCCTGGCGGCGGGATCGGCGGCGCTGCTGCTGTTGATCACCGCGCTGACCACCCGACCGGTCACCCGGCGTCCCGTCGTCGATGAGCTGGCCCACTGATCCCGTGATCACCCAACACCAAGTCGTCACCACCCGATCCCTACTGCACACCAGGAGACTCCCATGACCGAGCAGATCGCCTCACCGGTACGGCTCAGCGCCGTCGCCGCGGCGGACCAACCGACCCCGACCCCCGAGCTGGAGCAGCTGTATCGCGGCTTCGAGCGCGAGTTGCTGGTGCCGCTGTGGACCGAGATCGGTGACCTGATGCCGGCCCACCCCACCTCCAAGGCGCGCGCTCACGTCTGGCGATGGTCGCGCCTGCTGGAGCTGGCCGCCGAGGCCGGTGAGCTGGTGCCGGTCGGCCGCGGCGGCGAGCGCCGTGCGATCGCGCTCGCCAACCCTTCGCTCGGCGGGCGGCCGTTCGCCACCCCGACACTGTGGGCCGCGATCCAGTACCTGATGCCCGGCGAGGACGCTCCGGAACACCGGCACACCCAGAACGCCTTCCGGTTCGTCGTCGAGGGTGAGGGTGTCTGGACCGTGGTCGAGGGCGATCCGGTGCCGATGACTCGCGGTGATTTCCTGCCGCAGGCGGGGTGGAACTGGCACGCCCACCACAATGCGGCCGACCGGCCGATGGCGTGGATCGACGGGCTGGACATCCCGTTCCAATACGCCTCGGAGGGCCAGTTCTTCCAGTTCGGCCGGGACGCCATCTCCGATGTGGAGCGGATCACCCCGGCCCGGTCGCGCTCGCAGCGGCTCTGGGGCCACCCCGGCCTGCGACCCGTCTCGGCTCCGGGGGCTCAGCCGGGCAGTCCGCTGCTGGCCTACCGCTGGGTGGACACCGACGTCGCGCTGACCGATCAGCTCGAGCTGGAGGACGAGGGCTTCCCCGCCACCGTGGAGCGCGGACACGCTGCCGTGCGCTTCACCAACCCGTCCACCGCCGGCGACGTGCTGCCGACCATCCGGACCGAGATGCATCGGGTCCGGACAGGGATCGACACCGCTCCGCGGCGCGAGGTCGGTTCGTCGGTCTGGCAGGTGTTCGACGGCAGTGGCCGGGTCACGGTCGGCCATCAGTCGTGGTCGGTGAGCCGGGGTGACCTGTTCGTGGTGCCGTCTTGGCAGCCGCTGTCCATCAGGTCGGAGGCATCGGCGTCTGACTCCGATTCCGGTGCACTGGATCTGTTCCGGTTCAGCGACGCGCCGATCTTCGAGGCCTTGAACCTGGGTCGCGTCGAGGTCTCGGGGAGCGTCCGATGAGACTGGCCACCGCTCGTACGTCCGCGGGGACCCGCGCTATCCGCATCGAGGGCGACCGCGCGATCGACCTCGGCTTCACCGACCTGCGCTCCCTGATGGAGCAGCCCGACTGGTTCGCACGCGCGTCCGTTCAGGGTGAGGAGGTCGAGGTGGACTCCTATGCGCCCGTCGTACCTGAACCGAGCAAGATCATCTGTGTCGGGCTCAACTACCGCAACCACATCCTCGAGATGGGCCGCGACCTACCGCAGTATCCGACCCTGTTCGCCAAGTACGCCGACACCCTGATCGGCTCGACCGACGACATCGTGCGGCCGGCCGAGACCGCGCAGTTCGACTGGGAGTGTGAGCTCGCGGTGGTGATCGGGCGGACGGTGCGCCGGGGCGACGAGGCCGGGGCGGCTCGGGCCATCGCCGGGTTCTCGGTGATCAACGACATCACCTGCCGCGACTGGCAGTTCCGCACCCGCGAGTGGTTGCAGGGCAAGAACTGGGAAGCGACGACGCCCCTCGGACCGTGGCTGGTGACCCCCGACGAGCTGCCCGGGGGCGTTCGGCCCACCTGTGAGATCCGGACCGAGATCGACGGTGAGACCGTCCAGAAGGACAACACCGCGGATCTGCTGTTCGATCCCGTGGCCCTGGTCGCCTACGTCTCAACCATGATCACGCTCCGGCCCGGCGACGTGATCGCCACCGGGACGCCCGGCGGCGTCGGCCACGCTCGCACGCCGGCCAGGTACCTGTCGGCCGGCCAGACCGTGGTCACCGAGATCGCCGGGATCGGTCGGTGCACCAATCGTGTCGTGCAGGACCGGTCCTGATGTCCGCGCGAGCTGCCGGCGACGCCGAACGATGGATGGAGCACGGCACGAAGATCCTGCTCGACGTGTTCGCGACGATCCGGGACGACGCGCTCGATCTCCCGTCGGGACTGCCCGGATGGAGAAGGCGGGAGCTGTTGGCCCACGTGGCCGGTAACGCCGAGGCGCTCGACCGCCTCGTCGCCTGGGCGCGGACCGGGGTGGAGACACCGATGTACTCCTCCCCGGGCCAGCGCGAAGCCGACATCACGGCGGGCGCTGGTCGTCCGGCCGCGGCGCTGCGGAGCTGGGTCGCCACCTCGGCGGCCAGGTTGGCCGACGACTGGACCGCGCTGCCACCCGATCGACGGCTGGCCAAGGTTCGGACCGCCCGGGGCCGCTTGGTCCCCGCCGGCGAGATCCCCTGGCTCCGGGCCCGCGAGGTGATGGTGCATACCGTCGATCTGAACGCCGGTGTGGAGTTCGCCGATCTGCCCGCGGACTTCCTGCTGGCGTTGGGAGACGACATCGTCGCCAAGCGGTCCAGCGCATCGGGTCCGGGCCTGACGCTGGTCGCCACCGATGCCGACGGCCGCTGGCAGCTGCCCGGTCCTGGTCCAGCCATCGTGACGGGCCCGCTGCCCGATCTGACCGCCTACCTCGCGGGTCGACCCGGTGCCCTGGACGGCAACGGTGCACCCGCGCTTCCCCGCTGGCTCTGACGCCCGCTCGACCAAGGAGAGAATCATGATCAACCAAGACGTGGACGTCACCGTCGTCGGTGGCGGTATCGGTGGCCTGGCCAATGCCTACGCGCTGGGCCGGCAGGGCCTGCGGGTCCGGCTGCTGGAGCGGGCCAAGGAGTTCGGTGAGGTCGGGGCCGGCCTGCAGATCGCCCCGAACTGCACGCGGATCCTCGACCAGTGGGGCCTGCTGGAGGAGGTGGTCTCGCTGGGTGTGGTGCCGGAGAACCTCGTGATGAAGGATGCGGTCGACGGATCGGTGTTGACTCGCCTGGATCTGCGGGATGCCCGCGTGCGCTACGGCTTCCCCTACGTCGTGATCCACCGCAGTGACCTGCACGCGACTCTGCTGCGCGCCTGCCGGCGGGTCGGGGTGGATCTGGTCAACGACGTCCAGGTCACCGGATATGAGCAGAGAGAAGGTTCGGCCACGGTCCTCCACCAGGCCGGCCGGGAGACCGCTCCAGTGGTGATCGCCGCCGACGGGCTGTACTCGGTGGCCCGCGGCCTGTTTAGCGACGACGGGCCGGTCAGCTCCTCCTACGTCGCCTATCGCGGTGCGATCCCGATGGAGCAGGCCGCGGTGCTGGACGTCTCCTTGTCGGATGTCACGGTGTTCGTGGGTCCGCACTGCCACTTCGTGCAGTACCCGCTGCGGGGCGGGGAGATGCTGAACCAGGTAGCGGTCTTCCAGTCACCCAAGGCGCTGGCCGGTGAGGATGACTGGGGCACTCCCGACGAGCTGGACGCGGCCTTCGAGCAGACCTGCCCGTCGGTGCGCGACGGCCTGCCGCTGATGTGGCGCGACCGCTGGTGGCGGATGTACGACCGGGATCCGATCATGACCTGGGTCGCGGGCCGGATCGCCCTCACCGGGGACGCCGCTCATCCGCCGCTGCAGTATCTCGCGCAGGGTGCGGTGATGGCGATCGAGGATGCCTGGGTGCTGGCGGAGCACGTGGCGGCGCAGCGGGCCGGTGATCGGGTTGACTGGGATGCTGCGCTGGCGGCGTACAACGCCGTCCGGCCCGAGCACTGCCGCCGGGTTCTGACCACGGCGCGAGCCTGGGGC
>DASTGF010000274.1:0-3139 GCA_035719255.1 Microlunatus sp. | reverse complement strand
ACCTGACAGCTCGGCAACGCGGTGGCTACCGGTCGGAGGCATCGGCACCCCGCTGCATCGCCAGGGACAGGTAGGTCAGACCCGACGTCGGGATGGGCAGCCAGAACTGCAGCAACCGCCAGCCCAGAGTGACCAGCAAGGCGGCGGTGGAGGGGACGCCGAAGCCGACCAGCGCGGACACCATGGCCGCTTCGACGACACCGAGCCCGCCGGGGGTGAGGGGGACGACCGCGAGCAGGTTCGCGATCCCGTACACGGTGAGGAGTCTGCCGATCGACAGGGGGTGACCGACCGCCACGAGCAGGATCCCGACGACGGTGCTGTCCAGGAGCCAGTTGCCGGCCGCGAAGATGGTCACGCGGCGCAGGCTGCTGGGGTGCTCGACCAGCGACGTCAGCCGGCCACTGAGGCTGCGGATCAGCCCGGCGGCGGAGTCGCGGATCCGGCTCGGCAGATGTCGGGAGATGGCCTGCACCGCGCCGGTCACGCGGTCGGGAATGATGATCAAGGCCCAGCCGGCCCCGACAGCCAGCAGGATGATCGCCGCCGTGGCGGTGATCGCCACCAGGTATCCGCTGATGGATGCGCCCTCGACCGCCGACAGCATGGCACCGAGCAGGAAGATCGCCCCGAGCACGGCGTTGCCGATCGTGGCCTGGACGGCTGCACCGCTCAGGGCCTCGGTCTGTCCCACACCGATCCGGCGCCACAACCGATAGCGGAGAGCCGCGGCCGTTGCACCGCCCGCGGGTAGGGCATGGCTGGCGCCGAGGACGGTCAGATCGATCCGGAGCAGGGTGCCGAACGACGATCGGGCGTTGGTCAGCAGCGCCCGGGTCATCGCGGTGTAGCTGAGCAACGACAGGCCTTCGACGACAACGGCGAGTGCGACCAGTGGCCAGGACACCGACCGGACCGCCGCGGCAGCTCGCTGGGAGTCGGGGAGCTGCGGCAGGACCACCCACCAGATGCTCACCACGACCAGCGCGATGGACGCGACGATCTTGATCAGCCGGCCGAGGCGGCGCCGGGTGACCGGGTCGCGCGCGGAGAGCGCCGCGCGTGGACGGGCGCTCATGATGCCCCCACCCGCCGCTTCCGGCGGGGAAGGGGCCGGCGGGTGGCCGTGCTGAACCGGCTCGCGCGGCGATGGGCGGGATGCTCTTCGCTGCGCGGTCCCGGCGGTACGGCCCGGGGCTGGTGAGCGTAGAAGACGCGTTTGACGACGTCCACCAGCACCACGTACGTCGCAATCATCGCGATCAGGGCCGCGAAGAACCCCGTCGGCAGCGGGGTGAATCCGAGCGGGGTCGCGAGGGGTGTCCTCGGCAGCACGATGCCGACGAGCACGACCCCGATCGAGGACAGTGTCAGCGGCAGGCTCGGCCGGCTGCGGAAGAACGGCACCCTGCGGGTCCGGATCACGAAGATGATCAGGACCTGGGTGGCCAGGGACCCCACGAACCAGCCCGTCCGGAACTGCTCCGGCCCGGAGTGGAAGACCCACAGCATGACCGCAAAGGTCGCGACGTCGAACAGCGAGCTCAGCGGTCCGAAGACGGGCATGAATCGACGGATGAAGCCGATGTCCCAGTGCGACGGTCGTCGTTGCTGATCGGGGTCGACATGATCGGTGGGGATGGTGAGCTGCCCGGCGTCGTGCAGCAGGTTGTCGAGCAGGATCTGCGAAGGCAGCATCGGCAGGAAGGGCAGGGACATCGATGCGCCGGCAGCGGAGAACATGTTCCCGGAGTTGCTCGAGGTCCCCATCAGGACGTACTTCATCGTGTTGGTGAAGATCCGGCGGCCTTCGGTGATGCCGTCGGCCAGCACGTTCAGGCTCTTCTCCAGCAAGATCACGTCCGCGGCGTCCTTCGCCACGTCGGCCGCGGTGTCGACCGAGATACCGACGTCGGCGGCATGCAGGGCCAGCGCGTCGTTCACACCGTCACCGAGGTACGCGACCGCTCGCCCGGACGCTTTGCCGACCGTCACGATCCGAGCCGTCTGCTCGGGGGTGACCCTGGCGAACACCGTGGTCGGTTCGATCTGCCCGGCCAGCTGCCGGTCGTCCATGCGGTCGAGGCCCGTCCCGTCCAGCACTCGGCCCGCCGGCAGCCCGAGCCCGGTGCAGACCTGGTGCCAGAGGACCAGGAGCGGGCGCGCGTGGTGGGTCGCGACCACGTTCGGCCCGTCACGGATCAGACGCGCCTGCGCTTCTGCCGTGGACAAGCCAGCATCCGGCGCGACCTCCAGCCGGGTCAGCACATCGTCCGCCAGGCTCGAGGCGCTGGCCCCGATCGGGCCGAGCCGTGCCGGGGGGGAGTCTGGACGAGCCGCGGTCCGGAACCCGCTCATCGCGCTCCGCCTCTCCGCCGACCCGTGGCACTTCCAGGCTGCTGCAGGGTCTGGGTGACCACCAGTGACCTAAGACCCCGGTCGGCGGTGCGGACCTGCTCTGCTGCGCGTCGACGGGCCCGGCGGGCGAGGGACTATTTCCTCGACCGGAAGATCGAGGGAGAGCCAGCTTCCGGGGTAAGGGGCAGGCTATGAGAGTCGAACTGAACGCAGTGGAGGACGGGCGAAACGAGAGCGTCAACGAGCGGATGGACCGGAACTGGAACGAGATCCTGCAGGAGGTCCGGGTGACCCAGACCGGGACGCAGATCATCGGCGGCTTCTTGCTGATTCTCGCCTTCCAGCCGTCGTTCAAGGCGCTGGGCCCGTTCGACCATGTCTTGTACGTCTCGTTGCTGGTCATCGCCACAGTCACGACGGTGCTGGCCCTGTCACCGGTGCACCTGCATCGCTCATTGTTCCGCCGGGGCGCGAAGGTCGTCCTGGTGCAGTTCGGCCACGTGCTGCTGCGCTGGGCGCTGTTCGGCTTGGCGATCACCCTCGTGGGTGCGGTGCTGCTGGTGATCGACGTCGCGACCGGCCACCGCAGTCTCGCGCTGCTCATCGCGGCGCTGGTCGCGCTCACCGTCACGGTTCTGGCCGCGCTGCCGTTCTTCGCCCAGAGCGGGTGGGCCCACACCCGGGTCCACCGATCCGTACGGCGGGCCGACCGGCTGGTCGTCGACTGATTCTGCTCCCGGCCGAAGCTCCCCCCAATCCGCGAGTTGTCAGGTCGTCGGAG
>DASTGF010000273.1:0-2709 GCA_035719255.1 Microlunatus sp. | reverse complement strand
ACCAGCTCCGCCAGCCCGTCGTGGCCCTGGCATGCATCATCGGGACCATCTGATCGGCCACATAGTCCGGGTTGTAACCACGCCACGGAACCGGCGGGTCGATGGTGCCGGTCGACGGTGCTCCCGCCTCCGGGGACGTCTCCCACGGCGCTGGGGCTCTTCGGCCTGGCGTGGGCGGCTCCGATTCTTCGACCGGCTCTTCCGACGGTTCGGGCACCACAGACGCGGCGACATCCGGGCGGTCGACCGTGTCATCGACGGCTGAAAGGGCGATGGGAAGTGCCGGCTCGGCCTGTTCGTCGGTTTCGGGCGTCACGTCGTTGGCCTGATGGATGGCCGTTCGCGCCCTCGCCAGGATGTCGGCAGGGACAGCAGGCTCAGGGCGGGAACCTCTGTTCCCGCCGCGTAGGGGCTGCACCTGGCTCCCATGTTGCGCCGCCGCCGTGTTCTTACTGCTGAGTGCAACGCGCAAGTCCTGCGTTGTTACACCCTGCTCGTGATCGACCGACATGGCTCACGCATCCCTTGGCTGCTCAGACCGACGTGCGCGTAACTATAGATTAAGTCTAGCCATCTACAAAGGACTAGAGTTACGCGAGTCGCTGCTTGGGCGGCATCTGCGATAAGTAGGCCGGTGAGCCGGCCCCTCAGTCCTGCGGGTAGCCCTGGATGCCTCTGGCGGGTCACCTGCCCGAGGGTGCCCCGCCATGCCTCGTCACTGTGGCGGCTTGCACAGATTCCCTGTCACCCGGCATCACGTGGGTCAGGGCGCGCATATCGACCTCAGTGGGGTAGTGCTTCGGGAGTTCGCTATTTCGCGCTGTCCGGTCCATGCGTTGACGGGGAATCCCCACCATCGTCGAGACCTTCCATCTTCCGAATCTGTTCCAAGATCGCAGCCAGGTTCGCGATCCCAGCGTCGCTGACTCCGGCGGCTCGCGACACGATTCCCTGTACGCCCGCATTGCGCAAGGCCACCACGAGATCCAACTGTTGAGTGATCCGTTCAGCCTCGTCCGCGTCGAAGAAGTAGGTGATCGGGACCTGGAATAGCTCCGCGATTCCAGCGAGCAGCCTCGCGGTTGGATTGTTCTTCTTCCCAGACCGAAGCAGACTTAGGTAGGCGCCCGAGACCGACACGCCCGCGGCCGTGAGTTCCTCCGCCGCGCGCTCGTTGGTGTAACGCTGATTCGTTCCCGGCCGGGGGACGCGCGCGAAAAGCATGTTGAGCCGGTCCGCGAGATGAGGCAGACCGCCAGCTACCTCTTCGGCGGCCATCCCGCTTGAGCCTCCATCCACTTGGACGAACGGACCGTTTCGAGTCGCCAGCATGCCACACCAGCCTTCCGTCGCGGACAGATCACGACGTCCCCGTCGGTGTTTTCGCCGGGATTCAGCGGCGATCTGAGCGCCGATGTTGACTGGTGCAAACTTAAGTCATACCGTGCCAACGGGGAAGAAACTATAGTTACGCGCTGAGCGCGGCCCGTTGAGAGGCCCAGAGGATCACGAAGGATGAGACGAATTGCCGGAGTGGTCGCCGCCACAGCCTTGGTGATCGCCCTGGGGGTGATCTTTCTCGGTCCCACCCAGCCAATCTGTTATCCCGGCGAGGCAGTCCTCGACGAGGTCGACGTGCCGACCGACCCGGTTCCTATCGACAGTTCGTCTGCCCCGCTGGTGGCGAGGGTCACGACGTGGAACACCTATGTCGGCAACTCGACCGGTCGCGTGATCGCCGGTCTGGAGGCGTTGACCCGGGTGTCCGATGTGATCGGCGCCCAGGAACTGTTCTCCCCCAACCGGCGGGCTGAGGTTGCGCACGCGCTGGCGAAGAGCGGCTGGGCGACGTCGATGGGCGCCGACAGCGCGGTCCCGATCTTCTACAACGCTGCCAAGTACAAGCTCCTCGCCCACGACGTGGTGAAAGAGTTCGATGTCACCCGGATCGAGAACGGGCCGTCCGGCACCAGTATCGGACCCCGCTGGATCCAGTGGGTCCAGCTCCAAGACCGCACCACCGGGGCGGTGTTCTTCGTGGTGAACCACCACATCATCCCCGGCGTCGCCTCGGGAGGGCGACCGCGCACTTCGGCGCCGAAACGCCTGGCAATCCGCGACCAGCAGGTCGCGATGGCGAACAGCATCATCACCAAGCTCCGCCGGTACGGCCCGGTCGTGTTGACGCTCGACTCCAACGTCAACGCCCGCGCAGACCAGCGCATCAAGGATCCCCGGCTGGACTACGCCCAGATGCAGCGGATGCGGATGGCCAGCAACTGGACCATCCTCGGGATCCCACGCGCCGGCAGTCTGATCGACAAGATCGCCGTCACCCTGGAACACGCCCGGTTCCTATCCCAGACCCGGCTCCCCTCGTGGGGCTCGGACCACCACGCCGTCGTCGCCACGATCACCAAAACCGCCGGCACCGGCCAGACACCCAGCACAGCCAACCCCGCGGCCGCGCAGGCCAGGCTGCCGACCAGCCTGACCGTCCCCGGCGTCAGCCTGAACGCCGACCAGATCACGGTCGCCGCGGCCGCGATCAGGGTGGGGAAGGCCTACGGCATTCCCGAGCGGGGCTGGATCGTGGCGATCGCCGCGGCACTCCAAGAATCCGGGCTGCGGAACCTCGACCACGGCGACCGCGACTCCGTCGGCGCCTGGCAGATGCGGCCCTCCACCGGGTGGGGCAGCATCGGCCAG
>DASTGF010000272.1:0-5828 GCA_035719255.1 Microlunatus sp. | reverse complement strand
TTTCATCCCCCCCATCGGCGCGTCGAGGCTGCCGAAGGTGGCTGCGAAACCCTCGTTGACGTTGACCGTTCCGCAGGCGATCCGGCGGGCGACCCGCCGTCCGCGGGCCGGATCGCCGGTCCAGATGCTGGCGTTCAGGCCGTACGCTGACGCGTTGGCCTGCGCGATCCCGTCCTCGTCGTCGGCCATCGGATACAGCGCGACCACCGGACCGAAGGTTTCGTCGGCGTAGCAGCGCATGGCCGGGGTGACTCCGGTGAGCACCGTCGGTTCGTAGAACAGCGGTCCGAGGTCGGGGCGGGCCCGACCGCCGGTCAGCACGGTGGCGCCGCGCTTCCGCGCATCGTCGACATGAGCCGACACCCGTTCGAGCTGGCCAGTGTCGATCAGGCACCCGACGTCGGCCGAGTAGTCGAGGCGAGCGCCCAGTCGGAGGGCGGCCGCAGCAGCCACGAACCGTTCGGTGAACTCGGGCAGCAGGCCTTGGGCGACGTACAGGCGCTCGATGGAGACGCAAAGCTGACCGGCGTTGGCGAAGCACGCCCGCACCAGACCCGGTACGGCCTGGGCGAGATCGGCGTCATCGAGCACGAGCGCCGGATTCTTGCCACCCAGTTCCAGCGAGCAGCCGATCAATCGTTCGGCGCACTGGCGCGCCACCGATCGACCGGTCGCGGTCGAGCCGGTGAAGCAGACGTAGTCCACCTGGTCGATGAGCGCGGGCCCGAGTACCCCTCCGGGTCCGTTGACCACCTGCCAGAGCTCCTGCGGCAGGCCGACCTGCTCGAGCAGCTGGGTGGCGGCAAGCGTGCAGAGCGGGGTCTTCGAGTCCGGCTTGATCACCACTCCGTTTCCCGCGGTGATGGCCGACAGTGCGTCCGACACCGCCATGGTGAGCGGATAGTTCCAGGGACCGATCACACCGACGACACCCTTGGGCACCGCGTGCCGGTCGATCCGGGTCAGCAGCGGCAGGATGCCGCTGCCTCGCTCGCTGTGCAGATGGCGCCGGGCCGTCTGCCCGTAGTAGCGGGCGGTCAGCGCGACGTGCAGCACCTCCTCCATGGCGCTGAGGCGTGACTTGCCAGCCTCGGTCTGGATCAGGTCGGCCAGGTCGTCGCGGCTGTCCAGGACTGCGTCGTGCAGCTCGACCATCAGCCGCATCCGGTCCTCGATCGCCGTCTCCGCCCACTCCGCCTGGGCTCCGCGCGCCACCTTCGCCGCCTCGGCCACGTCGGCGACGGTCGAGGTCGGGACGTCCACCAGCCGGCGCCCGTCCAGCGGGGAGATCAGCGTCTCGGCGGGTCCGCTCGCCACCAGCCGTCGGGTCAGCCGCGGGAGATCGAACATGCTGCCAGCGTAGCCAGCGGCGTCGCCGGCCGGCCGGCGATCCGAGGAGGGCGAACCCCGAGGACGATCCGAGGTGGACGAACCCCGAGGGCGATCCGAGGAGGACGATCCGAGGAGGACGAACGCCGAGGGCAACCCGTGAGGCGATCCGGAGTCGGCGATCCTCCCGGCGGCGGTGGTGGCCGCGACCCGCATGGCACGATGAGCCGCATGGACGCGGACGTCATCGTCATCGGCGCCGGATTGTCCGGTCTGGTCGCCACCGCCGAGCTGGCCGATGCCGAGAAGTCCGTCCTCGTGCTCGACGGCGAACCGTTGCAGTCCCTCGGCGGACAGGCGCACTGGTCGTTCGGAGGGCTCTTCCTGGTCGACTCACCCGAGCAGCGACGGCTGCGCATCCACGATTCCGCCGAGCTGGCGCTCGCGGACTGGCTCGGCAGTGCCGCATTCGACCGTCCCGAGGACTACTGGCCGCGCCGCTGGGCCGAGGGCTTCGTCGAGTTCGCCGCCGGCGAGCTCCGGCCATGGCTGCACGGGCTGGGGGTTCGCTTCTTCCCCGTGGTCCAGTGGGCCGAGCGCGGCGGGTACACGGTCCCGGGCCACGGCAACTCCGTCCCCCGCTTCCACGTCAGCTGGGGCACCGGTCCCGGCCTGGTCGAGCCGTTCGCGGAGCGGGTGCTGCGTTCGCGCCGGGTCCGGATCCGCAACCGCCACCTCGTGCGACAGCTGCAGGTGTCCTCGGCGGGCGTGCTGGTCTCGGGCGTGGTGCTGGAGTCGACCGACGTCCCGCGGGGCGTGCCCGGCCCATCGCGGGAGATCGGTGAGTTCTCGTTCACTGCACCGGCCGTGGTGGTGGCCAGCGGTGGAATCGGGGCCAACCACGATCTCGTCCGGGCCCACTGGCCGACCGGCTGGGGAGACCCGCCCGCCGAGATGCTCAGCGGTGTGCCGGACTTCGTCGACGGATCGATGCTGTCCGTCACCTCCACCGCCGGCGGTCGGTTGATCAACTCCGACCGGATGTGGCACTACCCCGAGGGCATCGTCAACCACGCGCCGGTGTGGTCGCGGCACGGAATCCGGATCCTGCCCGGGCCTTCCGCGCTCTGGCTCGACGCCGACGGTGAACGCCTGCCGGCGCCGCTGTTCCCGGGCTTCGACGCGCTCGGAGCACTCCGGCGCATCACCGCCGGAGGGCACGGCTATTCCTGGTTCGTCCTGGACCAGAGCACACTCAACGCAGAGTTCGCCCTGTCCGGCTCGGAGCAGAACGCCGACCTGACCGGCAAGAACCTGCGGCTGCTGGCCGGCCGGGTGCGACCCGGACCCACCCCGGAGGTGGCCGCGTTCCAGGAGCACGGGGTGGATTTCCTGGCCGCCGACACGGTGGCCGGCCTCGCGGCGAAGATGAACCAGTTGGTCGGTATGCACCGGATCGACGCCGGGCGGCTGCAGGCCGTCATCCGCGCTCGAGACCTGCAGATCCGCAGCGGGCTCGGCAAGGATCCGCAGGTGGTGGCCACCGCCGCCGCCCGCAAGTTCCTCGGTGACCGGCTGATCAGAGTGGCCACGCCGCACGAGTTCCTCGACCGCAAGAGTCTCAACGGCGACGACCCGGGATCGGGACGGGCCGGCAGCGGCGGTCCGCTGATCGCCGTCCGCCTGCACGTGCTGACCCGCAAGACCCTCGGCGGGCTGGAGACCGACCTCGGCGGCCGCGTCCTCGACGCCGACGGCGAGCCCCTTCCGGGCGTGTATGCGGTCGGCGAGGCCGCCGGCTTCGGTGGTGGCGGTGTGCATGGCTACCGCGCGCTCGAGGGCACCTTCTTGGGTGGCTGCCTGTTCACCGGCCGGACGGCCGGGCGGGCGCTCGCCGCAGCTCTCTGAGCGCGTACTCCCGCGGGGTGCGGTCGGGCGCCGTCGGTCCGGGCCTCCGGAGCAGGACTGGGGTGGTCAGGATCCGGGGCGGTCAGACCGTGGCGGGTCCCGACGCGATCCGCTCGTGGTGGCGCACCACCTCGGCCACGACGAAGTTCAGGAACTTCTCGGCGAACTCCGGATCGAGCTTGGCCTCCTCGGCGAGCCGCCGCAATCGAGCGATCTGATCCGCCTCGCGGGCCGGGTCGGCCGGTGGCAGGCCGTGCTCGGCCTTCAGCACGCCGACCTGCTGGGTGATCTTGAACCGCTCGGCCAGCAGGTGGATCAGCGCGGCGTCCATGTTGTCGATGCTGTCCCGCAGGCGGCGCAGCTCCGCGGCGACCTCCTCGTGCGTCCCCACCTCCTCGTGCATGCCGGCGAGCCTAATGGGCCTCCCCCCGCGACCGGTCCGGGGGACGTCCGCCCACCCGTCGAGGCGGGCTGACACCGTCGCGATGCGCGACGCAAGCGCTTGCGCCTGGACGGTTCGACCCCTGTCGCGCCGAGGCGGGCTGTGACCTTCATCATGCAGCGAGATCACAGATCGGCACGGAATGCCGGCCGAACCACCCCAGCACCTGGTTGCATACCAGTCGAGCAGACCAGCTGACGGGCCGAAAGTCCCGCCTTCACGCGGGAGACTGCAGCACTCGCACATGCCCGGCCAGACCAGCTGAAGCCATTCGTTAATACCAGTTGGCGGCCGCTGTCCGTGGTGTGTGAGCCAGTCCACGGACACGTCACCTGCTGGTAACACAGCCGCGACGACAACGATTTCGACCCTGTCTGGATCGGCCCTATGGTTGTGACATCGGAAAGATCCGGACACCGGAACAAGCAAGGTCACCGGCCTCTCGAGATCGGGATCAGGCCCAGGCCGGTATCGGGATCGAACTCCGAAGCTCATCGCGATAGAGAGTCGCACGGTGCACTGCAGCGCCGGCGCAGCCGAGATGGTCCGCACGTATGAGGTGCGAACACCTCGGCAGCGGCAAGGCAGCCGCGAAATGCCAGACCGAAGCGCGTCAACGAGGGACTGTGCTGGCCGACAACGATCATGCCCGGATCGTGTCGATCACCATCATCGTCCTTCCTGGCCGAAGTCTTCGGCAGGTATCCCGCAAACACCGAATTTGTGGAGAGTCACGCTATGGCCAGACCGGCCCACGACTATGCACGCGTCGATAAACACGTGCCCGTTACCCGCAAGGCGGAGACGGCCAATCCCTACTCGCCCGTGATGATCTTGTTGTCCTTGATCGCCACCTTGGGCATTCTGTTCTACGCCTCGTTCTTGCTGAATCCCAGCAACCGCGGCGACTTCATCCCCTACATGTTGGTCATCGTCGCCGAGACCATCTTGGTGGCGCATGCCCTGCTGTCGATGTGGACGATCCTGTCCGGACGGCAGAGCCCGAAGAACTTCGGCTATCACGAAGCCCGTCGCCTGATGTTCGACATGAAGGCGATCAAGGCCGCCGGCCTGACCGACGAGCCGCAGCTGTGGCCGATCCTTCTGCACGGCCGGCAGATCACGGTCGACGTGTTCATCACCGTGTACGGCGAGGACATCGACAAGATCCGCACGACGGCCACCGCCGCGATGGCGATCAAGGGCAACCACCGGACCTGGATCCTCGACGACGGGCGGTCCGACGAGGTCAAGGACCTGGCTGACGAGCTCGGCTGCCACTATGTCCGCCGGCTGTCCAGCGGTGGCGCGAAGGCCGGCAACATCAACCACGCGCTGTCGATCGCCAAGGGCGACTTCTTCTGCGTGTTCGATGCCGACTTCGTCCCGCTGCCGGACTTCCTGGTCGAGACGGTGCCCTTCTTCGAGAACGGCAACGTGGCGTTCGTCCAGACCCCGCAGACGTACGGCAACTTGATCAACATGGTGTCCCGCGGTGCGGGCTACATGCAGACGGTCTTCTACAAGTTCGTCCAGCCGGGCCGGAACCACTTCAACGCGGCCTTCTGCGTGGGCACCAACGTGATCTACCGCCGCGCCGCGGTGAACGACATCGGCGGCATCTACACCGACTCCAAGTCCGAGGACGTGTGGACCTCGCTGATGCTCCACGAGCGCGGCTGGAAGACGATCTACATTCCCAAGACGCTCGCCGTCGGCGACGCCCCGGAGACCATCGAGGCCTACACCAAGCAGCAGCTGCGCTGGGCGACCGGTGGCTTCGAGATCCTCCTGACCCACAACCCGCTCAGCCCGCGCCGCAAGCTGACCATGGACCAGCGCATCATGTACCTGGTCACCGCGACGCACTACCTGACCGGTATCGCTCCCGGCATCTTGCTGGTCGTTCCCGCGCTGGAGGTCTTCTTCGACCTGCGCCCGGTGAACCTCACCATCAGCTGGGAGACCTGGTTGCTCTTCTACGCCGGCTTCTACGTGATGCAGGTCCTGCTGGCCTTCTACACCCTCGGCTCGTTCCGCTGGGAGGTGCTGATGCTGGCGGCGGTCTCCTTCCCGATCTACATCAGCGCGTTCATCAACGCGCTGACCAAGAAGGAGCAGAAGTGGCACGTCACCGGTAGCAAGAGCG
>DASTGF010000271.1:0-2207 GCA_035719255.1 Microlunatus sp. | reverse complement strand
GAGTTGTAGGAGTTCCGGTCCAGACTCTTGCTCCGCAGCAGATCCGTGCCGGCGTGCCAGAACGACGGTGTCTGGGCCAGCGCGGTGAACGACAGCGCCACCGTGTTCATCCGGATGCGGTCCGCCATCGAGGTATCCAGCGGCAGCTTGTAGGCCAGCTCGTCGAACAGGGTCTCGTTGTCGTGGGCGTCGACGTAGGTGATCACCTCGTCGGGCTGGTCGGCGTATCCGGCGGGGCTGCCGTTGTAGTCGACCTGATCGCCCCGCTTCACCGTGCCGGCGTAGTCGCGGAAGGTGTACGAGCGCAGGTTCCCGGCCAGGCCGAGCTGGGCCAGATCGGTGTAGTTGGCCAGCCGCTGGGCCGCGTCCGGCTGGGACGCGGTGTTCGGAGCGGTGACCAGACCCGTCGCCAGGCCCTGCAGCCGCGGGTCGGCGTCGAACGGTCCGCCACCGCGGACCGCGTCACGGAGCCGGTCGGAGAACGTCCCGATCCCGGTCCCGCCGAGCTGACCCTGCGTCGCCTGGACGAAGCGGGCGTTGTCCGCCACCTCCCCGAAGTTCCAGCCCTCGCCGTAGACGTAGATCGACTTCCCGTCCACGCCGTCCTTGCGCAGGGTCAGCTTGTCCAACGCCGCCCGGACGGCCAGCATGTTGGCCTTGCTGTGGTGCCCCATCAGGTCGTAACGGAACCCGTCCACCTTGTAGTGCCGAGCCCAGGACACGGTCGCGTCGACCATGATCTTCTGGGCCATGGCGTTCTCGGTGGCGACGTTCTGGCAGCAGGTGGACGTGGTCACCGCACCCGAGGCGTCCAGCCGCTGGTAGTAGCCGGGCACCACCTTGTCCAGCACCGAGGTCTTCGCGTTCCCCGAGGCCGGGGTGTGGTTGTAGACCTGGTCGAGCACCACCCGCAGGCCCGCGGCGTGTAGACCGCCGACCATGGTCCGGAACTCGGCCACCCGGCGGCCCCCGTCGGCGGCCTGCGCCGACGACGCGTACGAGCCCTCCGGCGCCATCCAGTGCCATGGGTCGTAGCCCCAGTTGAACGCGTCCTGGTCCGCGACGGCGGTGACGCAGGCCTGCTGCTGCTCGCTGTCCGGCTTGTACGAGGTCAGGTCGCAGTCCGGCGACTTCTGCTGCGCCGGATCCTCCGGGATGGAGGCGATGTCGAAGGTGGGCAGCAGGTGGACCGTGTTCAGCCCGGCGAGGGCCAGCGCCCGCAGGTGCTGCCAGCCCCGGCCGAACTGATCGGCGAAGGCGAGATAGCTGCCCCGATGATCGGCCGGGACCGAACTGTCGGAGATCGAGAAGTCACGCACGTGCAACTCGTAGATCGTGGAGTCCACGGCCCGCGCCAGCTTCGGCGACGGGGTGGTCCGCCAGGCCGCCGGCCGATAGCGCCGATCGGCCAGGTCCACCGCCACCGATCGGGTCGAGTCCACGGTGAGCGCGACCGAGTAGGGATCGGTGACGTCGTTGGTCTCGATCTTCTGGGTCTGCGGCTGGTAGGCCGTCACCTGATAGAGGTACCGAGCGTCGCGGACGCTTCCCCAGGGCCGAGCGGTCCAGGACCCGTCGGACTGCTCCGCCATCGCGACCCGCTTCGCTGCCGAGGTAGGCGCGTCAGCGGGTGAGCCGGCCGGCCAGATCAGGAGGCCAACCCTCTGCGCGGTCGGCGCCCAGACACGGAAGCTACCCCGGGATCCCCTCCACTCGATGCCGTAGGTCCGCTTCGCCGCCTTGCTGCCGTACAGCGCATCCAGCACCGGCGCGATCTGCACCCCGGTGCCGTCCACCAGCCGGTAACCGTCGCTGTACTGCCCGACCACGACCTGTCCCTTGAGCAGCCGCCGGGCCAGCCGATCCGATCCCTTGAAGGTCAGCGCGAGGTAGCCGTCCAGATAGGGGTACTGCGTCACGACCGAGGCCGGGAGGCCCTTCGGGTCGTAGCGCAGGTCGTAGGTCTGGTCGCTGTGAATCTGCTCGGCGTCGGTCGTGATACCGGCGTCGCGGGAGGCCTGCAACCGCCACCGCATCGTGCCGGGCTGGTCTGCGGGGGGCACCATGGTGGCGGGCCACGCGAGCAGCCCGGGCTTGACCCAGTACGCCTTGGCCTGGGTCAGATCGGTCGCGCTCACCGGCGGTGCCACCTGCACCGACGGCTGGTGGGTCGTCGGGTTGTAGCTGAAGGTGACGACGTAGCCCTT
>DASTGF010000270.1:0-2076 GCA_035719255.1 Microlunatus sp. | reverse complement strand
CGACCCCTGGTGGGGGATCGCCGGACCGCTTCCGACTACGCCTGAGATTGGTGGTCAGGCGGGCTTTGCGCGGGGCGCCTCGGGCCTCGCTCAGGCGGGCTGGTGCTCCCGCGGCACGCGCTCGGACATGCGCAGGTCGTCGGGACCGATCGGGCCGGACGGCTGCAGCGGCCGGGCGATCAGGTAACGGACGTAGGCGTACGGGGTGAAGAAGCCGGGCAGGTCGTCACCGAGGGCGGCCTCGACGAACACGTCCTTGGCCTCGTCGACGTGCCGGTGACCCCGCTCGTCCTTGGCCTGCTTGTGCAGCTCGGCGACCTCGTTGTCGATCAGCTCGTCGACCAGCTTGCGGGTGACCACCAGGCCCTCGGCGAGCTTGGTCCGGTAGTGCAGCCACTGCCACACCTGCGTCCGTGAGATCTCGACGGTGGCCGCGTCCTCCATCAGGTTGTCGATGGCGACCGCGCCCTGCTCGGACACCCAGGCGGTGAGGTACCGCAGGGCGACCGAGATGTTGGTGCGCAGACCGTTCAGGGTCACCGCGCCCGGCGTCGAGCCGGGGTTGATGATGTCGGCGGCGGTGACGTGCACGTCCGGACGCAGCTTGTCGAGCTGGTTCGGCCGGTCGCCCAGCACCGCGTCGAACGCGGCGGTGCAGGTCGCGACGAGGCCCGGGTGGGCCACCCAGGATCCGTCGAAGCCGTCCGCGGCCTCCCGCTCCTTGTCCGCCTTGACCTTGGCCAGCGCCTGCTCGGTGACCTGCGGGTCGGCCTTGCTCGGCACGAACGCGGCCATCCCGCCGATCGCGTGGGCACCCCGCTTGTGGCAGGTGGACACCAGCAGCTCGGTGTAGGCGCGCATCATCGGCGTCGTCATCGTGACGTTGGCGCGGTCCGGCAGCACGTACTCCGGGCCGTTGTGCGCGAACGTCTTGATGTAGCTGAAGATGTAGTCCCAGCGTCCGGCGTTCAGCCCGGAGGAGTGGTCGCGCAGTTCGTAGAGGATCTCCTCCATCTCGAACGCGGCCGGCAGCGTCTCGATCAGCACCGTCGCCCGGATGGTGCCCTGCGGGATGCCCAGCAGCGCCTGCGCCTGCACGAAGATGTCGTTCCAGAGGCGCGCCTCCAGGTGCGACTCCAGCTTGGGCAGGTAGAAGTACGGACCCTTGCCCTGATCGATCAGCGCCTGCGCGTTGTGGAAGAAGAACAGCCCGAAGTCGATCAGCGACGCCGGCAGCGGGCGTCCGTCGATGGTCAGGTGCTTCTCGCACAGCCGCCAGCCCCGCGGCCGGACGACGATCGTCGGCGTCGTCTCCCCGACCTTGTACTCCTTGCCGCTCTCGTCGGTGAACTCCAGCTTGCCCCGGATCGCGTCGAGCAGGTTCAACTGCCCGTCGATCACGTTGAACCAGCTCGGCGACGTGGCGTCCTCGAAGTCGGCCATCCACACCCGGGCCCCGGAGTTGAGCGCGTTGATGCTCATCTTGCGGGAGGTCGGCCCGGTGATCTCGCAGCGGCGGTCCTCCAGGCCGGGCGCCGGTGCGGCCACCTTCCAGGCCGCATCCTCGCGGACCGAGGCGGTCTCGGCGAGGAAGTCGACCGGCTCGCCGGCGGCGATGCGCTTGCTGCGCTCACGACGCGCGGCCAGAAGTTCGGCCCGGCGGCCCGCCGAGGCCCCGTCCAGCTTGGCGATGAACGCGAGGGCCTCGGGGGTGAGGATCTCGTCGAACCGGGGATGCATGATGCCCTTGATCTTCGGGGCCTTGGGCGGTCCGAACATCTTCACTGCTCCTGTCAGGAAACGTGCTGCGTGTGGTGGTGAGTGACGCCATGGGTCCGGCGGCGAGGTGGAGCGGCGACCCGGCGTTGGAATCGGTACCGGGCCGGTGCGAGGGTGTGCACCGACCCGGTACCGAGGCTAGATCAGTGGAACTGCTCTTCTTCGGTCGACCCCTTGAGCGCCAGCGTGCCGCTGTCGGGGTTGAGGGCGGTGGCCACCTGGTCGAAGTAGCCGGTGCCGACCTCGGCCTGGTGCTTCACCGCGGTGTAACCGATGGCCTCGTCGGCGAACTCGCGC
>DASTGF010000269.1:0-12949 GCA_035719255.1 Microlunatus sp. | reverse complement strand
GGTCGCCCCCGGACCGCTGCCGCACCGGATCAGTCGCGATCTGCGTCTGCTGGCCGATCAGGAGTCGCGCGGGGGTGCGGGGGTCTACCGGTTCGGTCCGGCGTCGCTGCGTCGCGGCTTCGACGCCGGCTGGTCCGCAGCCGAGATCCATGCCTGGCTGGAACAGCACTCCGCCACCGGCGTACCCCAACCGCTGAGCTATCTGATCGACGACGTCGCCCGCCAGTTCGGCAGCATCCGGGTGGGAGGCGCCGGCTGCTATCTGCGCTGTGACGATCCTGCCCAGACCGCCGCCCTGCTGGCCCACTCCGAGGCCGCGTACCTGGGGTTGCGGGAGATCGCGCCCGGAGTGCTGATCTCCACCGCGGACACGTACGAGGTGGTCTCCGCACTGCGCGGCGCCGGACTGACACCCGCGGTCGAGGACGAGACCGGACGGACACTCAGCGCACCGCCGCAGCTGCGCGCTCCCGCGCCGCTGACCGATCAGCGGCCACGACCACCGTCGGCCGAGGAGGTGGCGATCGCGCTCATCCGACACAGCCCCGAGCCCGCCGGACCGCCGACGGAACACACCCTTGCCTTGCTGCGGTCGGCCCTGGTCGCACACAACCCGATCGACCTGACCTACACGGATGCGGCCGGCTTTCCCTCGGTCGTCTCGTTCACCCCGCTGGAGGTGGCCGACGGCGTGGTCAACGGGATGGGGACCAGGAGCGGCTCGATGCTCAGCGTGCCGATCGCCCGCATCGTCCGGGTGGAGCGCCCGGGGGCACGTGGTGGGGCGCTGTCTCAATCGTCGGGGGAATCATTCGACGAGAACTAGAATGAGGCGATGCGGCCAGCGACCATCCGGAGACTTCTCGTCTTCGGAGTGTGCGCGCTCGGCGTCGGAGCTCTCTATTTGATGCCCAGCGTGGCCAGCACCCCGTCCCCTCGGGGTGGTTCGGCCGAAGAGCCCGAGCGGCTCACCGCATACCGCCCGGTCCGCGCCGTTGACCAGCACTCGGGGGAAGCGCCATCGGCCGCCTCCCCAGCACCCCCCGCGACGCAGACCGATCCCGGTGCGCGCAACCCGGACGGTCTTCGCAGCGATGCCCGCGCAGACAGTCCGATGCGATCGACCGGGATCTCCCCGCAGCAACGGTCCGTCGGCGACGACCAGGCGCCGTCGACGGTCAGCGACCTGACCTTCCCCGACATCTCACCCGACCGGCTGACCGTGCGCTGGCCGGAAGCGAGCGACAACGTCGCCGTCACCGGATACCGGGTCTGGCTGAACGGATTCCGGGTAGCCGACACCACCGGTTTGCAGGTGGCCGTACGGTGGTTCAACGACGGCTCGCAGCAACAGGTGGTCCAGGTGCGGGCGATCGACGCGTCGGGCAACGTCAGTGTCGATGCCCCGGCCCGGCTGGTGCAGCGGCCCGCCGCCAGCCCCACTTCCACCCCGACGTCGAGCCCGACGGCCGAGCCGAGCCATCCGATGCCGAGCGCGTCGCCCTCCGAGGCGTCGCCCGGCGACCGGTCCTCCGCCCGTTCCACCCCGTCAGGACAAGCGTCGATCGACAACGGAGCTTCATGACGGTGTTGTCTGGTCGCGCTCCGCGCTCCTGGGCCCTCAGCTGCGCCACATCTCCCTCGTTCGTCACGATTCCAGCCGACGGAACAACATGTCGCCCGGAATCCCTCCTCACTCCGGAGAGGCTCCGCTCATGACCCAGGCCCCTGGACCCCTGGTGGTCCAGTCCGACCGGACCCTGTTGCTCGAGGTCGACCATCCGCAGGCCGCCGAGTGCCGGATGGCGATCGCGCCGTTCGCCGAGCTCGAGCGGGCACCAGAGCACATCCACACCTACCGGCTGACGTCGTTGGGGCTGTGGAACGCCCGTGCAGCCGGGCACGACGCCGAGCAGGTGGTCGACGCGCTGCTCAGCTACAGTCGCTACCCGGTGCCGACCTCGCTGCTGGTCGATGTGACCGACACCATGGGACGCTACGGCCGCCTGCGGATCGAGAAGCACCCCGCGCACGGCCTCGTCCTGGTCAGCACCGATCGCCCGGTGCTGGCCGAGGTGATGCGCAGCGCCAAGGTGAAGGGCATCCTCGGCGCCCGCGTGGACGATGACACGGTCGCGGTCCACCCCAGCGAGCGGGGCCGCCTGAAGCAGGTCCTGCTCAAGCTCGGCTGGCCCGCCGAGGACGTCGCCGGCTACGTCAACGGCGAGGCCCACGACATCGAGCTGGACCAGCACGGCTGGGAGCTGCGGCCCTACCAGAAGCTGGCAGCCGAGTCGTTCTGGCACGGCGGTTCCGGTGTGGTGGTGCTGCCCTGCGGTGCCGGCAAGACTGTCGTCGGCGCGACCGCGATGGGTCTGGCGAAGACCACCACGCTCATCCTGGTCACGAACACCGTCTCGGCCCGCCAGTGGCGCGACGAATTGTTGCGCCGGACCACCCTGACCGAGGACGAGATCGGCGAGTACTCCGGGGCGAAGAAGGAGATCCGCCCGGTCACCATCGCGACGTACCAGGTGATCACCACCAAGCGCGGCGGGGTGCATCCGCACCTCGAGCTGTTCGGGGCTCGCGACTGGGGGCTGGTCCTCTACGACGAGGTGCATCTGCTTCCCGCGCCGGTCTTCCGGATGACCGCCGACCTGCAGGCGCGCCGGAGGCTCGGGCTGACCGCGACCCTGGTGCGCGAGGACGGCCGGGAGGGCGACGTGTTCTCCTTGATCGGCCCCAAGCGGTTCGACGCGCCCTGGAAAGACATCGAGGCACAGGGCTACATTGCGCCGGCCGACTGCGTCGAGGTCCGGGTGAGTCTGACCGAGAGCGAGCGGATGACGTATGCGATGGCCGAGCCGGACGTGAAGTATCGGCTGGCCTCCACCGCCGACTCCAAGACCGACCTGATCGTGGAGCTCGTGCGCAAGCACCGCGGCGTGCCGACCCTGGTGATCGGGCAGTACGTGGATCAGCTCGACGAGCTCGCCGAGCGGCTTGGCGCCCCGCTGATCAAGGGTGAGACGACCGTGCGTCAGCGGGAGAAGTTGTACGAGGCGTTCCGCTCCGGCGAAATCGACCTGCTCGTGGTCAGCAAGGTGGCCAACTTCTCCGTCGACCTACCGAGTGCGCAGGTCGCGATCCAGGCCTCGGGCGCCTTCGGCTCCCGTCAGGAGGAGGCGCAACGGCTCGGTCGGCTGCTGCGTCCCAAGGCCGACGGCAAGACCGCCCGGTTCTATGCCGTGGTCTCCCGCGACACCGTCGACGCCGAGTTCGCCGCCCACCGCCAGCGCTTCCTCGCCGAGCAGGGCTATGCGTACAGGATCATGGACGCCGAGGACGCCCTCGCCGCCGACTGACCCCGCGCCCCTCCCCCGCGCCGCCTCCCCCGCAACTGTGGACGAACGACAGCGACACGCCGGAGAGATGTGTCGTTTTCGCACACTGTCCGGGGCGTGGAGTGAGGGGGACCGGCGGACCGGCGGGTTGGAGCGGTCGAGTCAGTGCACGTCGAGAACGGTGCTCTCCTCCTGGACACCCAGGTTCACCGGCCAGCGGTGCGGCTCACCGGCAAGTGACCAGAGCTCGACCAGCTCGTGCGGCCAGATCCAGTCGTCGGTATGCCGCAGATCGTCGTGGGACCACCAGCGGTGCCCCAGGATGGTGAACTGCTCGTCGGGGGTGTGCTGCGTCGTGTCGACGTCGAACTGATCGAGGAAGACGACGAAGAAGGTCTCGTCTTGCTCGATCACCTGATCGGAGTAGCCGTGCACGACGTGCCGGGTGGCGATCGGACCGATCAGCCGGTCCTCCTCCAGCTCGCACCCGGTCTCCTCGAGCACCTCCCGGACGGCCGCCTGCTGGAGGGACTCCCCGGGATCGATCCCTCCACCGGGCGTGACCCACCAGCGGCTGCCCTCCACACCGGGATCGCTGTCCTCGAACAACAGGGTGCGTCCCTCGTTCGGGTCGATCAGGATCACCCGAACGGTCGCCCGCTGCCTGCGGGGACGGTCGGCGGGGTCGTCCACCGGGACGTACGTACGCTCCAACTCTGGCTCGGACACCCGATCACCATACGAGCGGCCGGATCGGCCGTTGCCTCCGGTCGTCCCCTCGGCGTTCCGAGGCGGACATCGGCCGGACTCGATCCACCGTAGTGGCCTTTTCGGGCAGCGCACGCTGCCCCGACGATCGCGCGTTCGGTTCCTGACCAGAAGTGCAAGTCCGGGTGATGGTGGACGAGCGGGGGAAGGACGGCGACGAGCCATGCACGCGCACAACAACGTCCCAGACCGCCGCGCGTTCGGGTGCCCGCCGTGCCGGCACCCAGGCGGCGTGTGGTGCGAGGCGACCCCAACCGCTCGGCCATGAGCGAGTCGGCTCACGAGGCCGGGCCGGCGATCGAGAGGCGGGTCCAGCGCGGACGCAGGTCGAGCGATCCGCAGCGGCCCGGCCCGTCCGACGGACTGATCCGGCTGCAGCGATCCGTGGGCAACGCAGCGGTCAGTGCGTTGATCCGGCGCCGGCTGCGGGCCGCGACAGCTCCGCGCGACGAACTGCTCGGCCCGGACACCGAGCCCGCGACCACGCCGCCGGCGATAGCGGTCCAACGAGCGCCGGGCGATCCGCGGACCGCGTTCGCCGAGCGGTGGATCCACGAGCACCCAACGCTCGGCAACGCCGACTTCACGCTCATCGCCGCTCTCCCCGCCGACCAGCGCGACGCGGTGCTGGCGGTCGTGCGCAGCCGCTACGGCCAGGAGTACATCAGGCGCGGGCGGGCGGGATCTCTGCCGGACAAGGAGCCGGACGCCAAGCCCGCCAATCCCCTGAACGCGGAGGACTACTGGAAGAAGTACGGCCGGGCCAACCTCGATGCGGCCCTCCAGCGGGTCGAGTCCAGGATCGACTTCGAGATCACCGGGCCCGGACTCACGTTCCCCACCAGCGAGTGCAGCGCCTTCGCCCATTACGCGCTCGTCGGACGCCTGCAACGCCTCGACGCCGCCGACGTCTCCCAGCTGCTCGACACCGACCTGTTGGCGCTGATCAACGGCGTCCGGATCCTCGACGACCTCGACCGCGGCCCGGACGCGTACGAACCCGGGGTCACCGAGCGGATCGTCGAACGGATCGGGCTCGGCCTGCGGCGAGCCACCAGTCGGCTCGCCCTGCCGTACGCGCTGGCGCGGGCCAAGGCCATCCAGGACGCCCGCGCCCAGGCCGTGCGGGCCGGCTCCCAACCGGGACCGGTCATCTCGTCCGACCCGACAGCGTTGATCGCCACGCAGCCGACGTCCGGCTCACTGGGCGCCCAGACCACGATCGAGCACGCGACCGCCGAGGCGATGACCAGTGGCCGGTTCGTCGAGTTCGACGAGGCGGTGTTCGGGATCATGTACGTCCCCCAGGCAGTCGGCGAACCACGCCCGACCGAGCTGGAACTCGAGCGTGGCTCCGGCACCTGGAAGATCGCCCGCGTGGTCAAACCTGCGGGCGCAACCGCCGCCGAGGTCGCGAACGCGTTGTTCGGCACACCGGAGAACGCCCAGCTCGTCGTCGGCCGCGGTGATCGTTTCGCGTTCTCCTTCCCGGCGAGCCGGATGCTGGCCGAGCCCTATGACACCGTGTGGCGCGAGCACATCGAGGCCGATGAGGGCGGTGGCCCGCTCGACCTCATCCGCGGGCGCGTCCCGAGCGATCCGGTGCTGGAGCTGGACGAGGCCGGCGCTACCCGCCGTGCGCTGGATTCCGCGGCGGATCGTCCGGCCGACGGCGACCAACAAGCGGTACTGCAGCGATTCGAGATCATCCGGTCCTTGCTGGCGTCGATCTCCGCAGCCGCCGAGCCGCTCGGAGTGGCCGGATCGGTGCAGCCGATGGCCGCCCGGGTCACCGAACGGATGGCGGGCTGCGCCGGCGACCCGGCCGAGGCGCAGAAGTGGTCGGCGCACTCCAGCGGTCAACTCGCTCTGCTGGCCGAGGCGAAGACCGGTTTCGACGCGATCACCCAGCAGATGTTCGCGGCGGGCCTGCCGGCAGTCTCCACCGCCGACGGCGAGCAGCTGGCCGGCGACGTCACTGCGGCCATGCAGGGACCGACCGTCGAGCTGACCGCAGCCTATGCCCGAGTCGTCGCGGCCAGCGATCAACTCGACGTCGCAACCGGGCGCCTCGTGAGCGCGAAGGAGCGACTGGCCGCGTACCCGTTCGACATGGCCGATCGGATGCTGGCCATGATTCGCAAGCGCATCGCAGCGCTGGATGGCTATGCGACGATTGCGACCCAGTCGTACTCCCGCGGGCGACTCGACGCCCTGCAGGCTGAGATCTCGGCTCAGGTGGCGGACCTGCGGGTGGCGGTCGTCAACGGGGACGGCACCGCCTCGAACCGGCTGGCCGAGCTCAAGACCCAGCTGGCGATGCTCGACCTGCAGAGCACCGTCGGGGCCACGATCTCGCTGATCCAGGATCTGAAGAACACGCTCAACACTGCGGAGAGCTGGTCCCCCGACACCGGGCGCCAGTACGACCTCTACAACACACTGCAGGACGCGATGCAACCGTGGATGCAGCTGGGGATCGAATACGACGAGCTCTGGCAGGCGGGTCGCGAGCGCGACGAGAACACCATGGCGTCGATCCGCCGGCGGGTGGAGGCACTCCGCAAGGGCACACCGCTTCCGCCGCTGATCCAGCAGGTTGCGTCGTTCCAGGAGGACGAGGCCAAGCGGCAACGCATCATCGCGATCGGGATCATGATCGCCGCGGCCTTGGTCGCCGCGGTCACCGGCGGACTGGCGAGCGGTGCCATCGGCGGGATGGCCGGTGCCATCGTGGGCGCGGGTCTGGAGGCGCTCACCTTCACCGCGATCACCAGTACGCTCGACGCCGATCAGACCTTCGGCGGCTTCATGGCCGAGCTCGGCATCAACTTCGCGACCTTCGGCGGTCTGCGGGCGATCAGCGGCACCGCCAAGCTCCTGGCCGCGGCCGAGAAACTCAGCATTGCGGGCACCGCGGCCGAGATGACCGTCGAGGGACTCTGGATGGTCGCCGCCACGAAGGCCGGCGAGGAGATCCGCGAACGGATCGGTCGCGGCGAGACGATGTCGACCCAGACCGCGGCGACGATCTTCGGACACCAGATGTTGATCAGCTTCGCCGGCCGGGTGATCGCGCGTGGAGTGTCGGCGCTGGCCGGCGCACGGACCGGGATCGCTCACCTGGAAGAGATCCAGGCCTATCTCACGAAGCAGCAGGAGGCCGAGAAGCTGGCTCGAGCGTTCCTGGCCAAAGGCGACGACAGCATGGGAGCCGCGCTGGTCCGCGCCGACACCGAGGTGCTCCGCGCCGAGGTCCGGGCACGCCAACGGATGATCGAGATCGCCTCGAACCCCAAGCAGGCCAAGACCTTCGGCCTCGAGCTGAGTGCGGCCGAGCTCGGGAAGCTCAAGGCGGCAACCGAAGCCGCCTCCCGCGAGCTGACCGTGCGGGAGATCAACGCGCTGATGCAGCAGGTGGAGATCCATGCCGATCATGGCGTGGCCGAGCCGGTCGTCTACGCCGAACTCGTCCAGAAGCACCGCCAGCTGGGATCGACGGTCGTCGAGGGGATCGACGCCGCCGGCAGCCCCAAGGCGCGGATCGCCCCGCTGGCCTCCGACGGCACCTTCGGTCCGCCGTTCACCCTCCACTCCCGGCTCGGCGCCGACGTGGAGGGAATCCTTGCACAGAAGGGTCTGCAGTCCTCCTCGGTCATCCACGACTACCTTGTCGAGCGCGGCGGCAACCGTGCGGCAGCGATCGCCGACCTGAACAAGGTGAAGTCGCCGGCGGAGCTGAACGCCCTGATGGAGAAGACGCTGGCGAACAGGACGGCGAAGCTGCGGGAGACCGACGGCTGCTTCGTCGCGGGAACTCTCGTCCACGGCGATCATGGTCTGCGGCCCATCGAGACGCTCGCCGTCGGTGATCTCGTGCTGGCGACCGATCCCGGCACCGGCCGGTCCGGGCTCTGCCCGGTCATCGCGACGAGCCGGCACGATGACCGTTCACTGGTCCGGGTGCAGCTGGCGGAGACATCCATCGAGTGCACGCCGAGCCATCCCTTCTGGGTCGACCGGCGCGGCTGGCTCACGGCCGGCGCTCTGGATCCGGAGGCGGTCCTGCTCGGGCTCGGCGGGAGCAGGCTCTCCGTGACGCAGATCCGCGAGCTGGACGCCCGGGCAACCGTGTACAACCTCACCGTCGGCGGTCGGCACACGTACCACGTCTGCGCCGACGGGGTGCTGGTACACAACAAGCCCATTCGCAAGATCATCCTGCCGCCGGCGGTGGTCCAGGTGCGCGACGCCTTGGACGTGCGACTCGTCACGCTCAACAACCGCGTCACGCGGCTCCGCGGCCAGGCCGGAGAGATCCCGTCGAACCGGACCGACCGGGTGGAGCTCATCCGCCGCTCCGATCAGCTCGACGAGCGGGTGCAGCAACTGCGGGACGATCTCGACGACGCGTCGACGGTCGATGAGTTCAATCGTGTTCTGCGGCCCGAAGCCGAACAGGCCGAGGCGGCCTTCACCGCTCTGCAGGCAGAGATCAACGCCACCTGGGTGCCCCGACCGACGGTGGCCGAGCAGGTGCAGATCGACGCGTACACCGTCGCGCTCGGGAACCTGCGCGCAGCGATCGACGCCGGCGATGTGGCCGCACAAGCCGCGAGCCGGACGGTGCTGGACGGGATCGAGGCGCGGGCGCGGGGAATGCGCAACATCCCGGCTTCGGATCTGTCACGGCTGCAGGACCATATTGCGACCCTGACCCGCCAGCGCGAGCTGATGGACACCGGGGGCGCGTACGGCATCTTCGGGCAGCAGATCCCGTGCCAAGCGGTCCAGGCCGCAGCCGGTCTGCGCGGTCTGGCCTACTACCAGATCGAGACCCAGCTGGGTGTGCCGGTCCGCGATCTCGGGACCAGCGCGCCGATCGATCAACCCGGTCGTGTGCGGCTCGTCTGGGACTTCGGTGACGGGAGCCAACTCAGTGTCGACGTCCCCGGAAAGGCCAACGACAGCGCCTGGCAGATCAGCCGTGAAGCGCATCTGGGGATCACCGCCCCACCGCCGAACGGCACGATCCACCTCTCCCAGGAGGGAATCGCCGTACCGGACGCCTCGGCGCCGGCTCACCTCCCGATCCGCGAGGACCGGCTGCTCAAGGCACGGGTCCGCGGCGACATGCGGCCACGGAACGAGGTGTTGCCGTGACGGGAACGCCCGCCCTCAGACTGCCGCGGCCGGCGGCGCCTCCCCGTGCCCGTCATGATCACGCTTGGCGTGGACGACGGCCAGCGGCCGGGCGGTCTCCTGCAACACCGCGCGGCTCACCGAGCCGAGCAGCGCCCGGGTGATCGCCCCGCGTCCCCGCGATCCGACCACGGTCAACTGAGCGGTCTTACCGGCCTCGACCAGTGCCACCGCCGGTTTGGCATCCACGACCTGGATGTCGACGCGGAGCTCGGGATCCTGGCTCGCGCCGGCGCGATGCAGCTCGTGCTCGACCACGTGACGCGCCTGGGCTTTCTCCGAGGCGTCGAACTGGGCGATCAGCTCGGGCTCGACGGGTCGGGACAGCCGGCCGACGTGATACGCGATCACCGCCTTGAGGGTCACGCCGCAGAGCTTGGCCTCCTGGATCGCCAGCTTGAGCGCAGCCAGCGCGTGCTCCGAGCCGTCGACACCGACCACGACCGGGTCGCTCGAGCAGACCACCGGGTCCCATTCGGGCGGGATGACGTACGTCGGGCAGCAGGCCTTGACCGCTACCCGAACGCTCACCGACCCGAGCAACTTGCCCGAGATCGCGCCCAGCCCGCGGGTCCCGACCACCAGTCCCGCCGCGGTCTTGGACTCGTCGATCAGCACCGCCGCCGGAGGACCCTCTCGCAGGGCCGTGCTCACCTCGACCAGGGGATCGATCCGCCGGGCCGCCTCCGCGGCCGCTTCCAGCAGCCCCTTGGAGTAGTCGGCCAGCTCGTCGACGTCCGGCCGGGTCATCACCATTCCGTACGCATCGGAGACGACCGGGATGAGCAGGGCGTACACCAGCTTCACCGCGAGTCGGCGCCGTCCCGCCTGGAGCATGGCCCAGCGCAGCGCCACCGCGCTCTCGTCGGAACCGTCGATACCCACGACGAGATGGTCGGTCATCGCGTCTGCCTCCTGCCGATGGTCGGTCGTGCACCCATAGTGCCCAACATCGGCTCGCCGCCGTAGAGCGGTCGGTCCCGACGCGCCGAGACCTTCGGACCTCCAGGTCCGGGCAGCCGGAAACTCGGTGGCGGGTCCGGATCAGCAGAGGTACTGTGTTCTGCCGCCTTCACCACCTCCACCCGAGCGATCGGAGACTCGTCCGTGCCCTCGTCCACCCAGGAGACCGATCCCACCCTCGATCACGAACGCCGCCACCTCGCCGAGTCGCGCGACGCGCTGCGCCGGATGCGTGACCACACCGCGTCGTTGACCGCCATCGGCGGCGACCGGGTCTCGACCGAGCACCTCAAGCAGGTGCTCTACCGCCGGATGAAGGCCCTCGAGGACGACCCCGAGATCCCGCTGTTCTTCGGTCGGCTCGATTACGACACGGCCCTCGGTGCCGATGCCGACGAGACCCTCTACATCGGCCGCCGCCACGTGACCGGCGAAGCCGGCGGCGAACCGCTGGTGATCGACTGGCGTGCCGGGATGGCGCTTCCCTTCTATCGAGCGAGCCCGGCGGACGCGATGCGGGTCCGGATGCGACGCCGGTTCGGCTTCTCCCACGGCCGGCTGACCGCGTACGAGGACGAGGACCTCGCCGACGGCGAACCGAGCGGGTCCTCGGAGATCCTCGAGTCCGAGATCGAGCGGCCCCGCACCGGACCGATGCGCGACATCGTGGCCACCATCCAGCCGGAGCAGGACCTGATCGTGCGTGCCGACCTCGCCCGATCGTTGTGCATCCAGGGCGCCCCGGGGACCGGCAAGACCGCGGTCGGGCTGCATCGGGCCGCCTTCCTGCTCTACGCCTACCGGGATCAACTCTCCCGGTCCGGGGTGCTCGTGGTGGGGCCGAACGACAGCTTCTTGTCCTACATCGGCGACGTGCTGCCCGCACTGGGCGAGATCGACGCCACCCAAGCGACGGTGGAATCCCTGCTGTGCAAGGCGAATCGAGCCACGGTTCGCGCAGTCGACTCCGTGCCCGCTGCGTTGATCAAGGGCGACGCGCGAATGGCCCGGGTGATCGAGAACGCGATCTGGAGTCAGCTCGGCACCCCGACCGAGTCGCTCGTTGTCCCGCGGGGAGCGCATCAGTGGCGGGTGGCGGCGTACCTCGTCGAGGAGTTGATCAGCGAGTTGCGGCGGCGGGGAGTCCGGTACGAGGCCGGCCGCGCCATGCTGCCACAACGGCTGGCGCATCAGGTGCTGCTGCGGATGGAGGCGTCCGGCGACTCCCCCGACGACCGGGTGCAGAACGCGGTGGCGCGCAGCAAGCCGGTGAAAGCGTACGCGGAGGCCTGCTGGCCCACCCTGGACGCGGCGAAGGTGATCTTGCGGTTGCTGACCGACGCCGAGTTCCTGGCCGGGGCGGCCGACGGCGTGCTGACCTCGGAGGAGCAGGAGATCATCGCGATGCCCAAGCCGGCGCGCAGTGTCGGCACGGCCCGCTGGAGTCTCGCCGACGTCGTGCTGATCGACGAGGCGGCCGATGTGTTGTCCCGGACGCCGAGCCTCGGGCACGTGATCCTCGACGAGGCCCAGGACCTGTCCCCGATGCAGCTGCGGGCCGTCGGCCGCCGGGCGAGCACCGGCTCGGTGACCGTGCTGGGCGACCTGGCCCAGGCCACGACCCCGTGGGCGACCCGGTCGTGGGAGGAGTCGTTGACCCACCTGGGCCAACCCAGCGCCGCCGTGGAGGAGCTGGTAGCGGGCTTCCGGGTGCCGGGCGCGGTCATCGACTTCGCCGCACGGCTGTTGCCGCGGATCGCTCCCGCGCTGACCCCGCCGCACTCGGTCCGCCGGCACCGCGGGGAGCTCGATCTGCGTCCGCGCGGTGAGGACAGCGTGATCCGCGCAGTCACCGAGCTGCTCGAGGCCGAGGGCACCATCGGGGTCATCCTGGCCGATGCCGCCGTCCCCCTCGTGCGCACCGAGCTCGAGCGAGCCGGGCTGCGCTACGACCTGCTCGGCGAGGACGCCGAGTTCGACACCCGGATCGATCTGGTGCCGGCCAGCCTGGCCAAGGGCCTGGAGTTCGACCATGTGGTGCTGCTGGAGCCGAGCCAGATCGTGGCCGGCGAGCCCGATCAGGTCACCGGACTGCGCCGCCTCTACGTCTGCCTGACCCGGGCCGTGACGTCACTGGTGATCCTGCATGGCGAGCCGCTGCCGGAGGCATTGGCCGCCTGATCGGCCCGGGTTCGCGCGTTTCGCTGTCGCAAAGCGCCGGGAGTTCCCAGCAGTTCGCGACAGTCGGGCCGCCCCCTCCGTGATTCGCGCCGCCAACTGCTCGAGGCCATGCTCAGCCGCGCCTGGCCCCCTCCAGCCGGAGGTCGGCGCGGTCCGCCGCCACCTCCAGCCGTACGTCCGCGCCGAGCGGCAGAGCCAGATTGCCCGAGCCGTGGCCCACGCCGAGACCGGTGAGAACGGGAATGCCGAGCGGCTCCAACCGGTCGCGCAGGACCTCGTCATCGCCCAGCCCGAGATCACCGCAGGCGACGCCACTTACCGCGGCGAACCAGCCCGCTCGGAGCAGCTGAGTCAGCAACCGGTCGATCCGGTAGGGCGGCTCGTTGACCTCCTCCAGCAGCAGGATGGTGGGGACGGTCGGCGCCGGCTCGACACCCACGTCGGCGGCGAGCAGGGTCAGGTTGCCGCCGATCAGCGCACCGCGTGCC
>DASTGF010000268.1:0-3346 GCA_035719255.1 Microlunatus sp. | reverse complement strand
CGAGGGCGACGTACTCGTCCTCGCGCCCGGCCAGCGGCGCGATGGCCTCGGGGGTCGGCGGCCGCGACCAGACTCCCTCCCCGTACACCAGGCGGCCGCCGCGGTGGAGGAGTGCCCGCAACGCGGTGAGGGCGACCGCGTAGTCGAGCGGCAAGGACTCCTCGGCGTCCGGACCCCAGATCTGCGAGGCGCCGATGCAGGTGACGGCGTCGACGGTGCCGTGCACGTCGCGCGCGTCCCGCGCCTCGAACCTCGCCCGGTGCGCGACACCCCGGCGCTCGGCCGCCTGGCGACCGGCGGCCAGCGCCTGCTCGTCGAGGTCGAGCCCGGTGCCGGTGGCCCCCGGAGCCGCCTCCAGCACCCGCAGCAACAGCTCGCCCCAGCCGCAGCCGACGTCGAGCACCGTGGAGGGGTCGCCGGCGGCGAGGAACGTCACGAGGCGGGCGGCCCGCTCCTCCGAGAGCGGGGAGAGGAAGGTCAGGTCGTGGTGGAGCGGCGTGAAGGTCGGCATCGGCTCCCAGTCTCGTCGTTCGGCGTGTGGTGTGCGACCGATGACTCCCTTCGCGCCGTGTCGAGGTCTAGGGTCGGGGTCGTCGCCGGCGGAGGAGGAGCCCGTGGAAGCCAGGCCACCCGTCCCGCCGTTCACCCGGGACGCTGCGATCACCAAGGTGCGCGCAGCCGAGGATGGCTGGAACACCCGCGACCCGCAACGGGTCTCGCTCGCCTACAGCGAGAACAGCGTCTGGCGCAACCGGTCGGAGTTCTTCACCGGCCGGGCGGCGATCGTGGACTTCCTCACCCGCAAGTGGGCCACGGAGCTGGAATACCGGCTGATCAAGGAGATGTGGGCCTTCGACGCCGACCGGATCGCGGTCAGGTTCGCCTACGAGTGGCACGACGAGGGCGGTTCCTGGTTCCGCTCCTACGGCAACGAGAACTGGCTGTTCGACGAGTACGGCCTGATGACGCGGCGTCACGCCAGCATCAACGACGTCCCGATCCAGGAGGCTGACCGGAAGTTCCGCTGGCCGCACGACGGCCCGCGTCCCCTCGACCATCCCGGCCTGAGCGACCTGGGTCTCTAGGCGAGGCCGCACCTCGGCTCATCCGCCCTGGTGTGCTGACAGCCGCCGCGTCCGCAACACGCACGTCAGCATCGGCAGGCTGAACTCACCCTCGGCGGTCTCCGGCCTGCTCGCCAGGAAGCGGCGGATCTGCTCGAGCCTGGCCCTCCGTTCGGGTGCGGGCATGACCAGGATCCCTGCCCTGGTCGCCAGCGTCGCCACGAGGGAGTCGGCCGTCCGGCGCTGCGTGTGAGGGAACTCTGCCCGCTCCGGCGAGCCGAACCGGACAGCCGCAGCGGACCCGGGCAGGTGCATGCGTGTCGTCTCGGACCGCCAGCCCGCGGGCGTGTCACGCGGGCCGATGGCCTCGCTGCCGCTGACCCGAACGAGCCCGGCGACCCAGCTGTACCGGTCGTCCACGACGTTCCACAGGCCGGAGAGGATGCCCCCGGGCGCCAGGACCCTCGCGATCTCCGGTCCCGCGACGTCCATGTCGAACCAGTGCATGGCATGGCCGGCCACCACGGCGTCGACGGACGCGTCCGGCAGCGGAATCGCCTCGGCGCTGCCCCTGAAGGCGCGGACCCCCGGAACAGCCCGGCGCAGCTCGGCCAGCATCGCCGGGTCGGGCTCCACCGCGGTTGCCTCGACACCCGTGGCCACCAGCGTGGCGGTGAGCTTGCCGGTGCCGGCGCCGAGGTCGAGCACCCGCGATCCGGGCGCCTGCTCCAAGGCCCACGCCACCGCCGCCCTCGCGTAGTCGGGGCGGTGCTCCGCGTACGCGACGGCAGCCGCACCGAACGAGGAGGCGTGTCGGAGCCGGTCGTCCTGGGCCACGCCGTCAAGGTACCTGTGGTCGGTCGCCTCCCGACCAGCCACGTGGTCGACCGATCTCTTGGTAACGCCGAGCCGACAGCGCGGCCCAAACGGAGAGACCGTCGACGAAAGGGCAGATGATGCGATCGACCGAGGACTGCTGGCCACGCTGGAGGCCAAGGCCGGAAAGGCCGAGGAGCTGGCGGCGTTCCTGCAACAGGCGCGCGAGCTGGCGGTGGCCGAGGAGGGCACCGTCACCTGGTACGCCTTCAGACTGGGTGAGACCACGTTCGGCATCGTCGACACCTTCGCCGGTGAGGACCCGGGCCAGGCACACCTGGGCGGTCAGATCCCGGCTGCGCTCGGCCAGGTCGGACCGGCCGTGCTCGCCGCCGACCCCGACATCCAGCTCTTCGACATCGTCGCGGTGAAGTAGCCGGTCTGCTGTCCGACCTCGTGCTGCTGGAGGGCTGCCACCGGTCCGTGGACGCGTCCTGACGCCCCGCGCCCGCGCCTGTTACCGTGGGCACGTCATGACGCGCAGCCTCCTCCTTCGCTGCCGCAGCGGGGCCTGAAACAGCCGGTCCTCCTCGCTGCGGAGTGATCGCGTGCGCGCCGGCTCCCCGCCCACTCGCGAGCAGGACCGGATCATGACTCTCCAGCACTCTGGCTTCACCAACACCCAGCAGCCCAGCCCGATGCCGTACGGACGCTACCGCCCGTTCGAGCCCATCGACCTGCCCGACCGCACCTGGCCCGACCGTCGGATCACGCACGCCCCGCGCTGGCTGTCGACCGACCTCCGTGACGGCAACCAGGCGCTGATCGACCCGATGAGCCCCGCCCGCAAGCTGCGGATGTTCGAGCTGCTCGTGCAGATGGGCTACAAGGAGTTCGAGGTCGGCTTCCCCTCGGCCAGCGACACCGACTTCGCGTTCGTCCGGCAGCTGATCGAGCAGGACCGGGTCCCCGAGGACGTCACGATCTCGGTGCTGACCCAGGCACGCGAGGACCTGATCGAGCGCACCGTGCACTCGCTGGTCGGTGTCCACCACGCCAACATCCACCTCTACAACGCGTTGGCGCCGCTGTTCCGGCGAGTGGTGTTCCGGGCGAGCGCGGACGAGATCAAGGACATCGCCGTCCGAGGCACCGAGCTGGTGATGAAGCACTCCGAGAACGTCCTCGGCCAGACGATCATCGGCTACGAGTACAGCCCGGAGATCTTCACCGGCACCGAGCTGCCGTTCAGCGTCGAGGTCTGTGAGGCCGTCGGCGACGTGTGGCAGCCCGACGACGGCCGCGAGATCATCCTCAACCTGCCGGCGACCGTCGAGATGGCCACGCCCAACGTGTACGCCGACCAGATCGAGTGGTTCTCCCGGCAGCTGACCAGGCGCGAGTTCACGACCATCTCGCTCCACCCGCACAACGACCGTGGCACCGCGGTCGCCGCCACCGAGCTG
>DASTGF010000267.1:0-2238 GCA_035719255.1 Microlunatus sp. | reverse complement strand
AACTCGACGCATTCGGCGAATCGCTGCTGCTGCTCGCCGCGGCCGGCCGGGCCGACCGGCTGGACACCGACCACTGGAAAGCCGCCATCGGCGCCGCCGACGCCATCAGCGCACGGTGGACCGAACCGGACGCCGGGATCTGGGAGATCGACAATCGACACTGGACGCACAGTCGGCTCACCTGCGCCGCCGGGCTGCGGGCCATCGCCCGGATCCCGCACGCCGGATCCGCCGCGGTCGACTGGCTCGCCCTTGCCGACCAGATCACCGCCGACACCGCCACCAACGCGGTGCATCCCAGCGGGAGGTGGCAGCGCTCCCCCCAGGACCCGGCGCTGGACGCCGCGCTGCTGCTGCCGCCGATCCGCGGTGGCATCGATCCCGCCGATCCCCGCACCATCCGCACCCTCGACGGGTACTTGACCGACCTCACCCGCGACGGGTACGCCTATCGATTCCGGCACGACGACCGGCCCCTGGCCGACGCCGAAGGTTCCTTCACCCTGTGCGGATTCTTCGTCGCCCTGGCGCTGCACCAACAGCACCGGCCCGTCGAGGCGGCCCGCTGGTACGAACGGACCAGCGCGTGCGCCGGACCGGCCGAGCTGTACTCCGAGGAGTTCGACGTCCACCAACACCAACTGCGGGGCAACCTCCCGCAGGCCTTCGTACACGCCCTGCACCTGGAAGCCGCCGCCCGCCTGGCCGACCCGCCGGACCACCCCTGACCCACCACCCAAACGCGCCGAGAATCCAGGACGACCGCTGATGTTTCCCAGCCCGACCTGACTCTCCCCCCGATCCACGGACACCTGCGGTGTGGGGTCAGCCAGCCTGGACTGACTGGTAGTGCAGGACCTCAAACGTGATCGGGCTGTGCATTCCAAGGCTGGAATGGCGACGCTTTGGATTGTACCAGCATTCTATCCACTCGAAGATCGCCGACGCAAGTTCGTCCCGCGTCGACCACTTCTTCCGGTCGAGCAGCTCGAGTTGCATCGTGCCCCAGAACGATTCCATCATGGCATTGTCGTAACAATCACCGACCGAGCCCATCGACGGCAGCAGGCCGGCGTCGCGGAGCCTTTTACCCCACGCCCAACTGGTAAATTGTGAGCCGTGGTCCGAATGCATGATCGTCGGATTGTCCGGGTCCTTCTCGCAGGGACACCGGCGCAGGATTGCCATGCCCAGGGCGTCGGTGACCAATTCGGTGCGCATGTTGTCGTCGATCGACCAGCCCAGGATCCGGCGGGAGAACGCATCGAGCACCGCGGCGCAGTACAGCTTGCCCTCCTCGGTGGGGTGTTCGGTGATGTCGGTGACCCACAGCCGGTTCGGCCCGGTCACCGTGAAGTTGCGTTCGACCAGGTCGGCGCTGGGTGTCGCGGCCGGGTCGCGGACCGTGCACCCGCGGTATCGCCGCCGGTACAGGCCCTGGATGCCGGCCTCGCGCATTAGCCGAGCGACCCGCTTGAGGTTGACCTCGTGACCGAGTTCCATCGTCAGCTCGGCGTGCACGCGCGGCGAGCCGTACGTGCCGCGAGAGTCCTTGTGGACCTGCTCGATGATCTTGGTCAGCAGTTCGTTGTCCTGCTGTCGGGGCGAGGCAGGCCGGCCGAGCCAGTCGTAATAGCCCGATCGGGAGACGTTCAGGACCCGGCAGGCCACCGCGACTTCGAATTCGTCGTCGGCGAGTTCACGGACCAGCGGGTACATCAATTTGGGAGGACGTTCTCCCGGGCGAAATACGCCGCGGCCCGTTTCAGGATCTCATTTTCCGATTCAAGGCGCCGTTTGTCCCGCCGAAGATCGGCGAGTTCCTTCTTCTCCTTGCTGGTCAGCTGGGTGTCGCTGCCGTTCTTGTCGGCGTCGTCCTGGGCAATCCAGTTCCGCAGACACGATTCGGAAATCTGGAGTTCTTTGGCCAACTCAGCGATCGGTTTGGTCTTCTCACGGGCGAGCTGGACGGCTCGACGGCGGAACTCAGCAGGGTGTGGGGCAGGCACAGGGACATCCTTCCTGGTGGCCGTAGCCACCTCAGGTGAGGTGTCCGTCAAACGGGGGGAAGCTCACTCCTCTGCGTTCGTGGCACACCGCTGATCCAAAACCCACTTTCGCGGCGGACTTGCCTGGTTCAGTGGATCTTTGATCAGCGCGGGAGTCGCGGCCGCAGGGCTTCGGGGCGGCGAGTCGTCGGCGACCGGCTGCGTCGGTGGTTGCCGCCAGTTCGATGGG
>DASTGF010000266.1:0-2764 GCA_035719255.1 Microlunatus sp. | reverse complement strand
GAGGCCGGCAAGGTCCGGGGCAAGGCGGCGATCACCACCGGCAGGACCCGAAGCAGCATCGCCTCCTGAACCGTCCCGGCGCCTGCCGCTCGAGCATCCCCAGGCACACATCGCCTTGCCCACCCTGGGCGGGTAGCCTGGGAAGGTCCTCGAGACGAGGACGATCCGCACGACACGGACACTGTTCCTTCGGCCGCGGACGACACTCTCGCCGGCAGGAGCCGCGACCATCTCCGAGTTCTCGCCCTCCGGCCCCACTCCGGGTGGCCAGCCCGAGCGGTCACGGGTGCGGGCACTGGTCCGCGCAGACATGACGACAGCCGGGCCCTCGATGCTCACCCGCCTGTGCGAGGTCGCTGTCAGAGAGCTGCGGATGTCCGGTGCGGTGGTGAGCCTGATGACCCCCGTCAGGTCGGGGCGCGAGCAGTCAGGGACGATCGCCGCCGCCTCCAGCGACTCGGCACGTTCCGTCGAGGAGCTCGAGTTCGCCCTCGGCGAGGGACCGGGCAGGGATGCGTTTCAGCAGTCCCGGCCGGTTCTCACGACGAACCTGGCCAGTGCCTTCGGCAGGTGGCCCGGCTATGTGCCCCCGGTGCTCGCGGCCGGCGTGCGAGCGACGTTCGCCTTCCCCATGCTCGTGGGAGCGGCACGCTTCGGCGTGTTCCACCTGCACTGTGCCACGGCGAGAGCCCTGTCTGATCACGACACCGCGACCTGTCTGATGCTCACCGAGCTCGCGATCGAGATCGTGCTGGACACCTATGCCCCCATCGGACACAGCATCCCCTCGGACGTGCCTCTCCTCGGACCGGAGGATCGCCGAGACGGGATCTATCAGGCTCAGGGGATGGTGATGGTCGAGCTGGGAGTCAGTCTGCGAGAAGCCCTGGCCCGCATGCGTGCCCACGCCTTCGCATCCGACCGGGAGCTGGCGGACGTCGCCGCCGACATACTCTCCGGCCGCACCCGTCTCCAGTCGGACCCGGACGTAGCACCATGACCTCGAACAACCCCGAACGAAGGACCCAGCCATGATCTCCGCAGAACGCATATCGGACCTGTTCGTGGAGGTCGCCGACACCCTGGTCGACGAGTTCGACGTCATCGACTTCCTGCACAACCTCACCGTTCATGCGGCCGGCATCAGCGGCGCCGGCGCGGCCGGCCTGATGCTCACCGATCAGGCGGGCCGGCTCCAGTTCATGGCAGCCTCCAACCGCCACGGCGAGACCCTCGAGCTGTTCCAGCTCCAGAACTCCGAAGGCCCTTGCCTGGACTGCTTCACCACCGGAGATCCGGTCGTCAACGCGGACCTCGCCCATGCCGCAGACCGGTGGCCCACGTTCGCCCCGCGCGCCATCCAGCTCGGCTACCAGTCGGTCCACGCTTTCCCGATGAGACTTCGAGAGCACATCATCGGCGCGCTCAACCTGTTCGGATCCGCCGATGCCCTCTTCGATCTGGCCGACGTGCGCGTCGTGCAGGCGCTGGCCGATGTCGCCACTATCGCGTTGATGCAGGAACGCACCATTCGTCGAGCCGAGGAGCTCACCGAGCAGCTGCAAGGCGCCCTGAACAGCCGCGTCGTGGTCGAGCAGGCCAAGGGAGCGGTCGCGGCGCTCCGGGGCATCACCACCGACGAGGCGTTCGAGCTCCTCCGCAGTCGGGCACGGTCGAGCCGGCAGCGTCTGGTCGACGTCGCACAGGCAGTGCTCGACGAACGCTGAGGGCCGGCCACGCAGAGCGCCCCCGCTGACCGGGTCTCGCACCACGGGCTGCGCCCACGATCATCAGGTCACGTCGAGGACGATGTCCTTCAACTCCATCAGGGTGTGGATTCGATGGCTGGCCTGTGAGAAGTCCTGGTCCCTGGTGAAGTCGCTGTGCACGATGGCGCAGTCGATACCGGCCGCCACGGCTGAGTGCAGCCCGCGGGATGAGTCCTCGACCACCAGTGCCTCGTCGCTGGTGGCTCCGAAACGTCTCACACCGGTCAGATAGGGCTCCGGGTGCGGCTTGGCGTGCTTGTAGTCCTCGCGCACGAGAACGAAGTCCATGAACGGCGTGATGTGCCGCTTCTCATGGATGACGTCGAAATCCGCACGTCTGGCAGTCGTCACGATCGCCATGCGGACGTGGGGCGACAGCTCACCAAGGGCCTCGACGACGCCTTCGATCTCGATGGCTTCGGTTCGCAGGTACTCCTGGTAGTAGGCGTCACGGACCTCGCGCAGCCTGTCGATGGTCGGTTCATCGACTCCTGCCGCCCTGGCCTGGGCCCACGTGCCCGATCCCCGGCTCATGTCCCGGAGGTACTCATCCTTCTCCAAGGTGAACCCGATGTCCGCCAGGGCGCGTTCTCCGGCTGTGAAGTACCAGAACTCGGTGTCCACCAGGACACCGTCATGATCGAAGAGCAGGTACTTCTTCACGGTGATGATCCTTCCCGGCGCCGCGGCAACCCTAGCGAGGACCATCCCGGGGTCGGCGCCGCTCGGAACGCCTCAGGGACCGGGACTCGAATGCGCGTCAGCGGCCGGTGCGGACGTCCGCGCAACGGGTCGGAGAGAGCCAAGCGGTGGATGGAGCGGGCGTCCGCGCAGGAGCTGGAGTCCGCCCCCCGCCTCCGCACTTCCGCAGGTCCCGCGCCGCGCGGGCAGAAGGTCCCGCCGACCTCAGGGCAGGGATGCCCTTTTCCGGCACTCCTGGGACGGGGAGAGTGAGGAGCACGGGCTGGACGACCATCCGGGGGAGGAGCGGGGGG
>DASTGF010000265.1:0-4756 GCA_035719255.1 Microlunatus sp. | reverse complement strand
CCCGACGACATCGTCGCCGAACGACTCGGCCCGCAACTGCCAACGATCCGGGACTGGAGCGAACAACATTTCGCCTTTACCGGCTACATCACCGGATTCGACCCGGCCCGGCTCGAAGACCGTGCGCAACTGCGCGCCGAGTTGGGCTTCGGCGATGACCAGCGTGTCTGCATCGTCACCGTCGGCGGCACCGGTGTCGGAGCCGAGCTACTACGCCGCGTCATCGCCGCCCACCCGCACGCCAAGCGACGCCTCCCCGATCTACGCATGATCGTTGTCACCGGGCCGCGCATCGACCCCGCCACGCTCCCCTCCCACCCGGGACTCGAGGTGGTGCCCTACGTCCACAACCTCTATCGGCACCTGGCCGCCTGCGACCTGGCTGTCATCCAGGGCGGGCTGAGCACCGCGATGGAACTGACCGCGAACAAGCGGCCCTTCCTCTACTTCCCGCTGCGCCACCACTTCGAGCAGAACTTCCACGTCCGCCACCGGCTCAACCGCTACCACGCCGGCCGCTGCATGGACTTCAACGATTCACAGCCCGAGCAGATCGCCACCGCGATCGCAGACGAGATCGACAGCGACGTCACCTACCGCGACGTCGAAACCGACGGCGCCGTCCGGGCGGCCCGCAGCATCGCCGAGCTGCTGTAAGCCGGCCGAGCGACACGAGGGCCAGCGCAGGAGCCAGGCATCCGACACGCTGAGCGCTGCCTGGGCCCGCCGTCGCGGCGAACGAACCCCGACACCCACCAGCGGGGACGCGCCCAGGAGGCGACCGTCTGAGCGCTCAGCCGAGCAGGATCGGCTCCATGGTCAACACCACTTGGTTCGCTTCTCGCCCAGAAGCGACGGCCGCTTCTGCCCAGGAATCAAGAGGGGAGAAGGTGCCCACCCACTCCTCAAGCAAGCGGTCAGCCTCCTCCTTGCCAAAGTGCGCAGGAAGCAAGACATCGAGCTCCCAGTCCTCCCCAAGGCTGCCGCCCTCCAGCATGAAGACATAGGTCACCACGCCGTCCCACGGCTCCGTCGAGCGGAACACTCGCCAGCGCCCTTCGAGGTCAGGACGCTCCGCGCGAACTGCGGGTACCACCACCTCGGTGAGGAACCGCTCGAAATCCTCCGCACGATCCGCTTGCACCGGGTGGAGCCCTAGATGCACATGTTCGGTCATCACGTCCCCCTCGTGGTGCGGTGAACTGGAACGTCCAGCTCACCTAGCGTGAACCGCGGAGCCTGAGGTGTCCACCGAGTGCCGCCGTCACACTCGGTCACTTTGTCCCCGACCGATCTTCGGTGCCGCGCGGGTTTGCGCCTGGCACAGTGGCGGAGCGATAGGGCCGCTCTTGCGGCTGAAATGACGCACCGCACCCACGTTGCAGGAGCGTCCACCTCGGGGAATGCGCCAACTCCACGAGCACGAGCATGGCTGCAGCCGTCGGCAGCAGTGGCTCGGCACGGGCGGTTCAGGTGCCCCGCGGGTCGTCCCCGAACGATCCGTGCTTACATCCGGGCAGGTTCCGACCCGTGTGGAACGGCAGCGCGCAACCGCTCCAGGAGGGCCGTTCCGTTGATGCTGCCCAGCCCCGTGCAGGCGTCCCAACCTCCGCCCGCCTGGTATCCCTGGACCGCAGGCCCGAACTGGCTGCTCAGCACGGAGTTGTCGCCGACCGTCACGTCGTTGAACACGGAACCGCCCTCGTCAGAGGCGATCTCGTACAACCATTGGAGGAGGCCGTGCACCGGCGTGCCGAGAGCCTCGTTGAGCAAGGCGGTGAGTCCGGAGTACAGCGGTGCGACTGCGCTTGTTCCACCGATGGGCACCCATTGGCCACCGACCAGGATGATGTACCCGGACGCGTTGTCGGCATTGCCGCCGACGTCTGGGACGCCTCGCCCGGGCTGCCCAGGGTTGTTGACGTTGGGAGGGAGAGCGACGGTCTGCCATGGCTGGGGAGGGTAGACCGCGCTGATCCCCCCTCCGGTCGCCCAGCCGTCACCGTCGTTCCAGGCCACCTCGGCGGCCCTACCGCCTTGGTCGAACAGGGTCGTCCCGCCGCAGCCGATCGTGTGAGGGCTGGAGGCCGGGAAGTCCGCATGCGCCTGCCCGTCCGGGGTAGCGTCCCCGGCGCCGTGATCCCCGGCGGCGGCGTAGACCGTGACTCCGAGCGCGGCAGCGTCGATCAGCACGTCATCAAAGACCCGGCGCGACTGTTCGGTCCAGCTGTCCTCCGGGCCGCCCCAACTGATCGAGACGACAGAAGGTGACCGAATGGCGTCATGGACCGCGGCGGACACGGCCGCGAAGAAGCCGCGGTCGGTGGCATCGCTGAAGTAGACCGCAATCCGGGCGCCGGGCGCTACCGCTCCGGACACCTCGATGTCGAGCATGACCTCTCCGTCAGCGTTGGGGTCCGTGCCAGGATCGTTGTGGCCGCCGAGGACCTCGATCGCTTCCACCGAGGGTGCGGGATCCACCTGTGCGCGTCGGAAGTAGGCCGCTAGCTCCTGCTGCTGGAACCCGCCGCCGAGCTCGATGATCCCGATCGTCTGACCTCCGCCGTTGCCCTGGTCGGGGAAGGCATACAACCTGGCTACCTGCATGGGCCACATCGGCCTGGGGTGTGGTCGCGGGCTGTGTGCGGCTGCCGCATGTGCGGTCAGAGCGGGGAGCATCGCGGCGGGGCCCTCATGCGGGTCTGGAAGCCCGTCCTCGCTCAGCGCAGGTCGACGTCGCAGATGCACATGCGCCTGGGGACGATTGTCCAGGCCGAGGACGGCAACGACCACGTCGGCTAGGTCGGCCGGCACGTGAACCGAGCCCTCGCGCCCGCGATAGTGCAGATCATCTGTCTCATAGCGCCCGAGCGAGACCCCGAAGGCCGTCTTGGCCTGCTCGGCCGTGCCGCGGACCGTCACGGTGCGGGTCGCCGAGTCGGCGGATTCGACCGTCATACCGACGCCGGTCACGTACTCCGTGACTCGCTCCAGGTCGCCCTGGTCAGCGCCGGCTTCCTCGGCCAACCGGCGGCGCCGCTCGCTCATTGTCCCGGACGGCTCCGCCGCCGCGGCGTGGAGGATCTTCTCGTCTCCGCCACTCTTGCGCCGTACCACGATGCTGAACTCGATCTCCGTTTCTGGTGGGAGGTCTCCGATGCGTCGCGCACCGTGGACGGGATCGCGATGGCTGGCCGAGATCGGCACCAGTTGCTGTTCGGACATGTGTTCTCACTCCTTTGACTTGAGGACGGGAGACTCGATGGCGTCCATCGAGAAGATGAAGGCGTGGTGCAGCTCCCGGGTGGCAACCCGGGTTGGCGCGGCGGTTGACGCTGAAGAACCAACCTCGCCCGGCCCGGACAAGGAGGCACCGAGAGATCGATCAGGTCGAGGTCCCGACGGTGTGTGTCATACCGCCCTCTCGGGGCGGGCGGCGTCTGCGGCCTTGCTCGGCGCGGTGGACAACAGTTGCTGGGCGTGCCGGTCGACCGCCCCGACGAGGAGTTGCTGTGCGGAGCCGAAGACGAACGCGTAGGCGAGGATCTGTTCCTGAGTGTCGAGGTTCGACAACCCTGGAATGAAGCCCGCCTTGATCAGCAGGAGTCCGCCAAGGGCGGAGAGCGCGCCGACCGGGAGCTTGAGCGCAGCAAGAGCGGTGGGCACGTCGTAGGCGACCGAGGTGCCCTGCATGTTCTTGATCGACACGATGGCCGAGAGCATCCCACCGAGCATGCCCATGGCTGCCACGGTCAGCAGGTCGTAGTGCCTGGGCGTGTCTCCTCCTGAGGCACACACGTGGGTGGCCTGGTCCGGTTGGAAGCAGACCGGCATGAAGGCGGGGTTGAAAGCGACGTAGGCGATGAACAGGGCGAGGATGAACGCGAGCACGACCGCGCTTCCGACCACGGCGTTGCGGAAGCTTCGAAGACGACCATGCTCGGCATCTCCGGCCTCGAACCCGACCTGCACCGCCTTCGCGAACTCCTCCCTGATGACTTCAGGATCCTCGTGTGGCTTCGGGTCCAAGAGCCGGAGCGCCGCGACGCGGCGCGGATCGTCCCGATCGAGACACACCTCGACCCGAGCAATCGCCTCGGGGATCTCGGCCGCCACCTGAGTATCGGTGTACAGAGACGCCATCAAGATCTCCGCCGCGTGCAGGTTCTGGTAGGCGGCCTCGACCAGCGTCCCGCGCCACCAGTTACTGAGCCGGTGGGGCCGCGGTGAGACGCGCAGCGCTGCGCATCGCGCACCCATGAGACGTTCGTGCACTTCCTCGGCCAGCTTGGCCTCACCCGGCGACGGCGGATTGTCCGCCTGAATCGCATCGAGCTTGGCCCGCAATCGGTCCGCGCGTACCAACACGTCCTGTGCCCAGATTCGGCGTGGAGGTGTGTCCGCCGGCGCCACTCGCTGTGCTGCCAACCTCGGCAGCCTTGGTCCCACCAGTTCTGTCATGTGTCTAGTCCCTGATCGTCATTTTCCTTGAAGGCGCGGTCACCGCCCAGAGAATGGGTTCAGGCCGACGTCGCAAATCTGCGACCCACTGCCCGAACCGGCTGACCATGGGTGGCGCTCGCCTCTCCTGCCGCGGCGCGCTCGGCCACGACGCTCCAATTGCGCTCGGTACGAATCGCACCTGCTTGAGTGATGCCGCGGCTTACTGGACCCGCCCGGAGACGGTCTGGTTGGCACCGGCCAAGGCCGCGGGACAGGTAGTGGAGGTGTTCATCAGACCTCCCCGATGGGTATT
>DASTGF010000264.1:0-7272 GCA_035719255.1 Microlunatus sp. | reverse complement strand
CCTCGAGCACGACGTGGCCTGCGAAGTCGTGGGCGGCGAGGTAACCGAGCACCTCACCGGCGCGCTGGTCGCCGCGCCCGGGGACCAGGTGCTCGTCCTTCATCGACCCGGATCCGTCGGTCAGGTGGATGTGTCGCAGCCGGCTGCCCCACGCCTTGGCGAGATCGAGCGACTGCTGGTTCGCCGTCGAGGCGTGCGAGAAGTCCAAGGTGAGATCGGTGTAGTCGCGGTCGGTGGGATCCCAGCCCGGGAGGTACGCCTTGAGCTCCCCGCCCGGTGTGCGCCACGGGTACATGTTCTCCACCGCGAACGTGACTCCGGTGGTCTCGTTGAGCCGCCGGATGCCTTCCACGAAGTTCCGCCCGTAGTCGCGCTGCCAGCGAAACGGCGGGTGCACGACGACCACCGGTGCGTCCAGCCGGCGGGCCGCCTCGGCCGAGCGCTCGAGCTTGGCCCACGGGTCGGTGCCCCAGACCCGTTGGGTGATCAACAGGCACGGCGAGTGCACCGAGAGCACCGGTACGCCGTGATAGTCGCGCAGCTTCTCGACCGCGTCGATGTCCGCCGCCACCGGATCGATGCCGACCATCAGTTCGACGCCGTCGTAACCCAGCCGCCGGGCCAGCTCGAACGCGCTCGAGGTCGTCTCGGGATAGACCGACGAGGTGGACAGACCGACCTTGGCCGGCGGCACCTTGATCAGCTGGTTCGCCGGCTCCGGGCGGGTCACCCGGGAATCGGCGGGCGGCGCTTCGGGCACATCGACCAGCGTAGCCTGCGCCGCTCCTCCTGTGTGAAGGTCGTCATGGACCCGGCTTGGCCACGTCGGGTGTGGCGCCGTCCAATGTGGCGCCGTCCGGTGTCGCGCTGTCCGGTGTCGCGCCGTCCCACCAGTCCAGCACCCGGGTGCCGAGGAAGGTCAACCACTTCGACGGCTCACCCGCGGGCACGTCGACCTCGAACCACACTCGTCCGGGGTGGCGGCGCTCCTGGATCCACGTCCCGTCGGGCCTTCGGGCCGCCCGGATGATCTCGATCGCCTCGGCCATCCGCGGATCGGGCGCGGTCTGATCCCAGAGTGCGGCCGATCGCAGATGATCGGCGGCCCTGAGCACGCTGTAGAACCACCGCAGCGGATAGGCGAACCGGGTCACCCACGGTCCGAACGGCTCCCCAGTGGTCTTGCGATACATGAGGCTGCGCTCGAGCAGGTATTCCTGGCCGGTCTCGCGGCGGCGCCGCAGTTCGTCGTCGCCACCGATGCTCTGCTCGTAGGACAACAAGCCGTCCACGACATTGAGCGTGGAATGCACCGACGAGCGGGTCGAGCCCTCCACCCACTCGCAGTTCCAGCCACCGTCGGCCAGCTGGTGCTCGCCGAACCAGCGCGACAGTGCGGTGACGTCGGCGCCGAGCCAGCCGCCGTTGGCCAGTGTGAAGGCGTTGATGCAGCAGTCGACCTCACCGCCCCAGTAGGGCAGGTCCTCATACTCCCAGCGGCTGTTGGCGGCGAGCTTCGCGGCTGTGCCGGCAAGTGCCCGGGCGTCGAGCCCCCAGCCGCGCAGGGCGTTCAGCGTCCACGTCGTCGCGGTGTACGGCTGACCGGCTCCGTCGGCCGCCTCCGAGCCCCGGAGGTCGAAATCGGCCGGGAAGTAGGCACCCCCGGCCCACTGACCGTCCGGATCCTGTAGGGCGATCAGCCGAGCGCCGAAGCCCTCGGTCGCGACCATGGCTCGGGTCGCCGACCAGACCTCCTCGGGCGCGCCGATCACGTCGCGCTCCACCTGCCATCGCAGCGCCGGATCGCTGTCGAGCATCCAGTCGGCCAACCGCGGGTCGATCGTCATGCCGACGACGCTAACCGCCGGCGCCGACAGTCGCCCCGCCGAGCCGGTCGAGCGGGGGTGGGGCCCACAGCGGCGCCCCACCCCCGGAGAACGTCTCAGCCGAGCGTGATCACCGACTGGTTGCCGACCCCGAGCGTCGACGGCTGGTTACCGATGGCGCTCCACACCTCGACCTTGACCGAGCCCTTGTCCAGCGCACCCAGCGTGCCCGTGGAGCTCAGGAGTTGCTGGCTCTGCGTGTAGTGCTCGTATCCGGGGATCGGATCGGTCGGGAAGTACCGGTACGTCTCCACCCGGTCCCAGCTGCCGTTGCCGGTGAGGTCGTAGGAGATCCGGACCTGCGTCGCGCTGCCCACGCTCGTCCCGGCGTCGACGAACAGGTCGAATGTCGGCGCTCCGCTCACGGACCTGGTCAGCCCGTTGACGGTGAACGTCTTGGCGTTGGTCGGCGTGCCGTCGCACTGGCAATTGGCGGCGGCGATGCTCACGGTGCCCGCGCTCTGGCTTGCGCCGAGGGTCCCGTCGGTCTGCAGGTAGAGCTTGCCGGGCGCACTCGGAGTCGGAGTGGGCGTCGGGGTCGGAGTGGGCGTCGGGGTCGGAGTCGGCGTCGGAGTGGGAGTCGGGGTGGGCGTGGGCTTCGGGGTCGGAGTGGGGGTGGGGGTGGGGGTGGGAGTCGTGCTGGGCGGTGGCGTGCCCGGGGTGGCCCCCGCGTTGCCCCCGCTCCAGGTGTTCGCGCCCGTGGTCACGGTCTTGCCGGCCGGGGCGCTGACCTTCGTTCCGTCGGAGAAGGTGACGGTGAGCGCGGCCGAGCTGATGTTGGCCACGACGTAGGTCTTCTTGCCGCCCTTGGTGAACGCGGCCGCCAGCGGATAGTTGGCCGTCATCGACGAGTCCACGTTGCCGAGCGCCGCCAGGTTGCGGATCCAGTGGAAGGTGTGCGCCTTGGTCTCCCCCTCCTCGGAGGCGAAGTTCGGATTCGCTCGGAACTTGCTCAGTGCCAGGTCCGGGTCCCCGAGGGCGAGGAACTCCCACAAGATGTCCTGCCAGGCCGTCGGCTCGCCGCCACGGTTCCGGACGATCTCGTCGTAGTTGATCTTGTTGTACGCCGGGTCGAGGCCGAGGTAGAGGTGGCTTCCGGTGACCGGCAGCTGGTTGATGCCCTGGATCTTCTCCGGGTCGGCGCTGAACCAGGTGGCGTACGCGCCGCCGTCACCCCACACCATGCCGACCGCGCTGTGCCCGAAGTTCTTGGGGAACGTCGTGCCGTCCACGTCGAACCAGTAGTCCTGGATCGCCGCCGCCTCCGTCGTGTAGATGAAGATCCCGGCGTCACGAACCGCGGTGTTCCCGGTTGCCTGGCCCCATTGGATCAAGGCTCCGGCGAAGTTCATCCCCTCCGAGCTCGACTCCTGATTGTTGCCCGATGCGAAGGAGCCGTGACCGGACGCCCAGTCGTGACCGGCGTAGATGTCGAAGTCGCGCAGATAGGGGAAGCGGGTGTCGGAGCGGTCGTAGTTGTTGGCGTCACGGATCAGCAGATCGATCATGCCGCCGTACTGGGTGGACTTGGCCCAGTTCGGGTCGAACTTGGCCAGAGTCGCGGCCGCCGCGATGAAGTATCCGTAATGGAAGTGGTGATCGTTGAGTTCCTGATCGGACCCGTAGCTGGCGTCGTAACCGATCAAGGTCCCCCAGTTCTTGTCGTAGTAGAACAGGTGGTCGGTCTCCCCCGCCGACGCGGTCAGCCAGTTGTTCAGGGTCTTCTTCATGGCGGCCAGCGCCTTGTCCCGGGTCGCGGTCTGGCCGACCAGATCGGCGATCTCGGCGATCCGCGCCGACCGGCCGAGACCCTTGCCGGCCCAGTAGGTGTCGGGTTTCTGCTCCGCGGCCGGGTCATCGGCCACCTGGTTCAGGTAGTCCACCACGGTGGCCTTGTCGGCGCCGGACCCGGTGGCCACGGCGGGAAGCTCGGGCAGGATGCCGTGGAACTTCATCTCGGTGGTGAACGACGAGACGCCGACGAGGTTCTTCATCGTGCCGCGCGGGGAGACGTAGCTCTGGCTGATCGGGCTCGCTCCGCTCAACGCCTTCCACTGATGGGGATACAGCGAGACCACGGTCTTGGTCTGGCTGCCCTCCATGGCCTTGGTCGTGAAGCGGTAGGTGGACTTCACCGAGCCGCCGCTCGCGCTGTAGGAGTAGCCGACCGTGGTGCCGGTGACGAAGGCGTACGCGTACGTTCGGTAGGAGCTCGCCAGCTCCTTGCGGGTGGTGTCGGTGGACGACGCCGTGGTCGGCAGGACCGCGACGCTGAAGTAGTCCTTGCCGTTCAGCGACGAGCTGATCACCGTGCCGGAGACGTTCCAGTTGGCGCCGCTCGGGGCGTACGCCACATAGTCATGATCACGGATGCTGAAGCCGATGGTGGTGCCGCTGTTCAGCCACACCCGCGGAGTGCCGTCCACGCTGAGCTGCGCGTTGCCACCGGACACGGTGTAGTACGACATCGGCAGGCCGTGGCCGATGGTGGCCCGCAGGGAACGGGAGCCGTCGGTGAAGATCGGCGACACGGTCCAGTCCGACCAGCCGTCGACCTTGACGTTGCCCGCGTTCAGGCCGGCCACCCCCACGAGAACGTCGCGGGTGTAGGGGAACTTGTACTCACCGACGCCGGTGGACGTCCCGGTGATCACCGGGGTCGTCGTGTAGGAGATGCCCAGCCCACCGGGGTAGGTGTCGTACGCGGCGGGGTGCGCGAACATCGGCTCCCCGAAGGCGCAGTCGGTCTTCTTGAACAAGATCGACGTCCACCAGTCGTTGGTGGGAACCGCACCGGACGGAGCGTTGTCCGTTACCCACTGCCGCGGGTTGGTCGAGATCGACCCACATCCCGTCGGCAGCGACTGACCGGCCGGCAGGGTGGTGGTGTACGAGCCGGCGCCGACGGTCGCGGCGGAGGCCGATCCCTGCACGCTGATCGAGAACAGCGAGGTGAACACCAAGGCGATGGCCGACAAGACGGCGATCGGTGTCACCCGACGGTACGTCGATGCGTGGGGCGCCGATGCCTGGGGCGCCGAGGCGTGGGACGGGGGCGGACAGCCGTTTCCGGGCAGGCCGTTCAGCAGTGATGGCACGGGGTCTCCTGGGGAGGGGAGGAACGAGACGCACACGGAACGAGGAAAGCACTGGGAGCGTGGGAGCGCTCTCACGAGGGGTTAACGTCACCGTAACCTCAGTGCGAACCGGCGTCAATGTCCTGCGCTCGATGTATCTGAGTTGCAACTTGTCGTCATGCATCGAACGGCCGAGGGCGGTTGTTTCCGCGCAATGCGAACCAGGCAAGGGATCCCGGCGAGCCCGAGCCGGGCAACGGCTCAGCACCGGAGACAGTCGAGCGCGGCCGAGCGCACGCCGGTCGTCCAGCGGGATGACCATAGGCTGTGCCGGTGCCCGAGGTACTGCTGCCCTTTCCGCGGGCGTGGGTCGAGTTCGTCGATCCCGCCGACGCCGATCAGGTCTTCCGATGCGACCTCACCTGGCTGACCTCGCGGTGGTCGTGCATCTTCGGCGCCGGCTGCGCCGGCATCTACGCCGACCGTCCCGACGACGGTTGCTGCACCTTGGGCGCTCACTTCGCCGACGCCGACGACGAGACGCGGGTCGGCCGCTCGGTGAAGAAGCTCACCGGCTCGATGTGGCAGCACCGCGCCGAGGGAAAGGCGGCCGGCTGGGTCGAGCTGGAGCAACCCGACCAGGTCGCCGACGGTGAGGAACCGGCCCGCAAGACCCGTGTCGTCGACGGCGCCTGCATCTTCCTCAACCGCCCCGGCTTTCCGGCCGGAGCCGGGTGTGCGCTGCACCTCCTCGCCCTGAGCGAGGGGCGGCCGATCACCGAGACCAAGCCGGACGTCTGTTGGCAACTGCCGCTGCGCCGGCAGTTCCGCACGGTCAGCCGGGCCGATGACACGACCTACACCGAGGTGAGCATCGGTGAGTACGGCCGCGACGGCTGGGGTCCCGGTGGGCACGACCTCGACTGGTATTGCACCTCCAACACCGAAGCCCACCACGGGCGCGCGCCGGTCTACCGGTCGAGCCGGGACGAGCTGGTGGCGCTGATGGGCGAGGCCGCGTACGCCATCGTGGTCGACTTGTGCGAGGAGTTCGAGACTCGGCGCGGTCAGCGCCTGCGTCACCCGGCCGATCCCAAGCGACGGAGGGCCGACCGTTCATGATCACCCTAGTCCTCGCAGGTCGAACAGCGAGCTTCCGCCAGACTCGTGCGGACGGCGAGCGTCGGATGCACATCGCCACGGTCGGGTCCCCGGACCCCCGGGACCGGACGGCCGACCCGGCCCCGACACAATGTGGACATGCGCCTCGATCATCTGTCGTACGCTGCAGGCCCGGAAGGACTGGAAGCCACGGCAGATCGGCTCGGACTCCAGCTCGGCGCTGTCTTCAAGGACGGCGGCTTCCATCCGCGGTTCGGGACGGTCAACCGGATCCTGCCGTTGGCCGGCGGCCGCTATCTGGAGGTCGTCGCCGTCTTGGACCACCCGTCCGCGGACAAGGCCCCGTTCGGTCAGGCCGTGCGCGCCCGGTCGAGGGCCGGCGGCGGCTGGCTCGGTTGGGTGGTGGCTGTCGATGATCTCGGTCCGCAGGAGGAGCGGATCGGTCGTACGCCGGTGGAGGGTCTGCGGCACCTGCCCAACGGTCGGGTCCTGGAGTGGCTGCAGCTCGGCGTCCGCGACCTGCAGAACGACCCCCAGCTTCCCTTCTTCGTGCATTGGGTCTCTGCACCGGGGATGCATCCCTCGGTCGGCGGCGGCGCCGTCGAGCTGTTGAGCATCGAGATCGCCGGGCATCGCGAGCGTCTGGACGACTGGCTGGGCGGAAAGACCGACACCGTGCTGAACGACGTCGATGTGCAGTGGACCTCCCCCGAGGCCGCGCCCGGTCTGGTCGGGGCTGTCTTCAGGACCCGCAAAGGCAACATCCGCATCTGATCGTGACATCGCTCGTCCGCAGGTACCCAGAGGTGGGTGCCCAGAGGTGGGTGCCCAGAGGTGGGCGCCGGGGCGGGGCCCGGGCGCGTCGGCCGTTACTGTCGGCGGCGATGACTAGGGTCCCGGTTCATGGCGAAGACAGCGACCAAGCCCGGGTATCGATGCACCGAGTGCGGCTGGACCACCGGACGGTGGGTCGGGCGGTGCGGTGAGTGCCAGACCTGGGGCAGCGTCGAGGAGGCCGGCGCACCCAAGCTCGCCACCATCGCCTCGTCCAGGCCGACCAGCAAGGCCGTGCCGATTGCGCAGGTCAGTGCGCATGCCGCCGATCGGGCCCTGACCGGCGTCGCCGAGCTCGACCGGGTCCTGGGCGGCGGCCTCGTTCCCGGGGCCGTCGTGCTGCTCGCCGGGGA
>DASTGF010000263.1:0-18173 GCA_035719255.1 Microlunatus sp. | reverse complement strand
GGTCGACGACGGCCCGCTCACCGCGTACGACCTGGAGGGCCTGGACCGGGCACCACGCCGGCTCGTGCTGTCGGCGTGCGAGTCCGGGATGGTGGCGCCGATCGGGGCCGGGGAACTGCTCGGCTTCACCTCGGCCATGCTGTCGCTCGGGACGGTCGGCCTGGTGTCGAGTGTGGAGGTGGTCAACGACGCCGCCGCCGCGACGCTGATGGTCGAGGTGCACCGCTGGCTGGCCGAACTCGACGATCTGCCGGAGGCGATGCGCCGCACCCGGGCCCAGGTCCGCGGCGACCGGCTGCTGGAGGCGACGGCCGCCTCCTTCCTCACCCTCGGCGTGTGAGCTCCAGACGTCGAGACATCGAGACATGGCGGCACGGCTCGGACGCAGCTGTTTGGCCGGTGAGGACCCGCCGGATCAGTCCGTCTGCGTGACCTTCCTGAGGCCCCGCGGCGCGTCGGGGTCCAGACCGAGGTTCCGGGCCAGCCGCTCGACCGTCAGCTGGGCCGGGATGACGAGCACCAGCGGCGCCAGCTCCTCCGATAGCACAGGACCGGGCAGGGCCAGGTCGCACGCGGCCGCGAACGCCGCGTCCCCGCCGATCCCGAGCACCGGAGAGCCCTTGGCGCGGACGGTCTCGGCCAGCTCGCACATTCCCGGCAGGGTCGGCCCGCTCGGGCCGGCCACCAGCAGCGTGACGAGATCGTGGTCCACGATCGCGATCGGGCCGTGTTTCAGGTCGGCGTAGGAGAGCCCGCGGACCGGGCGCAGACAGGTTTCCTCCAGCTTGAGCGCAACCTCCAGCGTGGTGCCGAAGGCGAGTCCGCGACCGCTGGCGAGCACCTCGTCGGTGGCGGCCAGCCGGGCCGCCATCGCGTCGATTCCTGCCTCGGCCAGCATGGCTTCCGCCTGCTCCGGTACCGCTGCGAAGCCGGCGTCCAGGCGGCCTTGCTCCGGCGCCAGGGCATCGACGGCTACCGCGAGCGCCGCGACCTGGGTGGTGTAGCTCTTGGTGGCCGGAACGGCCAGCTCGGGTCCGGCCTGGGTGATCATCGCCAGGTCAGCGGCCACCGCGAGCGGGGAGTCCTCGACGTTGGTGATCGCGAGCGTCGCGGCGCCACTGCGCCGGGCCCACTCCAGCGACTCGACGATCTCCTGCGTCGAGCCGGACTGGCTGACCGCCACCACGACGGTGTCGGACAGGTCCAGGGTCGAATGATAGAGCGTCGACACCGACGGGGCGGCGAGCACCGCGGGCATCCGGGCGTGCACCTCGCTGAGATAGCGGGCGTACACGCACGCGTTGTCGCTCGAACCGCGGGCGACGAACCGCAGATGACGGCGCCCGCCGGCCACGGCCCGGACGGCGTGACGTTGCGGCAGCAACGCCTCGAGCGTGTCGGCCAGCGCCCGCGGTTGCTCGGCGATCTCGCGGGCCATCTGGGTGCGGGCGGTGGTGGACAGGGGAAACGCTCCTTCATACTGGTATTCACTGGTCTGTGTCGGCCTGTACGGGTCGGCGCGATGATGCCAGGACCTTCGAGGGGAGAGCTCCATTGCAGCACGACTACGGTCGCTCCGAGACGGCGGCCAGGTTCCGCACCGAGCGACCCCAGCGCTTCGCCACCACCAAGCGTGCCCAGGTCCGCGGGATCCTCGAACAGCTGATCGACACCGAGCTGAACGCCGGTGACGCGATTCCCTCCGAGCGGGCCCTCGTGGTTCGGTTGGGCGTCAGCCGGGTGACCATCCGGCAGGCCATCGCGGACCTGGTCGAAGCCGGTGTGCTCGAGCGCGTGCACGGCAAGGGCACCTACGTCACCGGGCCGCAGGTGGATTCCCGGCTGCACCTCACGTCGTTCTCCCGCGAGATGCGCGACCGCGGGCTGGTCCCGGCCACCGTCGTACTCAGCGCGCGGGAAGAGCCGGCCGACGACGACGTCGCGTACGCGTTGCGAATTCGGCCGGGCCGGCCCGTGATCAGAGTGGAGCGCCTGCGCACCGCCGACGGCACGCCGATGGCGTACGAGGTCGGCTTCTATCCTTCGGCCTTGTTCCCCGGCCTCCTTCAGCGCGAACTCGGGGCGCTGTACGACGTCTTCGCCTCCGAGTACGGTGTCGTCGTCACCAGCGGCGAGCAGACCGTCCGGGCCGAGTCGGCCGATGCCCAGCAGGCCCGCATCCTGGGGATCGCCAAGCGCGCCCCGCTGCTGGTCCAGGAACGCGTCACGCACGCGGGGGAGCGGGCGATCGAGCTCTCCACCTCCTGGTATCGGGCAGACCGTTACCGGCTGCACATGGCCATCACGCCGCGAGGCGTGCGCGAGAGCTGAGCCTGTCGCGCGCACCCTCAGGCGGTGGCCAGGGCCGCCTGGGCTGCAGCCAATCGGGCCACCGGGACCCGGAAGGGTGAGCAGCTGACGTAGGTCAGGCCGTGCTCGTGGCACCAGGTGATCGAGCTCGGATCGCCCCCGTGTTCACCACAGACGCCGACCTCGAAGCCGTCCTTGCACGTGCGGGCCGCATCGATCGCCATGTCGATCAACACTCCGACTCCGTCGGGGTCGAGCGAGGTGAACGGGTCGTGGTCGTACACACCCGCCCGCAGGTAGTCGATCAAGAAGCTCGTCTCCGCGTCGTCCCGGCTGATCGCGTACGTCATCTGGGTGAGGTCGTTGGATCCCACCGAGAAGAAGTCCGCGTGCTCGACCAGGCGTGCTGCGGTCAGGGCGGCCCGCGGAGTCTCGACCATGGTGCCGATCAGGTAGTCGATGGTGATCCCGCGCTCGGCGAAGACCGCTGCGGCCTCGCTCTCGATCACGGCCCGAGCGGTGATCAGCTCACCGGCATCGCTGGTCAGCGGGACCATCACCTCCGGGTGCGGATCGCCGCCCGCTTCGGCCGCGTCACACGCCGCCGCGAAGATCGCCCGGGCCTGCATCTGCAGGATCTCTGGGTGCCGGATGGCCAGCCGCACACCGCGCAGACCGAGCATCGGGTTGGACTCGTGGAGGATCCGCACGCGGCGTAACAGGTCCTCGTCGTGCCGCAGCCGGCCGAGCAGCTCGTCCACCTCGTCCAGCGACCCGGCGGCCGACAACCTGATCTTGGCGTCGGTGATCCGCTTGGACAGCTCGTCGGACGTGGGCAGGAACTCGTGCAGCGGCGGGTCCACCAGCCGGATGATCACCGGCATTCCGTCCATCGCCTGGAACAGCCCGAGGAAGTCCGCGCGCTGCAGCGGCTCCAGCTCGGCCAGCGCATCGCGGCGCTCGGTGACCGAGTCGCTCATGATCATCCGCTGCATGACCGGGAGCCGCTCGGATTGGAAGAACATGTGCTCGGTCCGGCACAGGCCGATCCCCTCGGCGCCGTACTCGCGGGCACGTCGCGCATCCACCGGGTAGTCGGCGTTGGCGCGCACGCCCAGAGTGCGGAAGCCGTCGGCCCAGCTCAGCAGCGTGGACAGCCAGCTGTCGGAAATGTCGGGGATGAAGGTGTCGAGCCGGCCGAGGTACACCTCGCCGGTGCTGCCGTCGAGGGACAGCCAGTCACCCTCCTCGATCACCAGCTCGCCGACCTGGGCACGGCGCCCGACCAGATCGATCTCCCGCGCGCCGACGCCGACCACCGCCGGTTTGCCGAACTGGCGGGCCACCAGCGCGGCATGGCTGGTGCGGCCGCCGCGGGTGGTGAGGATGCCTTCCGCCGCGAGCATCCCGTGCACGTCGTCCGGCTTGGTCTCGGGCCGGACGAGGATGACCGCTCGGCCGTCGCCGGCCAGTCGTTGGGCCACGTCGGGATCGAAGGCCGCCACGCCGACCGCGGCACCGGGCGACACGTTCAGCCCGGTGGCAATCATGCGTCCCTCGTCGGCCGCCTGCTTGCGGGCGGCCGGGGCGAGCTGCGGGTGCAGGAAGAAGTCGATCTGGCTCGGGGTAACCCGGCGCACCGCGTCCGCTGTGGTGATCAGACCCTCCGTCGCGAGGTCGACCGCGATACGTACGGCCGCCTGGGCCGTTCGCTTGCCGTCGCGGGTCTGCAGCAGCCAGAGCTTGCCGGCTTCGATGGTGAACTCGATGTCCTGCATGTCGCGGTAGCGCTGCTCCAGGGTCCGCGCCATCGCCTCGAGCTCGGCGTGGGCGTCCGGCATCAGCTCGCCGAGCACCTCGATCGGCCGCGTGGCCCGGGTGCCGGACACCACGTCCTCGCCCTGGGCGTTGACGAGGAAGTCACCCTCCAACCCCGGGTGGCCGGTGGCACCGCTGCGGGTCATGCAGACGCCGGTGGCGGAGTGCTCGTCGAGATTGCCGAAGACCATGGCCTGGATGTTCACCGCGGTGCCGAGATCGTGCGCGATCCCCGCGGCGTTGCGGTAGTCGACCGCGCGTCGACCGTTCCAGGACGAGAAGACGGCCTCGATGGCCATCCGCAGTTGCTCGGCCGGGTCGGTCGGGAACTGCACCGCGATCTCCCGGAACCGGGCCACCACACCGCGCAGGTCGTCGGCGGTCAGCTCGGCGTCGCTGGTCACCCCCCGGGCGGTGCGGGCCGCGGAAAGCACATTCTCGAACAGCTCGTCACGCAGGCCGAGCACCACGGTGCCGAACATCTGGATCAGCCGGCGGTAGGAGTCGAAGACGAAGTGCTCGTCGCCGGTGAGCACGACCAAGCCCTTGGCGGTCTCGTCGTTCAGGCCGAGGTTCAAGACCGTGTCCATCATGCCGGGCATGGAGAACTTGGCTCCCGAGCGGCAGGAAACGAGGAGCGGCGCGGCCGGGTCGCCGAAGCGCTTGTCGAGACGTTGCTCCACCCCGTGCAGCGCCTCCATCACCTGCGACCACAGCCCGTCGGGCATGGTGCGGTCCTGGGCGAGATAGCTCAGGCAGGCCTGGGTGGTGACCGTGAAGCCGGGCGGCACCGGGATCCCCAACCGGGTCATCTCCGCGAGGTTCGCACCCTTTCCGCCCAGCAGACCGCGGACGGCGTCCCAGCCGTCGTCGACGGTCGCCTCCACCTCGTTCAACTGGTCGAATCGATGCACCCACGTCGTCGTCGGCATGGCCGGTTCCTCTCGTGTCGAAGGCGCCGGAGCGGCAGGTCCGCGGCGTGCGCCGGGTTGTCGTCGGCGTCGCCGTGGAGCGAGGCGCGGGCGCGCGGGACCCGGGGATCGGGGGGTCGTGGTCCGGCCGCGTTCCGGCGGCGGGCGCCGACGTCTCGACCGTACGGATCGGGGGTGTGTCGACCCCAGTGCCGGAGGTCCCGTCGAGGCGGGCCGGGCGGTCTGGGCGGATCGTGAGCCCGGGGTCGATCGCCCGCCGCGGCCCGGGTCTTTGGACCCTGGGGAGCCGATCGGTCCGCTGGGAGTCTCGGAGTGTCCCTCCAACGATGTCAGGTGGCAGCCATGATCACGACCGATGTACTCCACGAATCCGTCCGGCACGCCGTCGAGCTGGCCGGTCGGGCACCCTCGGTGCACAACACACAGCCCTGGCGCTTCGCCGCCGACGGGGGCTCCGTCAAGCTCTATGCCGACACCGAGCGCTGGTTGCAGGTCGCCGACGCCGATCGGCGCGATCTGGTGATCAGCTGCGGTGCCGCCTTGCACCATTTCCGGGTGGCGCTGGCCGCCGCCGGTGTCGGCGCGCGCGTCCATCGCATGCCCGATCCGGACGACCCGGACCTGTTGGCGGTCGTCGAGCTGGAGGGGCCGGCCGACCGGGTCGACGCCACTTTGGCCGAGCAGATCCCGCGGCGTCGCAGCGATCGCCGGGCCTTCCGCAACTGGCCGCTGCCGGACGCGTTCCGTCAGCAGCTCTTCGACCGCGCCGCCGAGCAAGGCGTGCTGCTGGTGCACATCGACGATGCCGAGCGCCGGGCCGTGCTGGCCGGCGCGTTCGAGACGGCCGCCAAGACCCAGGACGGGCAGGACGGCTATGCCGAGGAGCTCGCCACCTGGACCGATACCGCCGCCGCCGAGGGCATCCCGTCGGCCAACCTGGTCCGTCCGGCACCGCCGAGTGTGGTCGCCGCCCGCGACTTCGGGGTACCTCGGGAGACCCAGCACAACGTCGCACCGGAGGAGGCGATGTTGGTCGTCCTCGGAACCGCGTCCGACGACCAGCTGTCCCGGTTGCGGGCGGGCGAGGCGATGAGTGCGGTCCTGCTCGAGGCGACCCGCCAGGGCCTGGCCAGCTGCCCGCTCAGCCAGGTGCTCGAGGTGCCGGGCACGCGCGATGTGGTGCGCGACGATGTTCTCAACGGAAGCCTGTGCCCGCAGATCCTGCTCCGGGTCGGCTGGGCGCCGGAGGAATCGCTGCCGGAGACCCCGCGCCGCGACGTGACCGAGATCCTCAGCGAGCGCTGAGCCTGCCGGATCCGAGTGCGCGCCGGCTCGAGGCTGTCAGTCGATGCGGATGTCTCGGTCGACATTCCGCCACGCCAGGTATGGGCCGATCCGCCGACTCGCCCGCCGGGTCCGCGGCCAACGGCCGGTGGCGGCCACCAGCTCGTCGTCGGCCGTCCCGGCCGCGTCACGGATACCGACGGTCACCGCGATCCGGTCCACGCGGACCCAGGACGGCAAGGTCACCGGGCCGCCGGCGAGTTGCAGCTCCACCTCGTCCAGCGCGTCCTCCAGGGCGTACGCGCGGCGGCGCGCCGAGCGCGACAGCCTGACCATCCGACCCGAGGGTCCCACGCCGCGCCGCTGTCGGGCATGCTCCTCCGCATCCGCGCGGCGGAAACCGTAGCCGTCGGTGACGATTCTGGGGACACCGTCGGCGCCCACGACCCGAGCGGCGTGTTCTCCGATCCCGCAGGTGTCCATCTCCTCGTTGAGCCAGTCGATCAGCTCCTCGATCCACCCCTCCGCATCCTGCCCGAACTGGTATGTACGCCAGGGCATCGGGCGGCACGACTCCGGCAGCGCGACCCAGACCCGCGCCGCGCAGGTGTCGTGACGCAGTTCGAGATCGGCCCGGTGGTCGGCCACGCCGACGACGCGCAGCGTGTAGCGCCGACGCCAGCCCAGACTCACATCCTCCAACTCGCGCAGTTGCGCCGTGACCTCGTCGTCGGTGTCGTCCGTCACCGGACCACTGTCTCAAAGGGTCCGCAGCCGTCGTCCGCACGGCACCCGAGGAGCATCGGCCTGGCAGGATGGTGCGGCATGAGCGGCAGGCCGATCGAGGAGCTCGCGGTCGACGTCGACGTCGAGCGGGTCGCCCAGCGGGCTGAGAGGCGGCGGCGACTGTTCCGATCCCGGCTGATCAGTCTGGGGATCACCCTGGCGATCGTCATCGGCTTCGCCGTCTGGCTGCGCAGCCGAGGTCAGCCGGCGGGGCTGTGGTTGTCCGCGGTCGTCGTGGTGATCAGCGTCGGCTGGGCGGCGATGTCGTACATGATCTATCGCCGCGCCCGGCGGGAGCTTGCCGAACTGCGTCCTGGCACGGCCATCAGGGTCGCCCGCGGCGGCGTCGAGGTGGCCGGCCTGTCGTCACCGTGGTCGGCCGTCGCGTCGATCACGACCGTCAAGGGTGGCCTCGGGCGCAGCCCGCGGCTCGTCCTGACCCTGCGCGACGGTCGCACTTCCTCGGTGGCCCTCGATCACGTCACGGTGCTACCGGCCACCGTGGACTCGACCGTGCGCGCGTACTCGGGTGGTCGGCACGGCGTCGACCTCACGGCTTTGGACACCTGAACCTGACGAGGGAAGCCGGTCAGTCCAGCGAACTGAGGTCATCGGGTACGTCGACCGCGTAGCGGCGCAGCTCCTCGAGCTCGATCACGTCGAGGACCCGTTGATTGGTGGCGGCCAGCACCACCGGCGCCGCCCGCCCCGCTTCGTGCGACTGCACCCAGCGGTCCAGGACGACGCACCAGCGTTCACCCGGATGCAGACCGGGAAAGCCGAACTGCGGGATCGGGGTGACGAGGTCGTTGCCGATCGAGCGCTGGTGGGCGAGGAAGTCGCCGGTGACCACGACGCAGATCAGGTGCCGGGCCTGTGCGGGTCCGCAGGTGCAGTGCCCGTCTCGGTAATACCCGGTGACCGGATCGGTGCCGCAGGGCTCCAGCTCGCCACCCAGGACGTTCAGCTCGGGATCCACGGCACCAGTCTGGCGCCTTGATCACCAGACCCGCAGGCGGGACACCCCGGAGGTCAGCTCGGCCAATGGTCCGGGCGGATGAGGCCGCGCAGTGTCCTTGACCCGACCGGTCAGATCGGTGTCGAACACGGCGGGTGTGCCGTCGGGTTCTTCGAACTCGGCACCGACGAACCGGACCGGCGCCAGATCCGCGCCGGTGATGCTCTCCAGTCGTACGTCGTCGAAGGCGGCGGGCAACCGCACCTCCAGGTAGACCGCGGCCCCCTCGTCGACGACGCGAACGTCGACGTCGCCCTCGGTCAGCACGACCGCGCCCTTCTCGGCCTCGTACGGGTCGGCGCCCCGGGCGTAGACGTTGTCGTGGATGTACACCGGCTGGCGCACGTCGGCGAAACGCTGGTGATCGCCACGGGTCGGATCGGCGACGAGCTCGAGGTAGTCCGCCATCGACGGCGGGTGCCCGTTGTACCCGACGGTGCCGTGGTTGGCGTGCTGGCCGGTATGTGCCGCGGGATCGTACGCCTGGCGCCCGTCTCCGCCCACGAACAGGTTGCCGACGTAGCGGTCGTCCCCGCCGAGGATGGCGGCGTAGCCGGCGACCTGGGTGCTGTGCGGCACGTGGTAGGGCGTAGGGCGCTCCGGCACCGGCTCCAGCGACACGGTGCCGCAGACGAGGTTGTGGACGAAGGCGCCCCCCTGGCTGAACGACTCGATCGAGGCCGGCGAGGCCAGAACGTTGTGCTCCACCAGGTACGGTCCGTGGCTGACCTCGATGAACAGGTCCCGGTTGTTGGCGTAGTACAGATTCCGGGAGACCCGGGTGCCCTGGGTCTGCCAGTCCAACCAGGTACCGAGCGAGCAGTCGTGGATCCGGTTGTGCCGGATGACCACGTCCAGCGCGGCGTGCAGCTTGATGCCGGCGATCTCATAGCCGTAGAACTCGCGCTTGATCGCGATGTTGTAGATGTGGTTGTCCTCGATGGTGGAGAACACGCACCCCAGATGGCCCACGATGCCGTTCTGGCCGCAATCGAAGATGGTGTTCCGCCGGATGACGTGCGACCCGACGTGCTCGCGGTCCCAGCCGATCTGGCGGGCGGAGAACACCGATTCCAGCTGGTACTGGTAGCCCGGCTTGTCGAGCCGCTCGGTGGCGAGGTTGTGGCCGGTGGAGGCCTCTTTGCCGATCGAGATCGCCGAGCACTTGGCGTCGTGGATGATGTTGTCCTCGATGACCCAGCCCTTGGCCCAGTTCGGTCCGACCAGGCCGGGCTGGTCCGCGGTCGGCGGGGCCCACGGTGTGGCGGCCTGCGCCAGCTCGAACCCACGCACCGTGATGTAGTCGAGGTGATGTTCCCCGGGGAAGAACACCGAGCGCCGCACGTTGATCTCGACCAGTTCGGCGTTCGGGTCGGCGTCACCGAAGTGCGCCCAGAGCGTCGTGGTGTCGGTGTCGACCTCGGCGTACCAGAGCTGCTGGGTCTGGTTGGGATCACGGATCGGCTCGGTGGTCCCGGTCCAGTGGTCCACCGCGTGGGTGCGACGGATCGGCCGGGTCACCGCCTCGCGCGAGGTGACCTCGTAACCGCCACGACCGTTGACATATACCTCACCGAGGTGCTTCTTCGGGGTGCTGGTGTCGGCGTAGACGATCCAGTCCCCGTTGACCTCCTCGGCGAACGGATTGAACGCACCGAACAGGCTGTTCGGGACCACGACCGTCCAGACGCCGTCGCCGACCGCCCGCCAGCCGCTGACCGGCTCCGCACCGGTGATCTTCACCTGCTCGCCGGGTGCGGCGGTATAGACGATCCGTCGGCGGTCGCTGAGCCCTCCGCGGCGAGGCCGCACCCACTCGCGATAGACCCCGGCATGGACGATCACGGTGTCGCCCGGGCGGGCGAGCGTGGCGGCGCGGTCGATGGTGCGCAACGGGCGGGCCGAGCTGCCGTCGGCCTGGTCGGATCCTGTGGTGGCGACGTGGAGGTTCATGACGGGTGAGTGCTTTCCTGTCGTGGTGGGGATGTCGGTCGATTGGGTGCGTCGTGTCACTTGCCGAAGCCGGCGGTCAGACCGCTGAGAAGCTGGCGGCGGCCGACGACGTACAAGACAAGGATCGGGACGGTGGACAGCACCACCGCGGCCAGCACCGCCGGGATGTTCACGCTGTATCGCCCTGGAAGGCCCACAGCGCCAGCGGCATCACCCGCTTGTCCGGGCTCTGGGTCAAGATCAGCGGGAAGAGGAAACCGTTCCACACGTTCAGTCCGTTGTAGATCGCGACGGTCACGATGGCCGGCTTGGTCAGCGGGAAGGCCAGCCGCCAGGCCATCTGCCAGTCGGTGCAGCCGTCCAGCCGCATCGACTCGAACAGCTCGCGCGGTACGTCGCGCAGGGAGTTGCTCAAGATCAACACGGTGAGCGGCAATCCGAAGGCGATCGAGGGCAGGATGAGCGCACCCAGGGTGTCGTACATCTTGATCCGGGTGATGATCAGATAGATCGGGATGATCGTTGCCTGCAGGGGAATAGCCAGGCCCAGCAGGAACAGCACCCGGCTGTAGCGCAACAGCCGGCTGTTCCCCCGCACGATCGCGTTCGAGGCGAGGAAGCCCAGGATCACCACGGGGACGGCTGGTGAGGGGTGACGTCATTGATCCTCCAGGAAGATGGGCGAAACTTTTCGATAGGTTTCGCAACATGTGACGGAGGTTAGTCGTCGTCGCGTGGGGGCGTCAACCCCTTGCGACGCCGATCAGGGCACGCAGTCAAGGCTCTGGCGCGGGCGGTTCATGGCTACCGGCGCCTGGTATGATTCCGAAACATTTCGTCGAAGGGTGTCGTCATGCGGCGGTTACGGCCCACGCTGTCGGAGGTGGCGTCGGCTGCCGGCGTATCGGTCGCCACCGTCTCCAAGGTGCTCAACGGCCGGGGTGACGTCGCGCCGGACACCCGGCGGCGGGTGCAGGAACAGCTGCAGAGCTCGGCGTACCGGCCGGTGAACCGCCCGGCACGCAACTCGGGGATGATCGAGGTGGCGTTCCCGACCTGGCAGAACGTGTACATGGTCAGCGTGTTGGAGGGGATCAGTGCGGCCGCCCGAGCCGACGGTTACGAGATCGTCATCGGTCCGCCCGTGCGCGACGACCAGGTCGATCTCGATCTCACCCGGTTGCGGGTCGCCGAGCGTGCCGGAGCCATCTTGATCACCGTCGACGCCTCCCAACCGTCGATCCGAGCCGCAGTCGAGGAGGGCTTCCCGATCGCCGTGATCGATCCGATACGGCTGGGGGACACCCGGTGCATCACGATCGGCACGACGAACTACACCGGAGGGGTCACTGCGACCGAGCACCTGCTCTCGCTCGGTCACCGAAGGATCGGCTATGCCGGCGGCCCCGCAGCAGCGGACGTCAGCCAGGCGCGGTTGGCCGGCTTCCTGGCCGCGATGCGACGAGCCGACGCTCTCGTCGAGGAGAGCATGATCACGCACTGCTCGTTCAGCTATGAGGACGGCCGCGCCGTGGCCCCGGCACTGCTCGACCGCACGGACCGGCCGACGGCGATCTTCGCGGCCGGGGACGAGATCGCCCAAGGGATGATGGAGGAGGCCCGACGCCGCTCGATCCGGGTGCCGGAGGACCTCAGCATCATCGGCTTCGACGACAGCTTCATGGCCAGCCGGACCACACCGCCACTGACCACCATCGCCCAGCCGTTGGTGGAGATGGGCCAGGTGGCCACCCGATCTTTGACCCAGCTGATCAGCGACACCCTGGTCGGCACGCGGCACATCGAGCTCGCCACCCGGCTCGTGGTTCGCGACTCCACCGCGCCGCCGGCGGTCGCGCACTCGTCACACGCTGTCCCGAGGTCGTAACACGCAACCCTTGACCGGCGCTTGGGTCGGTGCCAAGGTAATCGGCGTGGGATACCTGTCTGACAGCAGTACAGCTGGGCCGTCGGCGTACCCACGCCAGTCCGCGGTCGGTTTCGTGTTGGAGGACCTCCAAGACGCCATCGCCGCGGGCTCGATCAGGGTCGGCGACCGGCTGCCCTCAGAGGCTGCCCTGGCCGCCCGCTACTCAGTCAGCCGATCGGTGATCCGCGAGGTGTTGAGAGCCAGCGCAGCTCTCGGACTGACGGTGACCCGCACCGGCAAGGGGACCTTCGTCGTCGGCCGTCGGCCCAACGATCTGGTCTTCGGCAGCTATTCGGCGGCCGATCTGCTCGAGGTCCGGCCCCACATCGAGGTGCCCGCGGCGGGGCTGGCCGCGCTGCGCCGCACCGATCAGGACCTGGAGCAGATCCAGGAGCTGATCGAGAACATGGAGGTCGAGAACGATCCGCAGGTTTGGATCGGTCTCGACGCGAGCTTCCACCTGGCCATCGCCGAGGCATCCAAGAACCCGGTGTTCGCCCAGGTGATCAGCTCGATCCGGACGGCGCTGTCCAGTCAGTCGGCCATGCTCAACGACCGGTCGCGCCGGCGCCGCGGCGACTCCGACGCCGAGCACCGTGGCATCGCCGCTGCAGTGGTCCGGTCGTCGGTGGTCGAGGCGGAGGACGCGATGCGCTTCCACCTCGACCAGGTGCACGACGCGGTCGCCGAGTCCCTGACCGACGTCACCGCCCATGTGCACGGCGAGCGCGCCGGACCGCTCGCCCACGGATCGGGCTGACCTCCGCCGCGATCCACCTCCCTTGCCCGGAAGGGTTCGTCGCCACTGTTGGTCCACCCCGTTGTCGGGTGGGTGATCTCCCCGCGCCCGTCGAAGTCGTCTGGCGCTCGACTTCCCTCTGATGAGGGCACCCCCAAGAATCGAGACAAGCATGACGCAAGTCGACGCCAGACCCAGCGATCCACATCATCACCTCAATGCCGAGCAGGTCGGCTACAAGCAGACCCTCGGCCGACGCCACGTCCAGATGATCGCCATCGGTGGCGCGATCGGTACGGGCCTCTTCCTCGGCTCCGCCTCCCGACTGCACAACGTCGGCCCGGCGCTGCTGCTGAGCTATGCGTTGGTCGGCGTGATCGCGTACTTCCTGATGCGGGCGCTCGGTGAGCTGGTGCTGCACCGCCCGACGTCGGGTGCCTTCGTGTCCTACATGCGCGAGTTCTACGGCGAGAAGGCCGCATACGTCACGGGCTGGATGTACTGGATGAACTGGGCGCTGACCGGCATCGCCGAGTTGTCCGCGGTCGGGCTGTACGTCCAGTACTGGTTCCCGCTGGTTCCCACCTGGGTGACCGTGCTGGTCGCTTTGGCCGTGGTGTTGGCGATCAATCTGTTGTCGGCTCGCGCCTTCGGGGAGTTCGAGTTCTGGGCCGCGATCGGCAAAGTCGGCGCGATCGTGATCTTCCTCGTGGTCGGCACCATCGTGGTGGTGTTCGGTCTGAACGTCGGTGATCACAAGGCCGGGATCTCCAACCTGTGGAGCAATCCGGGCGGCTTCTGGCCGACGGAGGACCCGTACAGCTGGTACGGCCCCCTCCTGGTGATGTCGGGTGTCGTCTTCGCGTACGCCGCGATCGAGATGGTCGGGGTTGCCGCCGGAGAGATGGAGGATTCCGAGCGCGAGGTGCCGAAGGCCGTCAACGCGGTGATCTTCCGGATCGGCGTCTTCTACTGCGGCTCGATCCTGCTCCTGGTCTGCATGCTGCCGACCACCGAATACACCGCCGGGACCAGTCCCTTCGTCACCGTATTCGACCGGATGGGCCTGTCCTGGATGGCCAGTCTGATCCAGGCCATCTTGATCATCGCCGCGATGTCCAGTCTGAACTCGGGTCTGTACTCGACCGGACGGGTGCTGCGCAGCCTCGGCATGTCCAAGCAGGCACCGCCGTTCACCTTGAGGATGAGCAGGCAGGGTGTTCCGTGGGCGGGCATCGTGATGACTTCGGTCGTGTTCGTGTTCGGCGCGCTGCTCAACTACTTCGCACCGGACGCCTTCGAGATCGCGCTGGAAGCGGCGGCCATCGGCGTCGTGTTCACCTGGGGAACCATCTTCCTGAGCCAGTTGCGCTTCCGTGCACTGGTGAACAAGGGCGTCCTGCCCGCGAGCCGGTTCCCGGCACCCGGATATCCGTGGACCAGCTACGTCGGCCTGGCCTTCTTGGTCTTCGTCCTCGTCGGGATGGCCATCTCCGGCTGGCAGTCCTCGCCGTACTTCTGGCACAAGACGACCTTCATCGTCGTCGTGGTGGGGATCCCGGTGATCGCGGTGATCCTGGCCATCGGGTGGTTGATCGTCCGGCGCAATGTGCTGGAGCACACCAACGGAAGGATCAAGGCCGTCTGGTCCGACACCGGACCGACGTACGGCCCCGGCGTGGATGCCGACGATCTGGATCCGGCCGAGAACGGTGAGGAGGATCGATGATCGCGCGTCGTTTCAAGCCGGTGGTGGCCGCACTGGCCGCCGCGCTCGCGCTGACCCTGGCCGGCTGCGGGGGGTCGAGCGAGCCCAACGCCAACCCGTCGGTAGTGCCGGGTGCGACGCCCGGCGGCACCCTGCGGATCGGCATTTCTTTCGACCAGCCGGGTCTGGGGATGAAGGACGGTAACACCTACAGCGGTTTCGACGTGGACACCGCGACCTATGTTGCCAAGGCGCTCGGGGTCAGCCCGGACAAGATCACCTGGATCGAGGCCGACCCGGCCAACCGGGAGAGCCTGCTGAGTTCCGGCGCGGTGGATCTGGTGTTCTCCACCTACTCGATCACCGACGAGCGCAAGAAGGTCGTCGACTTCGCGGGGCCGTACTTCCTAGCCCACCAGGACCTGCTCGTGCGGCGCAACGAGGATCAGATCTCCGGCCCGGAGACCCTCGACAACCGGGTGCTCTGCTCGGTCGCCGGCACCACCTCGGCGGCATTGGTCAAGGAGCGGTTCAAGGGCAGGATCCAGCTGCGGGAGTACGCGAAGTTCTCCGACTGCGTCGCCGCGCTGGACCGCAGCGAGGTGGATGCGGTCACGACCGACGACGTGATCCTGGCCGGCTTTGCGGCCGAGCCGCAGTACAAGGGCAAGCTCAGGGTCGTCGGCAAGGGCTTCTCCGACGAGTATTACGGCGTCGGCATCAAGAAGGGCGACACCGCTCGGGTGGAGCAGGTCAACGCTGCCCTGAAGGAGTACGTCGCCGACGGCTCATGGAAGGCGTCGCTGAACCGGACCGTCCGGCCCTCGGGCTACAAGCTCCCCGATCCACCGTCGGTGGGGTCCTGATCACTCGAGGTGGCGGGCGTGCCTCCGCGATCAGCTGAGGTGATCATGGGAACCATGGATCCTGCGGCGCTCCAGGCGTTCCTCCGGGGGCACCCACCGTTCGCCACGCTCGACCCGGCCGCGCTCGCCGCGATGGCGACCGCGGCCCGGGTCGAGCAGCACGCCGCCGGGGACCTGCTGCTCGACGCATTTCTCGACCCCTCGGTCGAGATGTACGTCGTCGTCGAGGGCGAGGTGGACGTCTGGTTCGACCGTGACCGGATCCTCGAATCCGCCGACGAACGGCTCGGTCCAGGTGCGGTGTTCGGCTTCTCCGCGATGCTCACCGAGCGGTCGGTGGGTCCGCGCGTGGTGGCCGTCGGTGACGTGACGACGGCGGCCATCCCGGCCGCGGTGGTGGAGCCGGCGTTGACGTCGCCGGACGGTGCCCGTTTCCTCGCCGAGCACCTCTCGGCGGCGCTGCGTCGGACCACCGGCGCTCGGACCTACAGCTTGGTGGATGAGCTGATCGCGACCGAACCGCTGGTGGTCTCGCCGACCGATACGGCCTACGAGGTGGCCCGGCAGATGACCGAACGCGGGGCTGCCTGCGCCGTGGTCGATCGTGGGGGTGGACGATTCGGGTTGGTCACCGACGCGGTGTTGCGTGAGCGACTGATCGTGCAGCGGATGCCGGACCGCGTCCCGGTAGCTGCGGTGATGGAGTCGACGGTGCCGACCGTCCGGCTCGGAGCTTCGGCCGCCGAAGCTTTGATCCTGCTCCTGGAGAGCGAGGCGGAGTTCCTGCCCGTGCTCGACGCCGGTGGGCGGCTGTGCGGAGTGGTGGAGCCGCGCGACTTCGCGGTGTCGCCGACCACGGCCGGAGTGTCGCTGCACGAGCAGCTCCGCCGGGCGGCCAGTACCGAGGAACTGAGCAGTCGGGCCCGGCAGCTGACCGGCATGCTGCAGGAGCTGCTCTCCCGAGGGTTGACCTCCAGCCGGGTGATCGCGGTCTACTCGGGGATGCTGGACACGGTCATGCGGAGGGCCATCCAGCTCGTCTTCGGCACCCACCCCGAGTTGTCGGTCGACGCCTTCACCTGGCTGTCGCTGGGCAGCAACGGCCGGCGGGAGGCCGTGCCGAGCTCCGATGTCGACACCGCGGTGGCCTTCGTCGATGGCCTGCCGAGTGCGGAGTTCCCGGCCTATCGCGCGGCCTTCGGCGAGGTGCATGCTGTGCTGGCCGACGCCGGGCTCAGCAGCGACCACCACGGTGCGACGGCGCCGCATCCCGCGTTCTCCCGCACCAACGCCGAGTGGCGAGCGGCCGGTCGGGAGTGGATGGCGGCGCCGCACAAGAACCGGGGTGCGGTGATGGCCTCGCTGCTGGTCGACGGCCGACCGATCTACGGCGATCCGGGGCTGTCCGCTGTGGCCCGCGTCTTCTCCGACCTGCGGCAGCACCGCGGCACCATGCGGCTGCTGCTGCACGAGTCGTTGTCGCATCGGGCCAAGCTGCACTCGATGCTCGACGTCCTCACCCGCCGGGCGGAGACGTTCGACATCAAGGCGTACGCCTTGCTGCCGATCGTCAACCTGGCCCGCTGGGCGGCGCTCGCGGTCGGGTCGTCGGTGCTGCCGACCACCGAGCGGTTGAGGGCCGTGTCCGGCTCGGAGATGTTGCCGGCCGAGCAGGCCGACCACCTGATCGAAGCCTTCGACGTGCTGCAGCGACTCCGGGTGCGCTACCAGCTGCTGCAGCTGCAACGCGGCGAGGCGCCGTCGGACCTGTTGACGCTGGACCGGCTCTCACCGATCGACCGCAGCGTAGTCACCCAGGCCGTCCGCGAGATCGCCGCCGTCCAGCGACGGATGGACAACGTGTCGCTGTACGTGCCGATCGGGTCCTGGACCTCGCCCACCGGATCATGAACCACCCGGCGATCGTCCCGACCGACCGGCGAATCGCCGTCGTGGGCGACGTGGGCGGTCACCGGGACGAGCTGGAACGCGAGCTGGTCCGGCTCGGGGCCGACCCTGACACTGGCCGCCTGCCGGACGACCTGATCGTCATCCAGGTCGGCGATCTGGTGCATCGCGGGCCCGATTCGGCCGGCGTGGTGGCCATGGTCGACCGGTACGTCCGCGAGCAGCCGGATCAGTGGTTCCAGTTGATCGGCAACCACGAAGCGCAGTATCTGCGGGAGAAGTCCTTCGCGTGGCCGGAGACGCTGGACGAGGACTCGGCAGCGGTTCTGCGTCGGTGGTGGGCCGACGGGGTGATGCTGGTGGCCGCGGTCGTCACCGACCTCGGCGGGGAGGACCTGCTGATCACGCACGCCGGAGTCACCGAGGGATTCTGGCGGCGGGTCCTCGGTGCGCCGGAAACCGCCGAGCGGACCGCTCTGGTACTCAACGCCATGCGCTGGCGTCGCGACGACCTGCTGTTCCGGTCCGGTCAGGTGCTCGGCGGCGGCCGGCCGAATCTCGCGGCCGGTCCGCTCTGGGCGTCGGCGTCCACCGAGCTGTTGCCCGGCTGGTTGGACGGCTGGTTGCCCTTCAGCCAGGTGCACGGACACACCTCCCTCGTCCGCTGGTCCGACGGTGCCTTTCTCGGACCGTCACTCGTCTCCGAGCGCACCGTGGTCGATCTGGAGGCCCGGCACGAGACCACGACTCTGCTGGGTGGCCGGATCGTCGGCGTCGACCCCGGCCACGACGCCGAGCCCCGTGGACCCTGGCGAGCCTGGGAGCCCTGACCTGACCTCGACGTCGAACCCTCCGGGGCGCTCAGGCGCCGGTACGTCGATCGCGGCACCGTCTGCTGGGGGTGCACGAGTTGCACAAAGG
>DASTGF010000262.1:0-3919 GCA_035719255.1 Microlunatus sp. | reverse complement strand
GGGACACGGCGTTGATGCGGGATGCACTGCGCGCACTGGGCACCACGATCGAGGATGGCGGCGACGTCTGGCTGGTGACCCCGCCCGAGCGCTTCACCGGCGGCGTCACCATCGACTGCGGCCTGGCGGGCACCGTGATGCGCTTCGTGCCGCCGCTGGCCGCTCTCGCCGACGGGGAGGTCGCGTTCGACGGCGACGAGCAGGCGTACAGCCGCCCGATGGAACCCCTGCTCGGGGCCCTGTCCGCGCTGGGAGCCGGGGTCGAGGGCGAGCGGATGGCGCTGCCGTTCACCATCGAAGGTGATCCGGAGCTCGTGGGCGGGAGTGTCCGGCTCGACGCGTCCGCCTCCAGCCAGTTCGTGTCCGGTCTGCTGCTCATCGGCGCCCGGCTGAAGAACGGGCTGGACCTGCGCCACGAGGGCGACGCCGTGCCATCGGTCGGCCACATCGCGATGACCGTGTCGATGCTGCGTCAGCGGGGCGTCCAGGTCGACGACAGCCAGCCCAACCGGTGGATCGTCGCACCCGGGGAGATCAAGCCGCGCGATCTGACGATCGAGCCCGATGTCGCCAACGCCGCGCCGTTCCTGGCCGCAGCCGCGATCACCGGCGGCACGGTGACGATCCCGCACTGGCCGTCGACCACCGGGCAGCCCGCGCCGCAGCTCCGCGCCGTGCTGCAGAAGTTCGGTGCCAAGGCCGATCTGCGCGACGGCGCGCTGGTGGTCCACGGTCGAAACGAACTGGAGGGAGTCGACGTCTGGCTCAACGACGCCAGCGAACTGACTCCGGTGGTTGCCGCTCTCGCGGCACTCGCGCTCCATACCAGCCATATTCACGGCGTCGCCCACATCCGAGGTCACGAGACGGATCGGCTCGCCGCGTTGGAGTCCAACCTGGATGCGCTCGGCGCCAGAGTCCGGCAGACCCACGACGGTTTGGTGATCCACCCACACGTGCTGGCCGGGATGACCTGGCCGACGTACGCGGATCACCGGATGGTGCACGCCGGTGCCGTGCTCGGTCTGGTGGTGGACGAGATCACGCTCGACGACGTCTCCTGCGTGGCCAAGACCATGCCCGACTTCGTGCAGCGCTGGGAGAGGATGTTGGCCGACTCCGTTGACGCGGAGCAGCGGGCCGGACAGCTGGACGAGACTTCGTGACCTCTCGGGGGCTGCGAACCGACGAGCACGACGCCTTCGAGCGCCCGCGTCGGCATACCCGCCCCCGCACCAAGGACCGTCCCGACTACTCCGACGCCGAGATCGGGATGGTGATCACGGTCGACCGCGGGCGATATCAGACCCTGATCGGCGACCGCGAGGTGACCGCGGCCAAGGCCCGCCAGCTCGGTCGCAAAGGGGTCATCGTCGGCGACCGGGTGCGGATCGTCGGGGACACGTCAGGAGTCGAGGGCACCCTGGCCCGGATCGTCGAGGTCGAGGAACGCGCCACGGTGCTGCGGCGCACGGCCGACGACGACGACCCCTACGAGCGTCCGGTGGTCGCCAACGCCGATCAGCTGGTCATCGTCACCGCCCTCGCCGACCCGCCACCGCGGACCGGGATGATCGACCGGATCCTGGTGGCCGGATACGACGCCGGCATCACACCCCTCCTCTGCCTGACCAAGGCGGACCTCGCGTCGCCGGACGAGTTGACCGCGGCGTACGAGCCGCTGGGAGTCGAGGTGTTCGCGACGTCGCCGGGTTCGGATCTGACGACGTTTCGTGACGCTCTGAACGACCACCGGACCGTGTTCGTCGGTCACTCCGGGGTCGGCAAGTCCACCCTGGTCAATGCGTTGATTCCGGGCGCCCGGCGGGCCATCGGCGCCGTCAACGAGGTGACTGGTCGGGGGCGGCACACCTCGACCTCGGCGATCGCCCTGCGACTTCCCAGCGAGGGCGGCCGGTCGGGGTGGGTGATCGACACTCCGGGCGTTCGGTCGTTCGGTCTCAGCCACGTCAGTCGCGACCGGATCATCGCCGCCTTCTCCGATCTGGCCACCTTCACCGTCGACTGCTCCCGCGGTTGCCGGCACGAGGACGGCACTCCGGAGTGCGGGCTCGACGCGGCGGTGGAGCGGGGCGAGCTCAACCCCGACCGGGTGGCGTCGTTCCGGCGGATGCTGAGTTCGGGCCAGTAGCGTAGGGATCATGCCCGCAGTGACCCGCCATCCGCACGCCCGCGACGAGGCCGCCTTCCGCAACCTCAACGACGACCTGCGGCTTGCGCACCTGCTGGCCGACGACGCCGACTCCATCACCATGAGCCGGTACAAGGCGCTGGACCTGCGGATCACCGCCAAGCCGGACCTCACCCCGGTCACCGACGCCGATACCGCTGTCGAGGAGGCGCTGCGCCGTACGCTGGGCCGGGCCCGTCCACGCGACGCCGTGCACGGCGAGGAGATGTCCGACACCGGGTGGGGTCCGCGTCGCTGGGTGATCGACCCCATCGACGGGACCAAGAACTTCGTCCGCGGCGTCCCGGTCTGGGCCACCCTGATCGCGCTGATGATCAACGACGAGGTGGCGGTCGGTGTGGTCAGTGCGCCCGCGCTGGGCCGCCGCTGGTGGGCGAGTCTGGGCGCGGGCGCGTACGTCGGAAAGTCGTTGATGTCGGCCAGCCCGTGCCGGGTGTCCGATGTCGGGGCCATCGAAGACGCATCCCTGAGCTACTCCTCGGTCGGCGGATGGGTCGAGGCGGGGCTGGGGCAGCCGTTCGTGGATCTGCTGCGGAGCTGCTGGCGGACGCGGGCCTATGGCGACTTCTGGTCCTACATGCTGCTGGCCGAGGGTGCGGTGGACCTGGCCTGCGAGCCCGATCTCGCCCTCCACGACATGGCTGCCTGCTCGATCGTGGTCAGCGAGGCCGGTGGCGCGTTCACCGATCTCGACGGAGTGCCCGGCCCGAACGGGGCGGGAGCGTATGCCAGCAACGGCAAGCTGCACGAGGAGCTGCTCCGCAGGCTGCGGGACGAGGACGTACTGACCGACAGCGGCGGTTTCGCCGGCTGAGCTGAGACACCGGGGCAGTCCCTCGCCAGCCGCCGAGCGGCACTGACAAGATGGCCCAATGGATCTCGTGCACCGCTTCAGCGTGCAGGCGCCGATCGAGGAAGCCTGGTACGCACTCAACCACATCGACCGTCTCGCCCCCTGCTTTCCGGGTGCCTCGATCGACTCCTTCGTGGGTGACGAGTTCACCGGTTCGGTGAAGATCAAGTTCGGTCCGACCCTGGACTACAAGGGATCCGGCACGTTCACCGAGATCGACGATGCCGAACACCGGGCCGTGGTCGAAGCCCGCGGATCGGATCTGCGCGGCGGTAGTGGCGTGCTGGCCAAGGTGACCGTTCAGATGTGGGAGAACGGTCGGCTGACCGACGTCGAGATCAAGACCGACCTCGGCATCAGCGGGCGGCCGGCGCAACTGGGTCGCGGCGTGGTCGAAGACGTCAGCAACAAGCTCATGCTGGCCTTCGTCGATCGCCTGCAGGCCCGTTTCGATGCCGGCATCGGCCGCCCCGACTACATTCCCCCGACTCCCCCGCCGGCACCGGTCGCCGCGCCGAGCCGAGCACCCGAGCCCCAGCGGGCCGAGAGGGCGGCCGCCCCGGGCGCCGCCGCCGGCTCGGGCCCATCCACCGGAGCGGCGCCTGCCGCGTCGCCCGTGGCGGGTGCGGCCGGCGCCGCGGCCCCGGCCGCACCGCAATACGGCACCGCCTTTCCCAAGGACGAACCGGCTCTCAACGTCCTGACCACGGTGTTCCCGTCGGTGATCAAGCGCTACGGCCTGATCATGGTCGCCGGTACGGTCATCCTCTGGTTGATCACCCGGGTCGTCAAGCTCGCCCGCAAGCGCTGACTTCCCCGCCGCGTCTTCTGCGGAGTTGTCAGGTCGTCAGAGG
>DASTGF010000261.1:0-2138 GCA_035719255.1 Microlunatus sp. | reverse complement strand
ATATATTGGGAGGCACACCATGTCCCGGCTCCAGCTCGCACTCAACGTCGACGACCTCGAGGCGTCGGTCGCGTTCTACTCCCGGTTGTTCGCCACCGAGCCGGCCAAGCTCCGACCCGGCTACGCCAACTTCGCCGTGGCCGAGCCACCGCTGAAGCTCGTCCTCATCGAGAACCCGGGTCACGGCGGCTCCCTCAACCACCTCGGGGTCGAGGTCGCCGACACCGACACCGTCGACACCGAGCAGTCCCGCCTGGCCGAGGCCGGGCTCTTGTCGGTCGACGAGCGCGACACGACCTGCTGCTACGCCCGGCAGGACAAGTTCTGGGTCTCGGGCACGCCCGACGGTGAGTCCTGGGAGATCTACGCCGTCCTCGCCGACAGCGCCACCCCGAACGGCGAGGCGGAGGGTCAGGAGTGCTGCACCAACCTCGTGGTGGAGCCCTCCCCGGCCCAAGCCACAGCCACAGCCTGCTGCGGCTGACCCGCGACCGAGGGGTCCGGTGCGGCCACGCTCACAGCGGTGACCCGTGCAGGGCCACGTCGGCGCGTGTCTGACGGATGAGGTCGTAGCCACAGACCTCGCAGTACGTCTCCTGCACCAACGCTCCGCACGCGGGGCACGTCTCGCTCCTGGCCAGCAGGACGTGGTGAGTCGTGGAGATCGCCCACAACAGCACGAGCAGACCCGTCAGTGCGGCCAGCGCGGCAGAGTCAGCCGACCACAGCGTCACGATCCCGGCGGCCAGGGCTCCCAGACCGAGCACCGAGGTGACGGCCAGGTAGGCCTTGCCACCGTGGAGCAGCTGGGTGAACCCGGGCACGACCGCCGACGCCGAGGCGACGAACCCGAGCACCAGTACCACGAGCCCGGTGATCCGGGTGCTCATCCCGAACGGGGCTGCGCCCGCCAGCCACAGCGCGTACAGCCCGACCGCGACTGCGACGGCGCCGCTGGCAACGATGTCTCTCTTCGGCAGGCGCATGGCTCCCGCCTCCTTCAACCCGTGCCGGCTCCCGGCAACCGGTCTCCTGTTGTGTCCACCGGCCGCACCTCGTACGACGATTCGCTGGTCGAGATCGCGGCCCCACTACGGCGTCTTGTGCAGCTCCTGCTGGATGTCTTCCTCGGTCACGTCGTGCCGGTAGAAGGCGTCCCAGCCGTCGAGCAGCAGCAGAACACCCCATCCCGCGAGGACCCAACCGGGCCAGAAGTAGCCGAACCCGGACACGGCCCAGATCCCCACCAGGAATGCGTTGACGACCACGTAGGCCACGGCATCGCCCTTGAACTTGCGCCTCTTCATCAGGCGCACGCGTGCCAGCTCGTAGTCGGACTTCACTGTCGGTGTCATCTCGCACCTCCCTCGCGAGCGCACACTCCCCCAGGGTCAAGTCTTCAGCGGTCTCCCCCATCGCGTCAGGTGCGAGGGTCCCGTCCTGAGGTGACCTGCTACCTGTCCCACCCTGCTTCGCAGCCGGTCACCTCACGGCCCTCGAATGCCCGCGTCCAGCGCGACGAACGGGAGCCGGAGATCAGGTCGAGCGTCCTCGATCTCCTGGGGACCCGCGGGGAACGGCAGTGGAGCCGCCTGTCGGAATCGAACCGACGACCTATTCATTACGAGTGAATCGCTCTACCGACTGAGCTAAGGCGGCGCGCTGCCCGTCCGTCGAGCGGTCCGGGCAACGGCCGGAAGTATACGGAGAGCGGCGGGGCCGGGTGGAATCGGCGTCCGCCGTGGGTCAGGCATGTCCCTGGTCTCCAGGAGGCGCGGGACGTGCCGCCTCGAGGGGTACGACGAGGGGACCGTCAGCAGCGGGTGCCGGCCTTCGGCACGATGCCGGAGACCAGGTAGGACTCGACGGCGGCGTCGATGCACCCGTTGCCGACGTGGTATCCGGTGTGCCCGTCTCCGTCGCGGGTGAGCAGCACACCGGAGGCCAGCTGGTGGGCGAGCGCCACGGCCCAGTGGTACGGCGTGGCCGGGTCTCGGGTCGTGCCCACCACCACGATCGGGGCCGCCCCCTTGGCGTGGATGGTCGGGATCGTCTCGTGAGTCCGCGGCGCGAAGCCGTCGCAGGAGGTGAGGCCCCAGGCGAACACCCTCCCGAAGACCGGCGACGCCTTCTCGAAC
>DASTGF010000260.1:0-2177 GCA_035719255.1 Microlunatus sp. | reverse complement strand
TGGACCGTTGTCACGTCCGCCCGTCCTCGCCTCCACGTCTTCGCCGCTGGCGCGCATGCACCACTGCCACCACGGCGGCCCCCGCAGCCGCGCCCGACCAGGCCCAGCAGGAACGAACCCCGGCGATGTCACGCACCTCGGCGCGGTGACGAAGAACATCATCTGCTCGGGGCGCGCGATGAACAGACCCTGACATCGACGACGTGTTAACGACCTTCGTCTGATCGGCCAAGGCCGTGCGGTCGGTGACCTCAATCCGCGTCTCGGCGGCTCGCCAGACGACTATGCCGAGGGCAAACGACGACGGCCAGTTGTGCGTAGGCCATGCCCTCGGGCACCCGGTGGCGGTCGGTCCGGCGAGCAGGTCGGTCCGCAACCGGGCCGGACGGTACCCTGGTAGCCACGTCAGGACCGGCAGACCATCATCGCGTCGCCGCTGATCTCCGGGGTCGCGCCCCGGAGCCAGCCGGAACAGCATGGGCGGATGGTCATTCGGGTTCGTCGGGGCGTTGCCACCGCTTGGGCTTCCAGGCCGTGACGATCTTGGCCAACGCGGTCACCAGGAACAGTTGACCGAGGACCGCCTCCATCACGGCCAGCGACTGCCCCGGGTTCGTGGCCGGCACGAGGTTGCCGTATCCCGTGGTCGTCAAGGTCGTGAAGCTGAAGAACAGGGCGTCGGCCATGTCCCCGGTGCCGGCCGCCCCGAAGAACGGGATGGGTTGCACGGCGCCGATGGCACGATAGGTGAATGCGAAGCACATCCCGACGATCAGGTACGCGGCGATTGCACCGAGTACAGTCTCCTGATCAACGAGGCGTCGGTTCGCGACATCGCGGACGATGACGACAGGCGCCACCACGTACAGCAGCGAGCTGACGATGAAGGCCGCGGCCAACGCCGGCGAGGCGACCGTGAGGAACACGTCGACCAACGTCACCAGGGCCACCGCCCCGAAGGTGATCACTATGACGAGTGGTGCCGACAATGCGGCCTTGGCGGTCCGGAAGGTGAGCCAGACGGTGGCGAACTGGATCGCGATTACCACCCATTGATCCCAGCCCGTTTCGAATGACACCGAGACCACATAGGTCAGGACCACCAGTAGCAGCACAAGGCCGTAGCCGCTGGCGGAAACAAGCGCACTGAACAGTCGGCGAACACGACCCGGTCGCCGGTGACGGAGAACCTTGTCGGGTGGGTCACCCGACCACGAGTGGTCATCGCTGTCGCTGAGGTTCCGCTCCATTACTTGTGTCTCGTGGGTCGGCCGTATCTCGCTGCTGCGCTCATCGTCAACCCGCATTCCTCATTCCTCGGCCCGGCGGCCCGGGCGATGGCGGCGGTCGGATCATATGACCGGAGCCGAGCCTCGACCGAGTTCAATTTCCGGTCGTCGGCAGAGTGCACCGTCGTTGGGCGCGGTCCACGCTGCCGATGCACTCGTCAAGGTGTCCGGCAGCGGATGCTCCCTGTCCTCACCAACTCGGCACCTCGCGCCCAGGGGCGACCAGTGCCCAGATGACGAACACATCCACGGCGATGATCAACAGACTCCGGAACGGGTAGTACGGCAGCCACATGAAGTTCAGGACCGCGCTGAGGACCGGCACCGCAACACCAACCGTGCGCGCCCACACGGCGCCCTGGAGCACGAAGAAACCGGCGGCCCGCGACGCCGACGCCGACCACGAGGTGGATCCATCCCCAGGTCGTGATGTCGAACTTGAAGAGCCACTGCTCGCCGGCCACGAAGAGCTGCTCATCACCGCACTCCTTTTCGCGAGGCCGCCACAGGAGCGGCCCCCGAAGCGTAGGCAGTTGCCCGGCTCGCGATCAGGGCCCAACGACTCTCCTGGGAAGGTGTGTGGTTGCCCCGAGCGACGGACCGGGCGCAGACATCGTTGCCTTCCATGAGCAGGGTGAAACTGACGCGGACGACCATCGGGATCGGCCTCGCGCTGTGACTTTAGGCCCCACCGGCAACGGTTCGGCCGCGAAAGAATCGGGGTTGTGAAATCAGATGGCCGGGCATGTCGCGGATCAAAGGACGAGGTCGTGCCACGGGAACCGTCAGGTGTGTGCCGGTTGCCTGGTCCAGGTCGGGTCCACCGGCCCTTTCTGTGGTCTCGATCCAGGTCTGGGCCGTTCCGGGATCGGTCGCCGCGGTTGGCTC
>DASTGF010000259.1:0-4786 GCA_035719255.1 Microlunatus sp. | reverse complement strand
AACTGTTGAGCTGCCAGCTGGCGCGCAGTCCGGCCGGGCCGGTGGGGGCTGGGCTCGTGGGGGCTGGGCTGGTGGGCGCTGGGCTCGTGGGCGCTGGGCTCGTGGGCGCTGGGCCGCCGGATGTGGGGGTGCTGGGGGCCGGTGCGGTCCCGCCGCCGAGGATCGGGGCGAGGGCTTCCAGCTTGGCGCGCTGCGGCGTCACCCAGTCGTCAGCGACGAGCCCGCCGGTGTCGCCGCTGTTGGGATTGAACGACCAGTACGCGAAGCTCATCTGGTGCGTCTGCAGATAACCGACGAGCCGCTGCAACCACGCCCGGTCCGAAGCACCCTGCAGCCGCGTACCGAACTCGCCCAGCAGCACGGGTGCGATCCCGTCGCGCTGCAGGTAGCCCCAGTTCGCCGTCCAGACCGCGTCGAGATTCGCTGGATAGCGCGGATCGGAGAACCAGGACTGGGCATAGATCGACGACGGGTAGTCGTGTGGGGAATAGACCAGCCGACCGGCGACGTCCAGTCGGATCGGGTGGATCTTGGCGTCGGCCAACCCGCCGCCCCACCAGGTGTTGCCGCTCGACTGCTGCTCGACGCCCTCGACGAGGATCAGCAGGTCGGGGTTCACCGCCAGGACCGCATTTCCGGCGCGCGTCGCGGCCGCGGCCCAGTCCCGGGACACGTCGCCGCAGTCCCAGCAGGCCCGACCGTGGGGCTCGTTGTGCAGGTCCATGCCGATCACGGTGCTGTCCGTGGCGTAGCGGCGGGCCAGGGACTGCCAGTCGGTGATCCAGCGCTGCTCGGACCACGCGTTGGTGTACCACAGCTCGGACTGGGAGCCGGAGTCCGGTCGGTGCCGGTCGAGGATCACCCTGAGCCCGTGCGCGCGGGCACGGGCGACCACGGCGTCCATCACCTGCAGCGGGGTCTTGCCCACCAGCGTCGGATTCTTGGTGGCGTCGATGTCGCTCGTGAGCGTCCCGGCCAGGCACTCGTTGCTGAACGGCAGCCGGATGGTGTTGTAGCCGAACCCGGCGATCTGGGCCAGCCCCTCGTCCAGACCGATCTGCCACAGCCCGTGGGGTGCGCAGCTCGGCGTCTCCATCCCGAACCAGTTGACCGCTGTGACGACGTACGGTCGGCCCGCCCGGTCCACGATCCGCGCGCCCTCGGTGTGCAGCCACCCGACCGACGCCGGGGCCGCCGCTGCCGGCGACGCGGTCAGGCCCACCGCTGCGACACCCAGGACCCCGACACCCAGGACCCCGACACCCACCAGAGCGAGGATGGCGAGCAGGTGGCCGAGCCGACGGGGGACCCGACGATCGAGAACCCGACCATCGAGAGGGCAGAGGCACCGGCTCATCGTATGGTCGCCGTCAGCGCCCGCGCGGGCATCCCGAGCAGGTCCGGGGTTCGCACCGACGTTGCCCCTCGATGAGGACGACAAGGCCCTCCGGACAAGGTCCGGAGGGCCCAGATGAAGATCGATCGGGTCGAGACTCAGGTGATCTTCTCGGTCTCGTCGTGGATCTTGAGCGCGACCTGCCTCAGCTTGTCCGCGTGCTCCTTGCCGTGGTGGGCACAGAACAGAAGCTCGAAACCGTTGGCCATGGTGACACGGACGTATGCCTGGGCTCCGCAACGATCGCAGCGGTCCGCGGCGGTCAGGGATGCGGATTCCCCGATGACACTGGTGCTCATGATGGCCTCACTTCCGTAGGTCGATCTTCATCCGTTCTGAGTCTGCCGTGTGGTTCGGCGATACCGATCCACACGTCTAGTCAACATCGATCGTGCGTCTGATTGTTCCGGTTCGACATCTCAGCCACATGTCTCTTCTGTAACGGCGGCGGTGAGGTGCGCGATTGGCCGGTGTGATCTAGATCACATTTCGATCCGTGCCGCGCTCAAGGTGAGCCGGCTCGCTCGACGACTCGTCGGGTGACTGGAGGCTTCATTGCGTCCACTGAACACGCTACCCAATCCGGACGGCGATCATCCCCTCGGTCCGGTGTGATCTGTCCGGTTTCGCGGTGAGCGGATTTCCGCCGGTGATGGTCGGCGACATCCGCGGGGCGGCCGGACTCGAGCGGTAGTCTCGCCGGGTGCCGACGCCGAAGCCCGCCTCCGAGGGTCGTGAGTACGAGGCCCGCCACCTGCTGGTGCTGGAGGGGTTGGAGGCCGTCCGCAAGAGGCCGGCGATGTACATCGGCTCGACCGACACCCGCGGCCTCATGCACTGCCTGTGGGAGATCATCGACAACGCCGTGGACGAGGCGCTCGGGGGCTTCGGCACCCGGATCGACGTGACCCTGGCCAAGGACGGCTCGATCACCGTCGCCGACCGGGCCCGCGGCATCCCGGTCGATATCGAACCGCGGACCGGATTGTCCGGGGTCGAGGTGGTCTTCACCAAGCTGCACGCCGGCGGCAAGTTCGGCGGCGGCTCCTACAACGCGACCGGCGGTCTGCACGGTGTCGGCTCGTCGGTGGTGAACGCGCTATCGGCCCGGCTGGACGTCGAGGTCGATCGCAACGGCGCTACCTGGGCGATGTCGTTCCGCCGCGGTGAGCCGGGCACCTTCGACGGGCCGGGACCGCGGGCGAGATTCACCCCGGACAGCACGCTGCGGAAGGTCGGCAAGGTGGCTCGCGGTGTCACCGGTACACGCGTGACCTACTGGCCGGACCGACAGATCTTCCTGCCCGACGCCCAGTTGTCGCTGCACGACCTCCAGGGCCGTGCCCGGCAGACCAGCTTCCTCGTCCCCGGTCTGGCTATCCGGGTGACCGATGCACGCGGACCGGAGGTCAGCGAGGAGACCTTCCTGCATGAAGGCGGCATCACCGAGTTCTGTGACTATCTCGCCACCGACGAGCCGGTCACCGACGTGCTCCGCCTGCAGGGGCAGGACCGGTTCACCGAGACCGTGCCGATGCTGGACGACGACGGCCACATGACGCCGACCGACGTCGAGCGGGATCTCGATGTCGACGTCGCCGTCCGCTGGGGCAACGGGTACGAATCCCGGATCCAGTCCTTCGTCAACATCATCGCCACGCCCAAGGGTGGTACGCACGTGACCGGGTTCGAGCGGGCCCTGACCCGGTCGTTCACCAAGGCGCTCGAGGGCACGAGGCTGCTGAAGGCCGGTGAGGAGATCACCAAGGACGACGTGATGGAGGGCATGACTGCCGTCGTCACGGTCCGGCTGGCCGAGCCGCAGTTCGAGGGACAGACCAAGGAGGTCCTCGGCACGCCGCCCGTGGCGCGGCTGACCAGCCAGATCATCGAGCGGGAGTTGACCGCGTTCCTCACCTCCACCAAGGCGGCCACGAAGGCGCAGGCCCGCCAGGTGATGGAGAAGGTGGTGGGTGCGTCCCGTGCGCGCGTGGCGGCCCGCCAGCATCGGGAGGCGCAGCGCCGCAAGAACGCGCTGGAGTCCTCATCGCTGCCCCCGAAGCTGGCCGACTGCCGCAGCACCGACGTCGACCGGACCGAGCTGTTCATCGTCGAGGGCGACTCCGCGATGGGCACCGCCAAGCTCGCCCGCAACTCCGAGTTCCAGGCCCTGCTGCCGATCCGCGGCAAGATCCTCAACGTCCAGAAGGCCTCGATCGGCGACATGCTCAAGAACGCCGAGTGCGCCGCCATCATCCAGGTGGTCGGGGCCGGGTCGGGTCGGACGTTCGACCTGGACAGCGCCCGGTACGGCAAGATCATCTTCATGGCTGACGCCGATTCCGACGGCGCCCACATCCGGACCTTGCTGCTGACCTTGATGTTCCGCTACATGCGGCCCCTGGTCGAGGCCGGCCGGGTCTACTCCGCCGTACCGCCGCTGCACCGGTTCGAACTGACCAACCCCCGCAAGGGCCAAGACAAGTTCATCTACACCTACTCCGACGCGGAATACCAGCGCAAGGCCGCCGAGCTGACCAAGAAGGGTTGGGGCTTCAAGGAGCCGCAGCGCTACAAGGGGCTGGGGGAGATGGATGCCAGCCAGCTGGCCGAGACCACGATGGATCCGCGCCATCGGACACTGCGCCGCCTCACCGTCGACGACGGGCTGATGGCCGAGACGACCTTCGAGATGCTGATGGGCAACGACGTCGGTCCGCGCAAGGAGTTCATCGTCGACGGTGCGTATGCCCTCGACGAGGCCGCGATCGACGCCTGAGCCCGAGTCGGGCCCACCCGCTGGCGACGCATAGCCTGGCTTCATGCCGTTGACCGGAGAATACGAACCGAGCCCGGCCCAATGGGTCCGGGACCAGGTGGAGACCTATGAGCGCACCGGTGGGCAGGAGGCCAACACGCTGCGCGACACCGGGATCCCGATCGTGGTGATCACCACTCGGGGTGCCAAGAGCGGCAAGCTCCGCAAGAACCCCGTGATGCGCGTCGAGCACGGCGGTGCGTATGCGGTGGTCGCCTCCAAGGGCGGCGCCGACGAGCACCCGCAGTGGTACTTCAACATCATGGCCGACCCGGACGCGGTCACCCTGCAGGATGGCCCGGAGCCCTGGGACGGGCACGCCCGCGAACTGTCCGGCGCCGAGCGCGACGAATGGTGGGAACGCGCGGTCGCGGTCTTTCCGTCCTACGCGGAATACCAGACCAGGACCGATCGGCTGATCCCGGTCTTCCTGGTCGAGCGTCGCTGACGCTGGCCCGAAGTCAGCAGCCGCGCGGCGCGGCACTGCGGCGTCAGTTGCCGCGCAGTGCGGCGGCGGTCCGAGCGCGCACGCCGGCCCGCCACTGGAGCAGATCGGCCCGCAGGGCAGCGAT
>DASTGF010000258.1:0-2258 GCA_035719255.1 Microlunatus sp. | reverse complement strand
GGAAATAGTCCTCGTCGCCGCTTTGGCCGGTCCAGGCGCGGATCTGGTCCACGGTCGCCCTGATCTGGCGGAGGGCGGACACGTGCCCGGCGTCGGCCTCGGCGGCGAGCGTCTCGGCCACCTCGCGGAGCGGTCGGTGGGCGGTCCGCAGCCGCTCGGTGATCGCCGCCCATGCCTCCGCCGTACCGTCCGGCATCAGGTCGACGACGTTGATCATCTCCTGCACCGCTCCGGCCACCGAGCTGACCCGGCTGGGTGTGATGTGCGCTTCGTGCAGTTCCACCTGGAGGCCGAGCCGTTCGAGCATCGCCTCGCGGGCGATCCGCTCCCGGTCGTCGGTCGGTGTGGCGCCGGCCAGCGCCGCAACCGTGCTGCGCAGGTGGTCGAGCTGGGCCGCCTGACCGCTGGGCGAGTAGTCACTCCAGGTGTGGTCGTGTCCCGGCACGCCGAGGACGGTGGCCAGCTCGGGGTAGCGCTCCACCGATTCGGCGACGTACTGCTCGGCGATCGCGTCGACCGGTCGTGGTGTGGTCGGCGACTGGGTGGGGTCGGTCATCAGCGTCCTCGCAAGCTCTGCACGAAGCCGGCGGCACGGGCGAGTGTGACCGCCGGGTCGGTGTCGGTGGTCAGATCCAGGGTCGGTACGTCCAGCCGCGGCCAGTCGAACGGCTCGGTGCCGGCGGCCTGGAGGTGGGCTTCGTCGCGGTGGGCGGCGCGGCGCGGGTCCGTGCCGAGCCGGCGGTCCTGGCGATGGCGGGCCCGTGCCCGGTCCACCCGGCACCGGATGAGCAGGACGCGGGCCCGGGGCAGCAGGGGCTCCAGACCGGGCGACCAGAGCTGGTCTTGATAGGCCGCCTCCGCGATACAGCTCACCTCGCCCTCCACCAGTGTCGTCAGCAGGTCGAAGAACAGGTCCAGGGCCCGGAGATCGAGCCAGTGGTGGACGTCGTCGGTCAGCTGCTCCTGGAGCGTGTCGACCAGCCCCTGCTTGAGCTCGTCCCGGCTGATCGCGGGCAGCCCGAGCCGTTCGGTCAGCCCACGCGCCAGCGTCGACTTGCCGGCGCCGGGCGGTCCGCTGATCACGGTGAGGATCGGCTTTGGCACTCGACGACCCTAACCTCGGGGCGGAGTCAGGGGCGGGCGGACTGGCGCCAGGCGTCGGGTCCCGACGGCATCGGGGCTCCGACACCGCGCCAGTACGCCGACCATTGGCCGGTTCCCGCTGCCGCGCGGGCGTCGATCGGTCCTGGGTTGGTGGTTGGGGCCGGGATGGCCTTGGGGGCCGGGATGGCGCTCAGGGCCAGTAGGGTGACCACGGCCGCAAGCTCCTCGTCGGTCGGGTTTCCCTTGACCACTCGGAGCATCAGGGGTCCGGAGTGCGGCGGGTCGGCCGGTTCCGTGGTGTCCGGTGCGCCGCTCACAGGGGGATGTTCCCGTGCTTCTTGGGCGGTAGGGTCTGCCGCTTCGACCGCAGCAGCCGCAGCGTCCGCGTCAGCTCGGCGCGCGTCTCGTGCGGGTGGATGACGGCGTCCACGAATCCGCGGTCCGCCGCCAGATACGGGTTGGCCAGCTCGTCGTCGTACTCCCCGATCAGCTGGGCCCGCAACTCCTCGGGCTGATCGGACTTGGCCAGCTCCTTGCGATACAGGATGTTCACCGCTCCCTGGGCGCCCATCACCGCGATCTGCGCGGTCGGCCAGGCCAGGTTGAAGTCCGCACCGAGATGCTTGGAGCCCATCACGTCGTACGCCCCGCCGTAGGCCTTGCGGGTGATCACCGTCAGGAGCGGGACGGTGGCCTCGGCGTAAGCGTAGATCAACTTCGCACCCCGCCGGATGATGCCGTTCCACTCCTGGTCGGTGCCGGGAAGGAACCCGGGAACGTCGACGAAGGTCAGCACCGGGATGTTGAACGCGTCGCAGGTGCGCACGAACCGCGCCGCCTTCTCCGATGCGTCGATGTCCAGGCAACCGGCGAAGTGCAGTGGCTGGTTGGCCACCACCCCGACGCTGCGGCCGTCCAGGCGGCCGAAGCCGACCACGATGTTCGTCGCGAACAGCGCCTGCACCTCGAGAAAGTCACCGTCGTCGAGGACCGCGCCGACGACCTCGTGCATGTCGTACGGCTGGTTCGGGGAGTCCGGGATCAACGCATCCAACTCGCGATCGGCGTCGGTGATCTCGAGGGAGTTGATCACCTCATACCCCGGTGGGTCCTCGAGGTTGTTCTGGGGCAGGAATCCGAGCAGGGCCTGGACG
>DASTGF010000257.1:0-2747 GCA_035719255.1 Microlunatus sp. | reverse complement strand
CGGCATACCGCGTCTGCGGGGCATAGACGCCGCGCCGCAGGGCTCGCCAGCGCCCGACGCGCACCCGCTGTGCGATCTGGTGCCGGCTGAAACCGGCCGCAAGCGCCTCAGCCCGCGTGAACAGCGGAGGCATCCTGGGGTCGGCGGGCATGACTCCACGATGGGTCACTCGCCTCCAGCCGAGGCGGTTCATCCACAGGTCGGCGCCGGCTCCAGATGGCTTTGCTCAGTCAGGGCCGCCGGAGGGCTCGCTCATCGGGCCGATAACCGGCCTGGGCTGAGCAAACCGGCCTGAGACGAGCAAGGTCGCCCGCGGGGTCAGCCGAAGCGGCCGGAGATGTAGTCCTCGGTCGCCCGCTGGGTCGGGTTGCTGAAGATCTTGTGCGTGTCGTCCATCTCGATCAGCCGGCCGGGCTTGCCCTGCGCCGCGAGGTTGAAGAACGCCGTCCGGTCCGACACCCGCGCCGCCTGCTGCATGTTGTGGGTGACGATGACGATCGTGTAGGTCGACTTCAGCTCGTTGACGAGGTCCTCGATCGCCAGCGTGGAGATCGGGTCCAGCGCCGAGCAGGGCTCGTCCATGAGCAGCACCTGCGGCTCGACGGCGATCGCCCGGGCGATGCACAGCCGCTGCTGCTGGCCACCGGAGAGGCCGGCGCCGGGCTTGTTCAGCCGGTCCTTGACCTCGTTCCACAGGTTCGCCCCGCGCAGCGACTTCTCGACGCGCTCGGTCAGCATCTTCTTGTCGCGCATGCCGTTGAGCTTCAGCCCGGCCGCGACGTTGTCGAAGATGGACATCGTGGGGAACGGGTTCGGCCGCTGGAACACCATGCCCACGGTCCGGCGCACCGCCACCGGGTCGATGCCCGAGGCGTAGAGGTCCTGGTCGTCGAGCATGACCGACCCCTCGACGCGCGCGCCGGGGATCACCTCGTGCATCCGGTTGAGCGTGCGCAGGAACGTCGACTTGCCGCAGCCGGACGGGCCGATGAACGCCGTCACCGAGCGCGGCTCCACGGTCATCGTGACGTCCTCGACCGCCTTGAAGTCCCCGTAGAAGACGTTGAGGTCCTTGACGTCGATTCGCTTGGCCATGAGTGGTTCTTCCTTCTCCAGTTCCGTATGCCGTGTGCCTGGGTCGCGCCCGCAGCCTCAGCTGCGCACGCGGCCGAACCGCGCCACGACACGGCCGGCGATGTTGAGGACGAGGACCAGCAGGATCAGCGTGAGCGCTGCGCCCCACACCCGGTCCAGGGCGGGCTGCAGGCTCTCGGTGCGGTCCTGGTTGATCATCGTGGGCAGGGTCGCCATGAGCCCGCCGAAGAGGTCGGTCGCGATCTCCTTGGTGTACGGGCCGAGGATCAGCAGCGGCGCGGTCTCGCCCATGACGCGGGCCAGGCCGAGCAGCACGCCGGTGACGATGCCGGAGAACGCCGTGGGGAGCACGATGCGCACGATCGTCTTCCACTTCGGCACGCCGAGGGCGTAGGACGCCTCGCGCAGCTCGTTCGGCACGAGCTTGAGCATCTCCTCGGTGGAGCGCACGACCACGGGGACCATGAGCAGCACCAGCGCCAGGCAGACGGCGAAGGCCACCCGCTGGAAGCCGAACGTCGTCACCCACACCGCGTAGATGAACAGCGCCGCGACGATGGACGGGATGCCGGTGAGGATGTCGACCATGAACGAGACCGCCCGGGCGAACCGGCCGCGGCCGTACTCCACGAGGTAGATCGCGGTCATCACGGCGATCGGCACCGCGATCACGGCGGTGACGGCGGCCTGGATGAGCGTGCCCTGGATGGCGTGCACGGCGCCGCCGCCGACCATCCGCGAGGTGATGCCGCGCTGGGAGTGGGACCACCAGTCGGCGCCGAGCAGCATGTGCAGGCCGCGGGCGAGGACCGTCCACAGGATCCACACCAGCGGCACCAGGGCGAGCAGGAACGCCGCCCACATGACGACGCGGGCGAGCTGGTTGCGGAAGGCCCGGCCGCGGGACTTGTGGCCGAGCTGCAGCGCCGGCGACGGTGCCGGAGCTGCGGGGGCGTCAGTCGTGGTGCTCATTCGGTGAAGGCCTTCCGGCGCTCGATGACGATCCGCGCGATGGCGTTGACGACGAAGGTCAGGACGAACAGGACCAGTCCGGCTGCGATGAACGCCCCCGCCTTCTGCGGGGTGTCGAACTCGGCGGCGTTGTTGGCGATCTTGGAGGCGAAGGTCTCGCCGCCGTTGAAGATCGACCAGGACCAGGCGGTCCCGCCGGAGAGCGCGGACAGGATGATCAGGACGGCGACCGTCTCGCCGAGCGCCCGGCCGAGCGCGAGCATCGACGCCGAGATGACACCCGGGCGGCCGAACGGCAGGACCGTGGTGCGGATCATCTCCCAGCGGGTCGCGCCGAGGGCCAGCGCCGCCTCCTTGTGCGTGACCGGCGTCTGGGCGAACACCTCACGGGAGATCGCGGTGACGATCGGCAGCACCATGATCGCCAGCACGACGCCGACGACGAAGATCGTGCCGCCCTCGCTGACCGTGGTGTCCGAGAACAGCGGGAACCAGCCCAGGGTGTCCTGCAGCACGTGCTGGATGCCGCTCAGGTGCCCGCCGAACACCCACAGGCCCCACAGGCCGTAGACGATCGCGGGGACCGCCGCGAGCAGGTCGACCAGCGACGCGGCCGGGCGGGCCAGCCAGCGGGGGGAGTACTGCGTGATGAACAGCGCGACGCCCACCCCCAGGGGCAC
>DASTGF010000256.1:0-9118 GCA_035719255.1 Microlunatus sp. | reverse complement strand
GTCGCGGAGAGCTGCTGGTAGCGGTCGCGCACGCCCGTCGGATCCAGCACAGCAACCTCGCCGGACTCGACGGCGGCGATCTCGGCATCCAGGTCGGCACGGCGCCTACGCAGATCGGAGAGGCGGGCGTCGGGATGGAGTCGTCGGCACCGGTCGACGAGAGTCGGGTCAGCCGTAGACCGACTTTCCGGTCCGCGCCCGAACGGCGGACAAGAAGGCGGCGTAGCTCCAGGTGAGGTCGCGGACACTCTTCTCATAGCCGGAGCTTCCGTCGAACTGCTCACTGAGCTCCAGGTGATCACTGTGATAGACGATCGCGTGCAGCATGGCCTCGCCCGCGGCCCGCAGTGCGCCGACGGCTTCGGCCGGCGCCGTGGCGGCATCGATCTGGAGCCTCGCGAAGAACGGACCCGACAGGTCGTCCACAGGCAGCGTGCCCGAACGCTCGATGTCGGAGGCGAGCATGAAATACAGCTCGGCGAAGTTCGCCGTACACAGGGCCCACGGGTGGTCACCCAGGCTGTTCGAGCCGCCGTCGTACAGGTCGCCCGGGTAGCGCCCGAGCATCGGACCGCGACCGAGGGCGGCGTCGGTCAGGTTGATGGGGTAGACCTCCGGCGAGGCCGCATCCGCCCAGTTCTCCAGCAACTGAGCAGCGGTGGCCAGCACCTTGGTGTCGGTGACGCTCACCGCGCCGTACACGGCGGCCTGCACGATGTCGATGTTTGGGTCGTAGCCCGCTGGCACGGCCGACTGATGGGCATCCCCGGGTGCTGCGCCCCCGATCATCGTCGCGTAGATGGTGCCGTTCCAGTGCGCGTCGAGAGCAGTCTCGAGCCAGGCGATGGCGGCGGCAACACCGTCGGGGACCGGAATTCCGAGCGTATTCGCAGCGATTTCCCGGAAACAACGCAGCTGGACGGAGCGAGCGAAGAAGGAATATGCGATGTGCTCTTCCCATAAGTTCGTGGTCTGGTCTTGATAGACCGACAACAGAAATTCCAGATTGCGGGCGATCAGGTCTTTGGCGACCACCTGAACGTCCGGTGAAAGCTTGCCGAACGCCGCGAGAATGACCGTGGTCTGCATCGCCGGACCGTCGTTTTGCTCAGACCAGGGACGCGAACGACCGTCGATCGTGAAGCAGGCGTGGCCCGCGGTGGGTTCGGCGTTACGCTGACACACGTCGGCGAAGGTCACATAATCGTCCAGCGCCTGGTTCGGCTCATCGGGTCGTGGCGGTATCGCCACCACCAACTCGGTGGCGGTGATCGCGGCATCACGCACCCAGTTGAAGACATAGTCCTGGCTGATTCCTGGGGCATTCGCGGGATAGGAGGGTGCGGCGATCACACATCCTGGTCGAGAGACCAGGATGTGGGTCGAGTCGGTGAAGGGGAAGCCGTCGCTCGAGATGTTCCTGATCATCAGGGCGTACATGTGCTGGGCGATCTGGCCGAAGTCCACAGCGTCGTAGGCCAGATCGGCCCGCGCGGCAGGGAGGGTGGCGACCCCGGTCAACGCCCTGGTGCCGCCGTTGACCGGATCGACCTTGAGCTGACCGGTCGAAACCCCACCATCGATCGGCGGTCGATCCGCCGGCATCGTCGTCGCGTCCACCAATTCCACGAACGGTACGTTTGCACGCATTCCCGTGTGCTGTCGAGGGCCCCACCAACGCGTCATCAAAACGTCACACGGCCCGGCACAGACCCATTCCGTTGCATTTTCAATCGCCATCGCGCTAAGGCATGTCGGCGAGGATGAAACCTCGCCACGATCCCTTGCCGGGTCGAGGGCGACATGCGAAACTACGTCTGCAGCGTGCGCCGAGAGTCTTCAGCGTCACCTGCAAGACGCCGGCGCCGAAGGTGCTGGTTGAATCACGTGCCGCCGCCGATCGGCGACACGACAAGCAAGAGCACACGATCATGACCACGCCGACGGGCGATACCAAGAATGCCGTGAACGCCTCGGGGGACTAAGCCACAGTCTTTTTCCACAGAGGTAGTCCATGCCCACGATGCACATGACCGAGGTGACTCGGTGATCTTCCCTGTCGGAGCGACAACGCGTGTCGCTCACGCCACCGCCGCAGACATCGTCTATGACGCCGTCATCGTCGGGGGCGGGATCAGCGGCTCGATCGTTGCCGACACCCTGAGCAGCGCCGGCCACCACGTCCTCGTCCTCGAGGGAGGTCTCGGCGAGGACCACACGTTGCAGGGATACGAGGGATATCTCGAACAGTTCTACGCCACGGCGGCCAAGGACAACCAGTCGCCCTACCCCGTCAATCCCAACTCGCCGATGCCCCGCGGCAGCGACGTGCGCAGAATCTGGCCAGGTCAGCCCGACACCGGAGGGTATCTGGTCCAGAACGGGCCGATGGCGACCGACACGACCTACACCCGCGTGCTCGGCGGCACCAGCATGCACTGGGAGGCCAAGGTGCCGCGGATGCTCCCAGAGGACTTCGACGTCCACAGCCGCTACGGCATCGGCCGGGATTGGCCGATCAGCTATGACGACCTGATGCCGTACTACGTTCGGGCCGAACGGGAGTTCGGAGTGTCGGCGGATGTGCGCACGCAGGAGTTTCTCGATGTGCATTTCGAGCCCGGCTACGTGTATCCGATGCAGGAGCTTCCGCTGTCCTACCTGGACCAGCAGGTCGCCGCCGGCCTCGACGGTGGTTTCGTCGAGCTCGGCGGAGAGCGGTATCCACTCAAGGTCCGCGCCTTTCCCCAGGCTCGCAACGGCATTCCGAACCCGGCGTACGACGGCGGCAAGGGCTACCGACCGATCGGTGCCATCAGCACCAGTCAGGTCGAGCAAGGCCAACGCTGTCAGGGCAACAACAACTGCGTGCCGATCTGCCCGGTCCAGTCCAAGTACCACTCGATCAAGACGCTGTCGAAGGCCCTCGAACGGGGCAACGTCGACCTGCTGACCCAGACCGTCGCCTCCAAGGTGCTGATCGAGTCCGCGACCGGCCAGGTCAGCGGGATCCAGGTCCAGCACTACAGCGATCCGGGCTCGCCGCGACACCGCACGTGGACGATGAGGGGCCGGGTCTATGTCTTGGCCTGCAGCGCCATCGAGAACGCCCGGCTGATGCTGGCCTCGGGTCTGCCCAGCTCCTGCGGGTTGGTAGGCCGCAATCTGATGGATCACGCGTACCTGTTGAACTGGGCGCTGCTGCCCGAGATCGCCGGGACATATCGCGGAACCAACTGCACCGGCGGCATCGTCGATCTGCGGGGCGGATCATTTCGCCGGAATCAAGCCGCGTTCGCGGTGGACATCCACAACGACGGCTGGGGCTGGGCCACCGGTGCCCCGTACACCGACCTGGTGAGCATGGTCGAGGACGAGAACCTGTTCGGCAAGGCGCTACGGACGGCCCTGCCCGACCGGCTCAGCCGCCAGCTGCTGCTCGCCTTCATGATCGACGTGCCACCCAGCCCGAGCAATCGGGTGACGGTTGATCCCGGCTATACCGACGTCCTGGGAAACATGCGACCGGTCATCTCCTACGCCGTTCCCGAGTACACGATGCGCGGCGTCCAGTACGCGCGGCAGTTCGCGCGACACCTGTTCCAGCGCCTGGGGGCCGCGGACCACACGTTCTACGATCCGGCCGATCCGGCCTTCGTCACCCACGAGGGTGAGGGATACGTCATCCGCGGCGGTAATCACCTGGCCGGGACCCACATCATGGGCACCTCCGCAGCGGACTCGGTGGTCGACGTCGACCAGCGCTCGTGGGATCACGAGAACCTCTACTTGTGCGGCGGAGGCAGCATGCCCAGCGTCGCCACCTCCAACGTGACCCTGACTTTGGCAGCCCTGTGCCTGCGCAGCGGCGACAAGATCGCCAAACGGCTGCGGCACGAGCCCCCGCCCGCCTGAGACCGAGCAGGACACGGAGATCACCATGACCTCAGCGAGCATCACCACGCGCGAGCAGTTGCACGCCTATCTCGTGCATGCCATGCGTCTGGAACACGCCACCATCCCGCCCTACCTGACCGCGCTGTACTCCATCCGGCCCGGTACCAACAGCGACGCCTTCCACATCCTGCGCGTTACGGTGGTCGAGGAGATGCTGCACCTCACCCTGGCGGCCAACGTGCTCAACGCGGTCGGAGGAAGCCCGGACCTGACCTGCCAAGGATTCGTCCCGGACTACCCCGCCTATCTGCCCGACGGAGAAACCGACTTCCAGGTCAGCCGGCAGCGATTCTCCGAAGCGGCGTTGGACACCTTCCTCAAGATCGAACGGCCCCGCAAGGCTCCGGACGCGGCGTCGCGGCTGCAGAACCGCGGACGCCCCCGGCACAACATGCTCGGGGTCAGCCCCATGCAACCGCAGCTGCAGTTCTACAGCATCGGTGAGTTCTACCTCGAGATCTGGTCGGGCATCCGCCGGCTCCATGCCGAGATGGGAGACAGCCTCTTCAGCGGCGATGCCGCTCGGCAGGTGACCCCGGAATACTTCTATTCCGGCGGCGGCACGGTCGTGCCCGTGACCGATCTGGCCAGCGCCAAGGCGGCGATCGACCTGATCGCGGAGCAGGGTGAGGGCTTCGGCGGCGGCATCTACGACACCGAGCACGAACTCGCGCACTACTACCGCTTCGAGCAACTGAAGCTCGGTCGTTACTACCAAGGCGACGACGAGCCGGGGTCGCCGACCGGACCACCGACCGATGTCGACTGGGACTCGGCGTTCCCGGTCAAGATCGATGCCAAGCTGGCCGATTACCCACCGGATTCGGAACTGCACGAGGCCGCCGTCAGCTTCAACACGAGCTACGCACACTTCCTCGAACTCCTGACCCGGGCCTACACCGGTCAGCCGGCACTGCTGCACGACGCCGTGGTCGAGATGTTCAGGATCCGTGATCAGATGACCCGTCTCATCCACAACCCGATCCCTGGTTCGCCGGGCCTCAACGCTGCGCCGACCTTCGAGGTGGCCACGGTTCCGGCGGCGGTGACGCCGTGAGCACGGATGTCGAGCGGTTCATGGCATTCTCCGCCGAGGTGACCGCCTACTCGATCTTCGAACTGCAGGGCACCGGCGTCGCCGAACAGTACGCACAGGCGGTGCGCGATATCGTCGGCGGCCCAGTCGTCGACGAACTGCTCGACCGTTACGAACTCGCCATCGCCGAGGCTGACGGGCCGGCCGACCGGGTCGTCCGACTGCGGCGGGAGGTGTTCAGCGACCCGCACGTCGGGCCCGTCGCCCGCAACATCATCAAGCTCTGGTACGTCGGCATCTGGTACGAGTTACCCAAGGCCTGGACCGATCGCTACGGCGCCCTTCCGAAGAACACCACCTTCACGGTGACCCCTTCGGGATACGTCGAGGCTCTGCTGTGGCCCTCGATCGGCGCGAACCCGTCAGGGGCCAAGGCACCCGGGTTCGGGTCGTGGGCCACACCACCACAGATCCCGACGCTGAGCTGAACGCATCCGAGACCACACCCCGACCATGACGACCACCGCCGCCGCCGCCGCTGCCGCGCCGATTCGGTTCGGACGCGAGACGACCGGTGTGCTCGCCGACGCCGAGAACCTGGAGTGGCTGGTCACCAACGGTATCGGAGGCTATGGTTCGGGAACGGTTGCAGGCTCGATCAGCCGCGGGTACCACGGTCTGCTGGTCGCCGCGCGCCGCCCTCCGGTCGACCGTCGACTGATGCTGGTGAAGCTCGATGAGACCGTCAGGTACCGAGGTGAGACCGTCGAGCTGGCCACCAACCGCTGGACGTCGGGCGCGGTGGCGCCGACCGGTCACATCCAACTGGAGAGCTTCGAGCTCGAGGGCTCGGTCCCGGTCTGGCGTTACACCGTGGCCGACGCCGTGCTGGAGAAGCGGGTCTGGATGCAGCAGGGCGCGAACACCACGTATGTGGCCTACACCCTCGTACGAAGCGGCGCCCCGCTCGAGCTGTCGCTGTCGGCCATCGTGGACAACCGGGTGTTCCACAACACCGGACAGGTCGCCTGGCCGGCCGATGTCACCGCGGTGCCCGGCGGCCTGCAGATCATCTCCGGTGGCGCCGACAACCTGCCGTTGACCATTCTCATCGACTCCGGCGAGCCGACCACCGCCGCCGAGCTCTACCAGGACTATCTGCTGCCGGCCGAGACGCTCCGGGGGCTCGGCGACGCGGACTCCCATGTGCACGCGGGTACCTTCACCGCCAGCCTTGCGCCCGGCCAGACAGTGCTGATCTTGGCCAGTGCCGAGCAGGCTCCGGCGATCGATCCCGACGCATTGTCCCAGCGACGAAGCCGCGACGCGGCCACCGTGGCTGCCTGGCGCGGGAACCGGGCCAGCGCGGACGCTCCACTACCGGCGTGGGTCGAACGCCTGGTGCTGGCGGCCGATCAGTTCGTCGTGACCCGACCGACGCCCGGTCGACCGGATGGCATGAGCGTGATCGCCGGCTACCACTGGTTCGAGGACTGGGGCCGCGACACCATGATCAGCCTGCCTGGCTTGACTTTGGTGACTGGTCGCCCCGCGGTCGCAGCATCCATCCTGCGCGCCTTCGCCACCTTCGTAAGCGACGGAATGCTGCCCAACCGATTTCCCGACGGTGCGGCTGCCCCCGTCTACAACACCATCGACGCTACGCTGTGGTACTTCCAGGCCATTCGCTCCTACGTTGTGGCGACCCGGGATCTCGACCTGCTGCGTGAGCTCTGGCCCACCCTGACCGACATCGTGGCCTGGCATCTCAAGGGCACCCGCTACAACATCAAAGTCGATCCGGCCGACGGGCTGCTGGCCGGCGGCACCGATGGCGTGCAACTGACCTGGATGGATGCGATCGTCGACGGCCGCGTGATCACCCCGCGCATCGGCAAGCCGGTCGAGGTCAATGCCCTGTGGTACAACGCGTTGGTCGCGATGGACGGGTTCGCCGCCCAGCTCGGTGAGGACGGCAGCGCCTACCGCGGGCAGGCCGCGATCACCGCCCAGGGCTTCGCCCGGTTCTTCAATCGGGCCACCGGCTACTGCTTCGATGTGCTGGACTCCCCTCAGGGCGACGATCCGGCGCTCAGACCGAACCAGCTGCTCGCCGTGTCGTTGCCGGCAGCGCTGCTGACTGGTGATCAGCAACGATCGGTGGTCGACGCCTGCGCGCACGCCCTGCTCACGTCCCGGGGCGTGCGCTCGCTGGCCAGGACCGACGCGGCCTACGTCGGCTTCTACGGCGGTGATCAGGCTCATCGCGACGCCGCATACCACCAGGGCACGGTCTGGGCCTGGCTGATCGGGCCCTTGGTCGAGGCCCATCTTCGGGTGTTCGGTGACCCGGACGCGGCGTTCGACCTGCTCATGCCCTTCGGTGATCATCTGGCCTCGGCCGGATTGGGAACGATCAGCGAGATCTTTTCCGGCGACCCGCCGTTCACGCCGGTCGGGTGCATCGCCCAGGCCTGGAGCGTGGCCGAGGTGCTGCGATCGGTCGCGCTGATCGAGCAGTTCCGGCGATCCGCCAGCGGCGCCTCGCACGGCCCCGGACCCGAGCCGGACCATGACACGACTCCCACCCCTACCCCAGCTCCCGACCGTCCCAGGAGGACCCGATGAGTGTTCCCGTCGACATCGACCGCGACAAGGTGCGGTTGGGTGTGACCCCGACGCTGTGGTGGAACGACGACTTCCCGAGCATCGACATCGGCATCCCGTTCGAGCAGTGCATCAGTGAGATGGCACTGGCCGGCTTCGAAGGCTCCAGCGTCGGCCACAAGTACCCGACCGATACGACCACCCTCAAGAACGCGATGGGGCTGCGCGGGCTGGTGGTGGAGGAGCCCTGGACCAGTACGTACTTCACGATCAAGGACATGGATGCGGCCACGCTGCGGAACTTCCATGCATCGCTGGAGTTCATCAAGGCGGTCGGCGGTCGGGAGATGGTCGTCGCCGAGCTCGGCGGCGCCGTCCATCCCCTGCCCGTCGCCGTCTTCCCCAACAAGCCGACCTTCGACGACGCCCAGTGGGACGCCCTGTGCATCGGGCTGAACAAGATCGGCGCGATCGCCGCGGACGAGGGCATGCGGCTCTCCTACCACCACCACATGGGTACCGGGGTGATGTACCGGGAGGAGACCGACCGGCTGATGGCCGGAACCGACCCGGACGCCGTGCACCTGTGTCTGGACACGGGGCACGCGAAGTTCGCCGGGGTGGATCCCCTGGAGCTCGCCGCCGCCTACGCCGACCGGATCGGCCACGTCCATCTGAAGGACATCCGACCCGACGTGGTGGCCCGGGTGCACGAGGAGGCCCTGTCCTTCCAGGAAGCCATCGAGGCGGGCGTGTTCACCGTCCCGGGCGACGGATCCATCGACTTCGTCCCCATTCTGCAGACGATCGCCGACAGCGGTTACGTGGGCTGGCTGGTCGTGGAGGCCGAGCAGGACCCAGCCAAGGCGACGCCGCTGGAGTACGCACTCAAGGCCCGCAGCTATCTGCGCGAGGTACTCGGATGGTGAACCGCAGTCAGCCAGAGCACGAGAGGAACCCGACATGAGCGCACTACCTGGGCGCGAGATCTACTTCAGCTTCTTCATGTTCACCGCCGACCTACGGCCCGATGACACCAGCTACACACGAATCCTCATCGATCACCTCAAGGCCCTCACCGATATGGGCTACGACGGCTTCGACGTGCACATCGCCCCCCAGCCAGGCGCCGTCGATCACCGACACGAGGTCGAGAGCTACGTCCGGCTGAAGAAGGCATTCGACGCGGCGGGCCTGCAGGAGGCCAAGTTCACGACCAACGTCGGCACCACGCGGACCTTCGATCCGACCTCACCGTATGAGACCCAGCGCCGGGAGGCCCTGTCCTATCTCCAGTCGAGGGTCGACATCACGCGGGTCCTGGGCGGCGCCTCGATCATGTCAGGGCCGTTTCTGTATCCGTACGGCGTCTTCCCGCTCACCGACCTCGACGAGCCGATCTGGTCCGATGCGCTGCAGGACTGGATGGAGCCCCGATATCGCGCGGCGCACCCGGTCTTCGCCGAGCTGGCGGACTACGCCGCCGCGCGAGAGGTGAAGCTCGCCATCGAACCGGTC
>DASTGF010000255.1:0-2136 GCA_035719255.1 Microlunatus sp. | reverse complement strand
CGATGCACCAGTTGAGGACGAGATAGGGCTGCATGTTGTCGTGCGGCTGGTTGCCGCCGCCGCCACTGACCATGGCGGCATTCATGGTGAGGTCCGCGGTCGAGCCGTACGACGATGCGGCGGCCGTGAACGCGGGGAACGAGTCCGCCGGGTTCTTGCTGGTCGCCGACGAGGATGCGCCGACCGTGTGGTTATGGGCCGGGATCTGGGTGCCGATCAGTGTCACCTGCTCCTGACCGGCCACCTGGCCCTGGTCGTACGCCGACAGGCCGGGACCCTGACCGAAGGAGATCGGCGCGCGGCCGCGCAGGTCCGGCAGGGCGAAGTTCGTCTGACCGTTGCCGCCGTACGTGGTGCCGAGCAGGGAGAACAGGGCAGTGTACTGGGCGATCGGCAGGATCTGTCCCTGAGCCAGCGCCCAGCCTCTCGGGGCGAAATTGAAGCCGAACAGCCTGAGCTCACCGATGAACGGGTCCACGACGTACCTCCTGCGGTTGTGGGATTTCGAGGTGTCGCGGTGCGGAATGGCTTCGCCAGACCTAGCCATTTCGGCCGGAACTCGACATAGTGTGCCGTGACGGCGGAGCCTGCGCTAGTCCCTGAGAACCCCCGATCAGGTGAGCGGCTCCGCGGGGGGAGTCTGCGGATGAGAGCGTCCGCCCGACATGCGCGGGTCCTGCGGCAACGCCGCGCGCTCGCCCTGCTGACCGCATTCCTGCTGGCGGGCGTCTGGGTTGTGCTCACCAGCCCTGGCAGTGCGCGGGCCGACGGCCCGTCAACCTTCAGCAACACCACATCCATTTCCATCCCGAGTGTGCGGACGGAGCCGTACCCGCCCGGGCCGGCGAGCCCGTACCCATCTGAAATTACCGTAGCGGGCATGACGGGAGCTGTGAGCAAAGTGACGGTCACTTTCCACAACCTGACGCATCCGACCGCAAACGACATCGACGCCATGGTGGTTGCTCCGACAGGCGACAACCTGGTGGTGTTCTCCGACGCTTCCGACGCCAACAGCTTCTCTGAGGCCGACAATACGACTTTGACGTTTGACGATGCCGCGCAGTCAACCGTGCCCAACTCGCCGGGCGGAATTCCTTCCGGCTCATACAAGCCGACGAACAACAACGTCTCACCGCCCGACTCCTTCCCATCGCCAGCGCCGACGCCGTCTAACCAGACCACGCTTGGGGGTGCGTTCACGGGCTTGTCTAGAGCGAACGGCACCTGGGCGCTGTACATCGTCGATGACACCAGTGGCGATATCGGCCAGATGGCCGGCGGATGGAGCTTGACGATCACCACCGAGGTGTCCGCGGTCACCACCACTACGGCGGTTTCGTCGTCCGATCCAACCTCTACGACAGGGACTCCCGTGACGTTTAGCGCCGCGGTCCGCGCGGGCGGCAGCGCGGTGACGAGCGGCACAGTGGAGTTCACCAGCGATGGCATAAGTCTGGGTGGCGCTGTACCGCTCGACTCGTCGGGCAATGCGAGTCTGCCCCCGACGTCGGCGCTGTCCGAAGGGACGCACTTGATCCAGGCTACTTACAGCGGGGCGACGGGCTTCCTTGGCAGCAACGGCACTCTCAGCCAGCGTGTTGACAACGCGACCGTGGTGACCGACCACACCTACTGCAACAACGGGCCGATCACCGGGCCGGGAACGCTGAAGGGCGCGGCCTCACCATATCCGTCGAACATCTTTGTCGCAGGCCTCGACGGGCAAGTGATGAAGGTCACGGCCACTCTAAAGGGGTTGACCCACTCGGCCCCCATCGACTTCGACATCCTGTTGTCGGGCCCGACGCCGACAACGAACCTCATTCTGCTGAGCGACGCAGGCGGCCAGAATCCGGTCAATGACCTGACAGTGACCTTCGACGACTCCGCTTCCGAGGGGGTCCCTTCCCCGGTGGTCAGCGGCGCCTTTCGGCCCACCGACCTAGATCCGGACAACCAGTCTGACCCGTTCGACGCTCCCGCCCCGACACTGAGCGGGGCCAGCGCGCTCGCGACCTTCAACGGCGGCAGCGCCAACGGCACCTGGAGTTTGTGGGTGATGGACGATGCCAGTGGTGACGCCGGATCGATCGCCGGCGGCTGGTGCCTGACGGTGACCTCGCTGAAGGCGAC
>DASTGF010000254.1:0-8197 GCA_035719255.1 Microlunatus sp. | reverse complement strand
GATCACCGCAGCCCTGCTCAACCTGCAGGGCGGCTACACCACCTCCTGGAACGTGGTGGCCGCCGGAGCGCTGATCGCCGCGGTCCCGACCACGGTCGTGTTCTTCGCCTTCCAGCGCCACTTCGTCTCGGGCCTGCTCGTGGGGGCGAGCAAGTGAGCTGGGTGCTGCCCACCGCGACCAGCCGTTACGTCGTCGACCTCGCCCCGGACGGCGGTGGCCCGGTGCTGCAGGACTGGTCCGACCACCCGGCGGCGGGCTGGCAGCCGAGCCGGGAGGCCGGCTTCGAGACCGGGCCCGACCGCCTGCCGTCGGAATTCTCCGCGCTCGGCACCCGGCAGGTGCGGGGCGCCGATCTCGTCGTCGACCACGGCAACGGCCTGGTCGGGGTCCGGCTCCAGTGGCCGCCGGAGCGCGTGCACGTGACAACGGACGGGCCGCGGACCCGGTTCGAGGCGTCGGCGGTGGACAGCACCGGCCGGCTCGCGGTCACCCTCCGGATCGAGACGTCGCGCGACCACGACGTGGTCAGCAAACAGGTGCGCCTGGCCAACACCGGGACCGCGGAGCTGTGGCTGACCCGTGCCTTCGGGCCGGCCTGGGAGCTCCCGATCGGGCCCGGGGCACGCATCGACGCCCTGGCGGGCGCGTGGGCGCGGGAGTTCTCCCCGCAGCGGATAGACCTCCCAGCCGGGGAATTCACGATCGGCAGCCGGCAGGGCATCACGTCGCACACGTACGCGCCCGTGGTCCGGCTCAGCCCCATCCATGGTCCGGCCGGGCCGACGTACGGGATCGCGCTGGCCTGGAGCGGGTCGTGGCGGATGCTCGTGGACGCGGTGCCCTTCCGTGACCGGGTCCGGGTGTCCGGCGGGGTCGACGACGAGTCCTGCGTGATCCGGCTGGCTGCGGGCGAGGAATTCACCAGTCCGGCCACCCTCGGCGTCTTCGCACCTGACGGCGGCGACGGGATCCGGCGCCGCTGGCACGACTACCAGCGTGGACAGCTGACTCGCGATCTCGGCGAGCAGCACCGCCCGATCGTCTACAACTCCTGGTACGCCACGACCTTCGATGTACGCCCCGGTCACCAGCTGGCACTCGCCGACCGGGCCGCACGGCTCGGGGTCGAGGTGTTCGTGGTCGACGACGGCTGGTTCGCCGGCCGCGACGACGACCGGCACGGTCTGGGCGACTGGTGGCCCAAGGTGAAGGCGTTTCCCGACGGACTGGAGCCGCTGGTCGCCGGGGTTGTCGAGCGGGGCATGCGATTCGGCATCTGGGTCGAGCCCGAGGCGGTGAGCCCGGACGCCGAGATCCTCAAGTCGCATCCGGACTGGGTCTACCGGGCGGGGGACCGTCCGCTGGTAACAGTCCGCAACCAATACGTCCTGGACTTCGGGCGGCCCGAGGTACTCGACTGGACCGAGGACTGGCTGCGCCGGTTGCTCGCCGATCCTCGGATCACGTACCTGAAGTGGGACATGAACCGCCCGATCAGCGACGGCGGCCGTCCCGGCGACCCGTACGGGCGGCAGTGGGCGGTGCAGCACGCATCCGGATATCACCGAGTGCTGCGCATGATCCGGACCGAGTACCCGCACGTCACCGTCGAGGCGTGCAGCGGGGGTGGCGGCCGGATCGACCTGGCTGTGCTCGCGCTCAGCGACGTAGTCTGGACCAGCGACGAGACCGGCCCCCGGGACCGGCTGGCGATCCAGCACGGCTTCCTGTCCGCGTACGCCCCGCACGTGATGAGCTCCTGGGTCACCGACGAGGCCGACCACGTCGACCGCGAGCCGGCCAGTCTGGAGTTCCGGTTCCTGGTCGCCATGGGCGGCGTGTTCGGCATCGGCTCGGACCTGTTGGGTTGGGGCGAGGACGAGCAGCGCCGGGCTGCGAGCCTGGTGGCGCTCTACCGGGCCATCCGGACCACCGTCCACACGGGCCGGGTCGAGCCGCACGGCCGGCCGTCGGACCCGGTCTACGCCGTCGAGTACGCCACCGCCCAACAGATCGTGCTGCTGGTCTACGCCCGCTCCGACCGGCCGAACCCGGTCTCCATCGGACTTCGAACGCCAGAGCTGAACCGTCGCTACCGGATCTGCGGGGCGGACCGCGAGGTCAGCGGTGCCGAGCTTCGATCCGGGATGGCGGTACCGTTCAGGCTCGCCGCGGACGCCGACGTCGTCATGCTCGAGCCACTGGGGTGACTGACGACGGTTGGCGGCCGGTTCAGTTGTCCTGCCGGACGGACGCCCGTCACGGTGGCCGATGGACCTCCCTGGTCGGTGCTGACCGGGAGTGGCTGTGGTCGAACCCGGATCCGCGGGTGCAGCGGGAACGTGAGGTCGTGCGTCCCGGCGGGGCTTTCGTGGACGCCGGCGGCGGCGAGGAGTGCTTCCCCACGATCCGCGGCGCCCCTGACCACGGCGACGCCTGGACACGAGCCTGGACCCCCGCGAACGATGGCGACGCCGTGGAGGTGCCCGGCACCGGTCGGCTGGAACGTGCGGTGAGCGACGGCGAGGGCACCCTGCGGGTCGACTACACCGTGACCGGAGTGCCCGGCACCGCGATTCTGCACGCCGTGCACCTGCTGCTGGACCTCGGGCCCTCGGCGCGAGTGCACACCCGCGGAGTGCGGGAGGCCGTCGTACTGGATGTCGCCGATCCCCGCCGGCCCTGGCCCAGCGGGCTGGATCGCCTTGGACCCGACGACGGGTCAGCGATCTGTGCGGTGCTACCCGGGTGTCACGCGGTGACCGTCGTGGACGGCGCCGACGCGCTGCGGCTGCGCTGGTCCGCCGGCCCCGGCCCGAACCCCTGCTCGCTGCTGCTGTGGCGCAACCTCGGTGGCTGGCCGCCCTCCGCGCCGTACCGCTCGATCGGGATCGAGCCGATGATGGGCCGCACCGCGGATCTCAGCACCGCCGCGCCCCGCGAGGCCGCCCGGCTCGGCACCGACGGCCGCTTCAGCTGGACCCTCGAGCTCAGTGCCTCCCGCCGCAGCCGCCGCAGGCGGTGAGAGTCTCATCCGGCAGCGGCATGCCGCAGTGGCATGGTGAGAGCTCGCACCTCTACGGATCGCCCCATCGCTCCGACAACCTCTCCATACACAGCCGGAGCGAAGCCCGTCGGTCCAGACTCCGACATGCTGTCAGGCCACTACGCCCCGACTCGCAACCTGCTGCCGGCGATCGCCGGATGGACGAGTCTCGCTTGTGACGCAGGCGCCCATAACAAGCGTTTCACGCGTGTCAGATGAACTATGGGTTCGCTACCGGCGCTTCTCGTCACCCGATCGAGCGACGACTCGAGCGGAACCCCGGGGGACGCCGCGTGCGCGATCGGATCAGATTCACAGGGAAACGGGCACGTACGACTGAACCGGGTTGGCGCGCTTGATCCGCCCCGTGGTCAGCCGCTCGGCGACGAGGAACGCCAGCTCGAGCGACTGGTTCCGGTTGAGCCGCGGATCGCAGAGGGTCTCGTACCGGTTCACCAGGTCGGCCTCGACAAGATCGTCCGATCCGCCCACGCATTCGGTGACGTCGTCGCCGGTCAGCTCCACGTGGACGCCACCCGGCCAAGTGCCGAGCTCCTCGTGCACGTCGAAGAACCCGTTGAGTTCGGCCATCACATCGGAGAAGGCGCGGGTCTTGTATCCGTTGCGCGCCTCGAACGTGTTGCCGTGCATGGGGTCGCACACCCACGCCACTTGCCGGCCGCTGGCGGTCACCTTGGCGACCACCTCGGGCAAGACCTCGCGGATCCGGCCCGCACCCATCCGGGTGATGAACGTGATCCGTCCAGCCTCGTGATCGGGATCCAGCCGGTCGGCGAGCTCCAGCGCGGTGTCGGCGGTGGTGGTCGGGCCGAGCTTGACGCCGAGCGGATTGCGGACGTGCCGCAGCAGCTCGACGTGAGCACCGTCCAGCTGCCGGGTGCGCTCGCCGATCCACAGGAAGTGGCCGGAGGTGTTGTACGGCAGCGCGGTGCGCGAGTCGATGCGGGTCAGCGCGTGCTCGTACTCCAGCACCAACGCCTCGTGGCTGGAGAAGAAGTCGACGGTTCCGAACACGCTGTCGTCGATCCCGCAAGCCACCATGAACGCGAGCGCGCGATCGATCTCGGAGGCCAGGTTCTGGTACTGCACCCCGGCCGCGGAGTTCTTCACGAAGTCGGCATTCCAGGTGTGCACGCTGCGCAGATGGGCGAACCCACCGGTGACGAAGGCGCGAGTCAGGTTCAGTGTCGCCGACGACGCGTTGTAGACCCCGAGCAGGCGATGCGGATCGGGCCGGCGCGAGGCGGGGGTGAAGTCGAACCCGTTCACGGCGTCACCGCGGTACGCCGGCAGCGTCACGCCGTCGCGGGTCTCGACCGCCGAGCTGCGCGGCTTGGCGTACTGACCGGCCATCCGGCCGACCTTGACGATCGGCACCTGCGCCGCATAGGTCAGCACGACGGCCATCGACAACAGCGTGCGCAGCTTGTTCTGGATGTTCGACGCGGTCACTCCGTCGAACGTCTCGGCGCAGTCCCCGCCCTGCAGCAGGAACGCCTCACCGGCGGCGACGCTGGCCATCTTCGTCCGCAGCTTGTCGCACTCGGCGGCGAAGACCAGGGGCGGCAGCCTGCGGAGCCGCTCGATGACCTGCGCCACTTCGGCGGCGTCCTCGTACGTCGGCTGCTGGAGCGGGTTGAGCGCGTGCAGCTGATCCAGGGACGGGACGGTGGGGACCTCGGGCACGCAGAAACTCTAGACGCCCGCCCGCGAAGCCGGCCGCGATATTCACCGCGCGGACGCAGCTGGGCCCCCGGACGCCCCGGACGGGTCTGCGGACCCAGCCGTCAGGCCTGTGGCGAGACCTCGTCCTCCTCGGCCCGCTTGGCCTCGGCCGCGGCCTGCGCCTTGGCGGTCGGGGCGTAGAGGTCGACATACTCCTGACCGGACAACTCCATGATCGCGTACATGATCTCGTCGGTGATCGAGCGCAGGATGAACCGGTCCTCGCTCATGCCTGAGTAGCGGGAGAAGTCCAGCGGGGTGCCGAACTTGATCGTCGGGCTGACGATCCGGCTGACGATCTTGCCGGGCGGGGCGATCACGTCCGTCCCGATCACGGCGGTGGGGATGACCGGTACCCCGGCCTCCAGCGCGAGTCGGGCCACACCGGTCCGGCCCTTGTACAGCCGGCCGTCGTGACTGCGGGTGCCCTCCGGGTAGATGCCGAACAGCTCACCACGCTGCAGCACCTTCAGCCCTGCCCGGAGAGCGCCTTCCGACGCGCGGCCGCCGCTGCGGTCGATCGGCACCTGACCGGTTCCGGCGAAGAAGCGCTTCTGGGTCCACCCTTTGATCCCGACCCCGGTGAAGTAATCCGACTTCGCCACGAAGGTGACGCGCCGGTCCAGCACCAGCGGCATGAACACCCAGTCCGCGTACGACAGGTGGTTGCTGGCCAAGATCGCCGCTCCGGTCCGCGGAACGTTCTCCACACCGTCGGCCACCGGGCGGAACACCTTGCGCACGGGCGGGCCGAGCAACACGTTCTTCAGCACCCAGTAGATGCCGCGACCGTTGCCACCCGACTCCGGCTCGATGGTCACGAGTTCCTCGCTCATCGCGTTCCCTCGCCTACCGCCGGTGGAAGGTCCGCGGGATCGGTGCTCGGGGTCCCCGCCTGTGCGGCCCGCTCCTTGGGGGTGGCCGCGGGTTCGGGCAACGGCATCGATGGCGGAGCGATGCCGGTGCCGGGCCGGTCGAGCACCCGGACCGAGAACTCGCGGCCCTTCTCCAGCGCCTCCTTGACCGAGCTGCCGTACGCGTCGACGTAGGTCTGTCCGGACAGCTTCATCACGGCGTACATGATCTCGTCGGTGACGTAACGCAGCACGTCACGGTTGTTGCCCGCACCCGCGTACTGGCTGAAGTCCAGCGGCCGACCGATCCGGATCCCCGGCCGTCGCACCGTCTTGATCCCGGGGATGCGGGACTGCACGAACTGGGTGTTGATCATCGCCACCGGGATGACCGGCACCCCGGCCTTCAGCACCAGTCGGGCGACTCCGGTCTTGCCCTTGTAGAGCCGGCCGTCCGGCGAGCGGGTGCCCTCGGGATAGATGCCGAGCAGCTTCCCTTCCTCCAGCACCGACAGCACCGGATCCATACTGGTCGCGCTGGCGCGCCCACCGGACCGGTCCATCGGCAGCTGACCGATGGCCCTCAAGAAGAGGGCGGTGAGGCGACCCTTCAGGCCGGTGCCCTCGAACAGCTCGCGCTTGGCGGGAAACGTCATCCGGCGGTTGACCATGGCGGGCAGGATGAACGTGTCACCGGCGGAGATGTGGTTGCTCACCACCACCGCGGGACCGGAGGCCGGGATGTTCTCCGCACCCTCAACCCAGGGCCGGAACAGCACCCGGACCAGCGGTCCGACGACGAACAACCGCAGGAACCAATAGACCAACGCGAACCTCCTGTTCCTGCACACCTTAGTGTCGCGGGGCACCCCGGTCGAACCTCGACCATGCGGGCCGAATCGACGGATCGGACCGATCGAGGACTCGGCAGGCCGGCCTCGTCGCCCGTACCATGCACGGGTGACGACCTCGTCGGCAGCGTTGCCGTACCGCATCCCGTCCGTGTCCGTGCGCGACCGCTGGGAGGCGATGGCGCCGCGCTTCGGCCTCCGTCGCGAGCCGACACCCGGCACGGCAGAGATCCAGCCCGGTGCCGAGGCGTACGTCGGCGGGTCCGGACCCTGGGGTGCGCTGGTGCTGCACGGCTTCACCGGTGTGCCGGGCTCGGTACGGCCCTGGGCCGACCGGCTCGAGGCCGACGGGTTCCGGGTGTCGGTGCCGCGGCTGCCGGGTCACGGCACCACCTGGCAGGAGATGAACCAGACCCGCTGGGAGGACTGGTACGGCGAGACCGAGTCCGCGTTCGACGAGCTCAGCGCCCACTGCGAGCGAACGTTCGTCTGCGGACTGTCGATGGGCGGCGGCCTGGCGCTGCTGCTGGCTGCTCGCCAGGGCGAGCGGGTGTCGGGATTGAGCCTGGTCAACCCGTCGGTCCACTCGACCGACCCCCGGATGAAGGCGCTGCCCGTGTTGCGCCACCTCAGGCCGTCGCTGGCGGCCATCGGTAACGACATCGCGGCCCCCGGCGTCGTGGAGGGCGCCTACGAACGGACCCCGCTGCACGCCGCCTGGTCGCTGACGAGGCTGTGGCGGGCGATCCGGCGCGAGCTGCCGCGGGTCGACCAACCGATCCGGATCTATCGCTCGCGGACCGACCACCTGGTGGGCCCCTCGTCGTTGGCGATCATCACCGAGCGGGTGCGGAGCACCGATCTCGAGGTCGTCTACCTGGAACGCAGTTACCACGTTGCCACGCTGGACTACGATGCAGATCTGATCTTCAGTGGCACCAGCGAGTTCTTCACCCGGCTGGCCACGGCGGCAAAGTAGGGCCCATCCATGAGCGCACCGCGTGACGACGACCGAGAGGCCATCGACCGAGCCTTCGCCGAACTGGTCGCCGGCTATCACCTGACGGCCGACCGTCCGGACCCGCTGCCGCCGCTCAAGCTCGAGCCCGAGTCTCCGGCCGCAGCACCCGGCCCGGCCACGCCGAGCCCATCGCTGGCTCCGCCGCAGGAACCGATCGCCAACTGGGCGGACAACCATCCGCTCTTCGTGGCGCCCGAGCCGGTGGCAAAGGACCCCCAGCCGGAGGTCGAGGACCGGTACGTCCCCGAGCCGCAGCCGCCGCTGGCGCGACCGCGGCTGCCCATCCTGCTGGCCTGGTCCGGGATCTTGTACGCGGCGGTGGTGGTTCTGCTGGCTGCCTTCGGCGTCCGCTTCCCGCCCTGGATGGGCTGGCTGGCTCTCGGTGGTTTCATGGGTGGTTTCGGGGTCCTGGTGTTCAACCTGCCCCGCTCCCGCCCCCCTGACGCCGGTGACGGCGCAGTTCTGTGACTCACCGTCTCGCAACTGACCGGTCGACAGGTCCCCGCGTGGCGGCTCTCACCCTTGACCGAGCCGGTCGACGGTCCCGGACCGGCTGTGCGAGTCAGGACCGGGCGAGCCGCCGGCGGTCGCGCTTTCCCGGCTTGCGCGCCTTGCGGCGCGGCCAGAAACCGAAGCGGGCGGACTCGGGCGGCTCGATCATCGCACGGCGGGACAGGT
>DASTGF010000253.1:0-31787 GCA_035719255.1 Microlunatus sp. | reverse complement strand
AACCCCACCCCCGAGGACCCGCCGGTTCCGCGCTTGGTGCCGATCGTGCGCAACACCGTCCGCAGGTGGCGGAAGCGCCACACCTGGAAGTTGTCCTCCAGATCGACGAGTTCTTCGCAGGCCTCGTACGCCCGCCAGTGGGTCTCGGCCTGCTCGTAGATCTCCTTGACCAGCGGCACGAGCTCGGGGTTGAACCGGTACGGCGCCGCGACGTCGCGCCCCAGGGCGGATGCGGGGACGTCGTAGCCGTGCCGGGACAGGCTGCGCCAGAACTCGTCGTACAGGGTGGGCGTGCTGAGCAGGCCGCGGAGCAGCTCGTACGCCTCCGGGTCGGCCCGGAACACCTCGATCGCGGCCGCGTTCTTGTTGCCGAGGATGAACTCGACCGCGCGGTACTGGTGGGACTGGAAGCCGGACGCGTTCCCGAGGAAGCCGCGGAACTCCGCGTACTCGGTGGGCGTGAGGGTGGCCAGTACCGACCACTGCTCGGTCACCACCCGCTGGATGTGCTTGACCCTGGCGATGTTCTTGAGGGCGCGACCGATCTCGTCGGCGGCCAGCGAGCGACGAGCGGCGGCCAGTTCGTGGAGCACGAGCTTGAACCAGAGCTCGGTGGTCTGGTGCTGGACGATGAAGAGCAGCTCGTCGTGGTGCTCCGGTGTGCTGACCGGGTGCTGAGCGCTGAGCAGCGTCGGCAGATCGAGGTACTGCGCGTAGCTCATCCGGGACGAGAAGTCGCGGACGATCTCCTGCTCGACGTCGCGGACGTGGCCCTGCGGTGCGGATGCGGGCGGGGTGGTCACTCGGCAAGCATGGCAGCCCGCATCCGGGGGCGGGCCAGTGGCGAGGCGGCAGCCTCGGCGCCAAGGTACCTGGTCAGCCGTGCGCCCGGCTCGGCCAGCCGGAAACGCGCCGTGCCGGAAGGTGCCGCCGGTCGGTCGTCGGGATCGCCGGGATGGTCCAGGCCGAGTTCGAGCAGGCTGTCGAGAACCCGGGCCGAACCCAGCAGACCCGGACCGCGACGGTCGACCGGATCGAGCAGCAGGTCCTCGAGCAGGACCGGGCGCTCGTCGCGGAACACCGCGGTCCGGCTCCGCAGCCGGCCGCCGGCCTCACCGCTGCGTCCCAGCACGAGGGTCTCGCGCAGCGCCGCCGTCGCGCCGCCGGCCGCTTCGATGCGCGTCTCCCGGGTCACGTCAGCACCGTCGGAGATCACGAACGGCTCGCCTGCCCAAACGAGCTCGGCTCCCGTTGCGAGCCGGATCCGGGTGCACCACGATGCGGCGTGACCTCGACCGTCGTAGGCGACCGTTCCGGCCACCTCGGTCAGTTCCAGCCGGGCCCCGGGTCCGACCCGGATGTCCAGCTCGACCCGGTCCCCACCGAGCAGCAGCGCCGTCTGACCGACCAGGGCGATCCGGGCACGATCGCCGGGTCCGTGCAGCGGCTGGGCCCGCACCGGTCCGTGCCGCATCCGGACCCGGTGCCGGCCACCGGCGAGCTCGACGTCGAGGCTGGTCACGACCATCGAATCAGTGGTGATCGGCCTCGCTGTGGGCGTGCGTGTGCAAGACGCCGCCGGCGTGCCCGTGCGGAGCCATCGGTCCGGGGTCGTGCGGCTCCAGACCTCCGCTGCGGAAGTGCTGGAGGGTGTCGATCACCCAGGCTCGGACCGCGGCGACCGCCGCCGGGTCGGTCCGGGAGAGGGCGATCACGGGCCGGCCGCCGCGGGCGTGCTCCGCGTCGTGGACCATCTGGTCGACGTCGACCCCGACGTACGGGGCGAGGTCGGTCTTGTTCACGATCAACAGGTCCGCACCGGCGATCCCGGGACCGCCCTTGCGAGCCACGTCTCCCCCGCCGGCGACGTCGAGAACGAAGAACTGCGCGTCGACCAGGGCCGGCGAGAAGGTAGCGGTCAGGTTGTCACCGCCGGACTCGACCAGGACGACATCGAGCGGCGCGAAGTCCTGCTCGAGGTCCTCGACGGCGATGAGGTTCTGGGTCACGTCGTCGCGGATGGCCGTATGGGGGCACGCACCGGTCTCCACGGCCCGGATCCGCTGGGGCTCGAGCACGCCGGCGGAGCGCAGGAAGCGAGCGTCCTCGTCGGTGTAGATGTCGTTGGTCACCACACCGAGACTCAGCTCGCCACCCAGTTGCGCGCAGAGCAGAGCGATCAGCGAGCTCTTACCGGTGCCTACCGGCCCGGCGACACCGAGGCGCAGGGCCCGGGTCGGTCGAGGAGGCCGGGTCGGATCGGCATCGGAAACGTGGTCAGGCACGGAACAACCGCCTTTCGCTGAACGTGTGCTGCTGAGCCCAATGCTCCAATTGCGGTGCGGCGTACGCCGGGATGTCGTCGGCGCCCGTCACTCCCGCGACCCGGTCCACCATCGCCTCGACGAGCTGACCGGCCGCCACGGCCCAGACGACTCCGCTCGCGGGATCGAACGGCGCGAGTTTCAGGGCCGCCGAGATCGCGGTCTGGACGTCGTCGAAGCCCACCAGGCGAGCAGCCTGGCGGGGATCGAGCCCGGCCTCGGCCGCCAGCACCCCGACCACCACGGCCCGGCACCAGATCCTGCCGTCCAGCTCCCCGAGGTCCCACAGCCGGCGACCGAGCCGAAGGTAGCCGCGCCCCAGCAGATCCGCGGCGTCGCGCAACGCGTCCGACGCCGTCCTCGCCCGCCAGGCCGCATCGACCATGATCAACTCTCGGCGCCGCAGGTCGGGCCGGGACGGGCCGGCCGCGGATGCACCGACCTGGGCGTGGGATCCGCCGATCCAGACGTGCCGGGCCACCACGGCCGTCGCCGCCTCCACCTCCGTCACCGTGCACAGCCGGACCGCGAGGTAGTCCGGAAGCTGCGCCAGGTCGAGGCCGGCCTGGAAGGCCGGCTCGACTCCGGCCGACTGGGTGTGCGCCCCGACCGGCAGCCGACCGTCGGCCAGCAGCAGCGCGAGGTAGTCCGCGGACATGATCAAGACATCCGGAAGCTGATCAGAACATCTTGTACAGCTGGGCCAGCGGCAACCGCTGGGCCGGCGCCGGCGTGATCAGATCGCCGTCGACGGTGATCGCGTGCGTCTCCGGGTCGATCTCGATCACCGGCAGCGCATCGTTGTTGATCATCTGGGCCTTGCCGACGTCCCGGGTCGGGCGAACCGCCACCAACGCGCGACCCAGCCCGAGCTCCTCGGCGAGACCGGCTTCCAGAGCTGCCGGGGCGACGTAGGACTGACAGAGCAGGGGGGCACCCGCCGCATACAGGGCGGGGCGCATGATCACCGGCTGCGGCGTAGGGATGGACGCGTTGGGATCGCCCAGCGCACCGACCACGATGCCGCCGCCCTTGATCACCACGCTCGGGCTGACCCCGAAGAACTTCGGCTCCCACAGCACCAGATCGGCGAGCTTGCCGACTTCCACCGAGCCGATCTCATGATCGACACCGTGCGAGATCGCCGGGTTGATCGTGTACTTGGCGACGTACCGGCGGGCCCGGAAGTTGTCCGCCGGAAGGCCACCGCCGAGATCGCCGCGGACGTGCTTCATCAGGTGCGCGACCTGCCAGGTCCGGGTGATCACCTCACCGATCCGGCCCATCGCCTGCGCATCGGAGGACGTGATCGAGATGGCGCCGAGATCGTGCAGATGATCTTCGGCCGCGATCGTGGTGGCTCGGATCCTCGACTCGGCGAACGCCAGATCCTCCGGGACCGCCGGATTCAGGTGGTGGCAGACCATCAGCATGTCGAGGTGCTCGGCCACCGTGTTCACCGTGTGCGGAAGGGTGGGGTTGGTCGAGCCGGGCAGCACATTGGGCAGCCCGGCGATGGTGAGGATGTCCGGGGCGTGTCCACCACCGGCCCCCTCGACGTGGAACGCCGAGATGCCGCGGCCCTTGAACGCGGCGATCGTGCTGGCCACGAACCCGGCTTCGTTGAGCGAGTCCGAGTGCAGGGCGACCTGCAGCCCCCAGCGCTCGGCGCCGCTCAGCGCCGCGTCCACCGCCGCCGGCGTCGATCCCCAGTCCTCGTGCACCTTGTAGCCGCCCGCGCCGGCCAGCGCCTGCTCCTCGAAAGCCGCCTCCGACACCGTGTTGCCCTTGCCCAGCACCAGGAGGTTCACCGGGAACGCGTCGACCGAGCGGTGGAACTGCTTGAGGTGCCACGCACCCGGGGTGACCGTGGTGGCCTTGGAACCCTCCGACGGCCCCGTGCCGCCCCCGCCGAGGGTGGTCAGCCCGGCCGCCAGGGCCTCGGTGACCTGCGATGGCGACAGGAAGTGCACGTGCGAGTCGAAGCCACCGGCGGTGAGGATCTTGCCCTCGCCGGAGATCACGTCCGTGCCGGGCCCGATCACGAGGTCGGGGTCGACGCCGTCGGCGATGTCGGGGTTGCCACTCCGCCCGATCCCGACGATCCGGCCGCCGCGCAGACCTACGTCGGCCCGGATGATCCCCCAGTGGTCGAGGATGATCACGTTGGTGATCACCGTGTCCGGCGCACCCTCGGCCGAACTGGCCAGCGACTGGTTCATCGACTCGCGGATCGACTTGCCCCCGCCGAACACCGACTCCTCGCCGCCCACGGTCAGGTCCTGCTCGATCTCGATCCACAGATCGGTGTCGCCGAGCCTGATCTGGTCGCCGGCCGTCGGGCCGAAGATCGCGGCGTAGTCCTCGCGGCCGATCCTCATGCGTCACCGTCCCTCAGCTGCAGCCCGGGCACCACCCGGCGCCCGCGGAGGCTGACGATGGCGACGGTCCTCGACACGCCCGGCTCGAAGCGGACCGACGTACCGGCCGGGAGGTCCAGCCGGAAACCATCGGCCGCGACCCGGTCGAACTCGAGGGCGGCGTTCACGTCGGGGAGGTGGATGTGCGACCCGATCTGGATCGGCCGGTCGGCGGTGTTGACGACCACCAGCTCACCCCGCTCCTCCGGCCCCCGGTCGGCGTTGAGCTCGAGCTCCCCCGGAGCCACCCGGATCGCCCCGGGCCCGCTCGATCCTGTTCCCGCCATCTCGCTCTCTCGTCCCACTTCCCCGGAAAGTGTGCTCAGGTGACAGTTCGGAACGGCGTGTCGCTGTCGTCTGCGCACAGTTTCCGGGGAGGAGGGTGGGCGCGCGGGAGCGGCGGCCGTGATGGGCTACTGGATCGGTTGGTGCAGAGTGACCAGCTTGCGGCCGTCGGGGAAGGTGGCCTCGACCTGCACGTCGGAGATCATCTCGGCGACCCCGTCCATCACCTCGTCGCGGGTCAGCACCTCACGGCCGTCGCTCATCAGATCCTCGACCCGGGCACCCTCGCGAGCCCGTTCGATCACCCAGGTGCTGAGCAGCGCGACCGACTCGGGGTAGTTGAGCTTCACGCCCCGGTCTCGGCGATCCCTGGCGACGATGCCGGCCACGGCCAGCAGCAGCTTCTCGGCATCGGAAGGTGCCAGGTTCATGGACGGATCCGTTCGTGGGCGAGCAGGCTGGACTCCGAGCCACCGTACCTCCCGATTGTTTCGCCCCGGTTGCGGGCCGGAGCAGCGCGCCTCCTCGTCGGCCTGCTGCTGTTCATCCGCCGGTGTGGCTGGATCGCCAGCCACATCGGGTTGGACTGCACGATGCCGCGCTGACCGTGCGGTTGGTCGATCGGGTCGCCGAGCTCGCGGCCCGGTCGGCCGAGCCGTGTCGGGCCCGGCGCCCTCGCATCAGCCGCCGGGTGGCGGCGACGCGCCCGCCGCCGCCGCGGACACCGGCTCTTCGGGCAGCCGCCGGGTCATGAACAGCGCTACCACGGCCAGCAGGGCGAGCACGGACACGCTGGCCCGCAGCCCGTCGATCCGGGCCTGCTCGTTCGCCCCGACGATCGCATCGACTTGGTCCTGCGGCAGTCCGGCCTGCTGCAGGGCGGCCTCCAGATCGGCGTCGGAGAGGAAGGGGATCCCCCCGGCGAGCTGCACGGAGGCCTGGGACGAGACCTCCGGCGGCACCGCCGGGTTGTTGGCGATGCCGCTGAGAAAGCTCGTGGTGAGCGCGGCGATCAGGATGGACCCGGCCAGGGCGGTCCCGAGGGATGCGCCCAGATTGGTGGCGGTGTTCTGCAACCCGCCGACATCGGCGCTGAACTCGTCCGGCACGGCGGACACCGTGACCGCCCCCAGCTGGGAGGCGAGTGCGCCGACGCCGAGCCCGGCCAGCAGCAACGGCACCGTGACGATCTCGGGGCCGGCGCCGAGATCGAGGGCCAGGATCAGGCTGACGATGCCCAAGAGCAGAGCGATCAGACCGATGGTCACCACTCGTCGGGGCGACGCCTTCGGCCACAGCCGAGGCACACCGACCGCGGCGAGCAGCAGGGTGATCGACAGCGGCAGCAGCCGGACGCCGGTCTGGACCGCACTGAGCCCCAGCGCCACGGACAGGAAGAGGGGGATGGTGAAGAACAACCCGGCCTGCAGCAGGAACTGGAAGAAGAACATCGTCAGCCCGCCACTGAGCTGGCGATTGGCGAACAGCGAGGTGTCGACCAGCGGTTCGCGACCCTCGGCCATCCGCCGGTTCTGCCACCAGAAGAAGATCCGCACGATGACCAGGCCGACGATGATCAGCAGGAGCGTGGCGGAGATGCCGAGCAGGGCCGGCGCACCCGGCTTGGCTCGTACCCAGCCCCAGGTGCCGGAGCGCAGCACACCGAAGACGGCCAGGCCGAGCCCGAGCGCGGAAAGCACCACCCCGACCACGTCCAGCGATTGTCCCGGTTCCGGAGCGACGTCGCGGATCCGCCGGGACATGAAGAGGATGAACACGACGATGACGACCTCGCCGGCAAAGACCAGCCGCCAGGTGAGGTAGGTCGTTACCGCCCCGCCGATCAGCGGCCCGGCGGCGACGGCGATGGCGCCTGCGGAGGCGACCAGACCGTACGCCCTCGGCCGCTGCTCGGCCGGGAAGTTCAGAGCCACCAGAGCCACGATGGCGGGCATGATCAGCGCCGCGCCGATCCCTTCCAGAACCGACCAGCCGATGATCAGCACCGGAAGGCTCGGGGCCAGAGCCGTGGTCAGCGACCCGATACCGTAGATCACGCAGCCGATCGAGAACGCCCGGCGGCGTCCGATCATGCTGCCGATCTTTCCGCCGGTGATCATCAAGGTGGCCATCACCAGCGTGTACAAGGTGATGGCGGTCTGGATGCCGGTGACGGTGGTGCCGACGTCCTTGGCCACCTGGGCGATGGACACGTTCATCACCGAGCTGTCCAGCGTCATGACGAACTGACCGGACGCCAGGACGAACAAGACGAGCCCGGTGGCCACCTGTGCCGGCGCCGCCTGCTGGTTAGCGCTCACGCCACCCCCATCGAGAACCCGATTCCGGAGTTCAGGGTTGCAGACCCGGCCGACACGGGCGAGACCCGGGCCCTGGGTTCACCCGATGCGGGTGGGCGCCCGCTCCCCTCAGCCCCGTCCTCGGTCCCTCCCCCGCCGAGTGTGCGCAGACGACAGCGACGCGCCGGTGGAACTTGTCGTTCATGCACACTGCGCGCGGACAGCGAGGGCAGCCCATCGTCATGACCGGCGCGCGCACCCTCATGGGCCGGTCAGGATATCGGGGGCAGCGGAACCCAGTCCTCGGCCGGAACGACCTCCGCGGGCTCCGGCGGTCCGGGCGGGGTCCCGTCTCCGAACGGGCGACCGCCGAGTTGCTCGCGGTAGTGCGGGCTGAGCCAGTTGGCGAGGTCCGGCCCGGCCGGCACGATCCTGGTCGGGTTGATGTCGGAGTGGACCACGTAGTAATGCCGCTTGATCTGGGTGAAGTTGGTGGTGTCGCCGAACCCGGGGGTCTGGAACAGGTCCCGTGCGTACGCCCACAGCACCGGGAGCTCGGACAGCTTCTGCCGGTTGCACTTGAAGTGGCCGTGGTAGACCGCGTCGAAACGCGCCAGGGTCGTGAACAACCGGACGTCGGCCTCGGTGACGGTGTCTCCGACCAGATAGCGACGATCGGTGAGCCGGTCCGACAGCCAATCCAACCGGTTCCACAACCGCTGGTAGGCGTGCTCGTACGAACGCTGGGAGCCAGCGAAGCCGCACCGATAGACACCGTTGTTGACGTCGGTGTAGTTGACCTGCGCGATCTCGTCGATCTCCTCACGGAGGTGCTCGGGATACAGCTCCGGGGCACCCGGGCGGTGATAGTCGCTCCACTCCAGCGAGAAGTCCAGGGTCAGCTGGGCGTAGTCGTTGGTGGCCACCGCCTTGGTCGGGATGTCCACCAGCGCGGGCACCGTGATGCCCCGCTCATAGCCCGGGAACCGGGCGAAGTAGGCCTGCTGCAACCGTTCGTACCCCAGCACGGGGTCCACCCCACCCGGATCGAGGTCGAACGTCCAGCTGCGCTCGTCGTGGGTCGGTCCGCACAGACCCATCGAGATGGCGTCCTCCAGGCCGAGCAGCCGCCGCACGATGATCGCGCGATTGGCCCACGGGCAAGCGCGGGCTGCGATCAGCCGGTAGCGCCCGGACTCGACCGGGTACCCGTCGCGACCGTCACGGGTGACCCGCGTGCTGATGTACCGGGTATCTCGGACGAACTCCTGGCCGCTGGTGACGTACGTCCCCGGGGTGCCGATGTCGCTCACCAGGTCAACTTACCCAGACCGAGGTCGGCACGCTGGGTCCGACCGACGCGTCGCGACGGTCCGGCCTGCCGGTCCTAGCCGCCGGTGACCGGCACCGGTGCGAGCATGGGCGTCGGCGACTCCGTGCCGGGCGCGGGCGTCGGAGCGGCGGGACCGGTCACCGTGACCTTGGTGGCCGCTGAGGTCACCGCGTTACCGCTCGGATCGACGGCCGTCACCGTGTAGCTGACCGATGTTGTTGTGCCCGACGTGCCGTCGATGGGTGTGGTGTCGGTGTAGGTCAGCGTCGGACGGTTCCAGTACGTCGACGGCACCGTCCGAGTGTCGATCACCACGCCGTTGCGGCTCAGCCGGTACGTCAGGTTCAGATCGTCGCGGTCCCAGTTGGCGGTCCAGCTCAGCGCCACCGAGCCGTCGGCCTGGACGGTCGCGGTGGGCCGGTTCGACAGGCTGGTGACCTGCGGGCCGATCGTGTTCGGTGCGATGCGGGGCACGGCGAAACGCACCAGACCCTGCTGGGCGGCGCCGTTGACGCTGGGGAACTCACCGCCGAGAGCGATGTAGGAGCCGTTCCCGACCACGCTCCAGGCGGCCTGTCCCTGCCCGGTGTAGGTACCGGCGGTCAGATTCGGGAACCAGGCGAAGAGCGCAGGAGCCGGCTGTCCGGCGAAGTTGCCGTACTTCTGCCCGCCCGCGGACGGTTGACCGTTCGGGGCGACCTGACCGGCGGCGGCTCGGGTCACGGCGATAGCGCGATTCCACACGGTCCGAGGACTGCTGTCGGGAAAGCCGCCGATATTGGCGCAGTAGTGCGCATGGCCGACCGAGTAGACGTAGTCACCGACGGGCGCGACGTCGTAGGTGTCGCCGTGGCAGTCCTGGATCCACCGGATCGTGCCGTCGGTGCCGGCCGCGGCGAAGACACCCTCGAAGTTGCCGGTGCCGTACTGGTAACCGGTGCCGTACACCGTTGTGGCGTCGGCCTTCAGACTCAGGATCGCCGAGTGGCTGCCCGAGTTCTTGATCACGGAGTTGACCTTCCAGGCCCGGGTTCCGCCGGTGGACGGGTCGAGCGCACCCATACCGGTCGCGGTCGTCGAGTTCAGCTTGGTGAACCGGCCGGCCGCGACCACGCGCTTGCCGTCACCGGTGACCACCAGGGCAAGCACGGTGTTGTCGGCCTTCGGCCGCCAGGAACCGAGCTTGCCGGTGGAACCGTTCACGGCGGCCAGTCGGGTCCGGGTGGCCGACCCCACCTTGCTGAACGCGCCGCCGATGTAGACGGTGCTGCCCTTCACGGTCAGCGCATTGACCTGCCGGTCGAACTTGGGTGCGGGCTGGCGCAGCGCCCCGGTGCGGGCATCGACGGCGGCGAAGTAGGACCGCGTGCTGGAGCCGACCTTGGTGAAGGCGCCGCCGACGTACAGCGTGTTCTGGTCGGCCGACACCGCCAGCGTCTTGATCGCCCGGTTGAAGGCACCGGGCACGAAGCCGGTCACCAGCGCGCCGGTGGTGATGTCGTACGCGAGCAGGTTCTTCCGCGCGACCTGCTGGGTGCCCGGAGCGGCCCCGGAGGGCCTCGCGGCGGTGAACTCACCACCGGCGTACACGATGTTGCCGATCATCACCTGGGTCCAGACCACACCGTTGATCTGCACCGTGGGCAAGGCGTCGGCGGTGACCCCGGTGGTCGATCGGGCGCGGATGGTCGGCGTGGCCGCCGACGCGGCGGTGGGGGTGACCAGCGCACCCACCACGACCAGCAGCGCCAGCGCGAGCGCGCCTCGCCCGCCGGCGGCCGTCACCGTCGATGTCAAACGCGTACAGAGCGCGAGCAGCCCCCATTGGCGCACGTGAACTTCCCCCCGAAAGTCGCACCATGAACGGTAAGACCGTGCAGGCCCAAGACCGAACGTGGGGCACGTCCCCTGATGTCCCCGCAGACGAGGCTACCTGGCTGACGGCCTGGTCAGGCGCCGATCGGAGAATTCCCACCCCCTTCGCCCGCGAACCGCGCACGGCCGAGTCGGTCCGGTGGGCCAGGCGGGACAATGGGCCCATGCGCTTCCTGACCGGCACGCCCAGCCACGACCTCACCTACTCCGACGTCTTCATGGTGCCGCGACGGTCGGCCGTTGCCTCCCGGCTGGACGTGGACCTGACCAGCACCGATGGGGTCGGCACTACCCTGCCGCTGGTCGTGGCCAACATGACCGCCATCTCTGGACGGCGGATGGCCGAGACGGTGGCCCGCCGGGGCGGCGTGGCGATCATCCCGCAGGACATCCCGACCGATGTCGTCGCCGCCGCGGTCCGGAAGGTCAAGGCGTCACACCCGGTGTTCGACACTCCCATCTCGGTCGCCCCAACCACCACGGTTGGTGAGGCGATCTCGCTGCTGCCCAAGCGTGCGCACGGCCTGGTCGTCGTGGTCGAGGACGGCCGGCCGATCGGGACGGTGAGCGAGGCCGAGGCCAACGGGGTCGACCGGTTCGCCCAGGTCCACGAGGTGATGTCGTCCGACCTGCTCCTGGTCTCCCCAGACCGCTCGCCTCGCGAGATCTTCGACCAGTTGTCCGCGCACCACCTCGGGGTGGCGCTGGTGGTGGCCGACGACCGCCTGGTGGGGATCATGACGCCGAAGCACGCGCTGCGCTCGACCCTCTATCGTCCCGCGCTGGATCCGGCCGGGCGGCTGATCGTCGGCGCCGCGGTCGGCATCAACGGCGACGTGGCCGGCCGGGCCGAGCGGCTGCTCGCCGGTGACATCGACGTGCTGGTGGTCGACACCGCGCACGGGCACCAGGAGAAGATGATCATGGCCCTGAAGTCGGTCCGGGAGGCCCGGGACCGGTGGGCGGAGTCCACCGGCCGCCGGATCCCGCTGGTCGCCGGCAACGTGGTGTCGGCCGACGGCGTCAAGGACCTGGTCGACGCCGGTGCCGATGTTCTCAAGGTCGGAGTCGGTCCGGGCGCGATGTGCACCACGCGGATGATGACCGGGGTCGGCCGGCCCCAGTTCAGCGCGGTCCTGGAGTGCTCGGAGGCGGCGCGGCAGCTCGGCATGGCGGTCTGGGCCGACGGCGGGGTCCGCTATCCGCGCGACGTCGCGCTCGCCCTGGCGGCCGGAGCGGGCAGCGTGATGATCGGTTCCTGGTTCGCGGGGACGTACGAGAGCACCGGCAATCTGCTGACCGACGCCCAGGGCCGGATGTACAAGGAGTCCTACGGGATGGCCTCGGCCCGCGCGGTCATGATGCGGACCAAGGACGCGAGCGGGTTCGACCGGGCGCGCGCCGCGCTGTTCGAGGAGGGGATCTCGTCCTCGCGGATGTATCTCGATCCCGAGCGACCCAGCGTCGAGGACCTGATCGACGCCATCGTCGCCGGGGTGCGCAGCAGCTTCACCTACGCCGGGGCCACCAGCCTGGAGGAGTTCCGCGAGCTCGCACTGATCGGCGTGCAGTCCGGCTCGGGGTACGAGGAGGGACGACCGCTGCACGCCAGCTGGTGAGGTGATGCTCGGCCCCGGGTCCGGTGCTGGGGAATCGCCGGCGCACCACGAGGTGATCGCCCGATCCCGGTCGGTCACCCGGGAGATCAGTCCAGCGCCGCGGCGTGCCCGCGGACCCGCACCCCCGGCTCGCCGGCCACCAGCTCGACGGTGAGCCGGCTCGGGCGCCCCATGTCCTCGCCCTGGTGAATGGTGAAGGTGGCGGCCTCATCGATCAGGCCGTGGTGGCGGAGGTAGCCGCCGAACGCAGCCGCAGCGGCACCCGTCGCTGGATCCTCCACCACACCACCGGGCGGGAACGGATTGCGGGCGTGGAAGAGCAACGGCGCCTCCGGCCAGACCAGCTGGAGCGTGACGAGCGCGTGCTCGCGCATCAGCGGGGCCATCGAGGCGAAGTCGTAGGCCAGGTCGGCCAGCCGGCGGCGGCTGCGCACGACCAAGATCAGGTGGCGGGCGCCCGCGGAGGCGACGGAGACCGGATAGCGCGGATCCAGCTCATCGATGCTCCAGTGCAGCGCGGCGAGCACCGCGTCGACGAGATCGGGGTCGGCCGGTTCGACCACCGGCGGGACGCTGGTCAGCTCCGCCGCCGGGCCGTCCAGATCGCGCAGGATACGCACCGGCACCCGGCCGGCCGGGGTAAGGAACTCGACCGCGGCCGGGCCACCGCGTTCGGCGAGGGCGACCGCCGAGGCGACGGTGGCGTGCCCGCAGAAGGGCACCTCCTGCTCCGGCGCGAAGAAGCGGACGTCGTACCGGCCCTCCCCCACCGGCACCAGGAAGGCCGTCTCGGAGAAGCCGACCTCAGCGGCGATCCGCTGCATGTCCGCCGGGCTCATCCCGGTGGCGTCCAAGACCACACCGGCCGGGTTGCCGCCGGCGCCGTTGACGGTGAACGCTGCATAGCGCAGGATTTCCACCTCCGCGGTCATCGCCGGCTCAGGCGGTCGCGTACCGCTGGGCGGCGCGGGCCCGGGCCTTCAGCGCCTCCTCCTCGCGGTTCTTCGGCGGCGCGGCGGTGGTCAGGTGATCCAGCAGGTGCTGGGTGGCGTGGGCGATCGTCTGAACGGCCTCCTCGAACGCGGCCTCGTTGGCCTTCGACGGCTTCGTGGTGCCGGCGACCTTGCGGACGTACTGCAACGCGGCGTCGTGCACCTCCTGGCTGGTCGCCGGCGGCTCGAAGTTGTGCAACTGCCTGATGTTCCGACACATGGCACCCAATCTAGGCGCGACCGCGAGCGCACGCTTCTCCACCGGCTCGTTCGCAGACCGTGCTGGGAAGGCTGGCCCGTGAGAAGGCGGGAAGCCGGACCGCACGGGCGCTCGTCAGGGCTAGTGGGCGTGGTCCCCGCGGTAGAACTCGTACACCCAGCCGGTGAGCGTGATCGCACCCAGCGCGCCGCCGAGGAACAACAGCCACCAGCCGAACACCGGTCCGAGGGCGACCAGAACCAGCACGGCCGCGCACGCCAAGGGCCAGATCGAGCGGGGCGGGAAGAAGCCCAGCTCACCAGCACCTTCAGCGATCTCCCCGTCCTTGCGGTCCTCGGGTCGTGCGTCGATCCGACGCGCGACGAGACTGAGGAACAGCGCCAGCATGAGACACAGGAAGAAGGTCAAGATCAAGGCGACCGTTCCGGTGATCTCGTGGCTGATCAGCCAATAGATCGGGGTGACGACCAGGAAGAAGATCGTCAAGATGATGAAGATCCGTGCTTCGATCCTCACGGGCGACCGCCTTGTCCGGGCTCGGGTGACTGGCCAGGGTGGTCGGCTTCGTAGGCGACCGCCGGGTCGTCGGACTCCCCACGCGTTCGGGCCGTGAGTTCTTCGGCCCGGCCGCTGTCGTCACCAGCGTCGACCAGCAGACCGGAGGGGGTCACGTTGTCCGCGTACTCGGCGGCGGCGACCTCAGGATGGTGCAGGTCGAACGCCGGCGACTCGGAGCGGATCCGCGGCAGCGAAGTGAAGTTGTGCCGCGGCGGCGGGCAGGAGGTCGCCCACTCCAGCGAGCGGCCCCAGCCCCACGGATCGTCGGTGTTGACCATCGGGTTCTTGCGCGACTTCCAGACGTTCCAGAAGAACGGCAGCATGGACGCACCGAGCAGGAACGCACCGGCCGAGGAGACCTCGTTAAGGGTGGTGAAGCCTTCGTTCGGCAGGTAGTCGGCGTAGCGGCGCGGCATGCCCTCCACACCGAGCCAGTGCTGGACCAGGAAGGTGGTGTGGAAGCCGATGAACAGCAGCCAGAAGTGCACCTTGCCGAGCGACTCGTCGAGGAAACGTCCGGTGAACTTCGGCCACCAGTAGTAGAACCCGGCGAACATGGCGAACACCACCGTGCCGAACACCACGTAGTGGAAGTGCGCCACCACGAAGTAGGAGTCCGACAGCTGGAAGTCCAGCGGCGGGCTGGCCAGGATCACGCCGGTGATACCGCCGAACAAGAAGGTCGTCAGGAAGCCGACGGCCCAGAGCATGGGCGTCTGCATGGATATGTTCCCGCCCCACATCGTGCCGATCCAGTTGAAGAACTTCACGCCGGTGGGCACCGCGATGAGGAAGGTCATGAAGGAGAAGAACGGCAGGTTGACCGCACCGGTGACGTACATGTGGTGCGCCCACACCGCCATCGACAAGGCTGCGATCATCAACGTCGCGCCGACCAGGCCGACGTAGCCGAAGATCGGCTTCTTGGAGAAGACGGGCAGGACTTCGGTGATGATGCCGAAGAACGGCAGCGCGATGATGTACACCTCGGGGTGCCCGAAGAACCAGAACAGGTGCTGCCACAGAATCGGGCCGCCGTTGGCAGCGTCGAGCACGTGAGCGCCGAGTCGACGGTCCGCCTCCAGCACGAGCAGCGCGGCAGCGAAGACCGGGAACACCATCAGCACCAAGATCGAGGTGACCAGGATGTTCCAGGTGAAGATCGGCATCCGGAACATGGTCATGCCCGGAGCACGCATGGTGAGAATCGTGGTCACGAAGTTCACCGCGCCGAGGATCGTGCCCAGACCGGCGATGTAGAAGCCCATGATCCACAGGTCCGAGCCGACGCCCGGTGAGTTGACCGCGTCGTTCAGCGGCGCGTAAGCGAACCAGCCGAAGCTGGCCGCACCGGACGGCGACAAGAAGCCGGAGCAGGCCATCAGGCCGCCGAACAGATAGAGCCAGTACGAGAACATGTTCAACCGCGGGAACGCCACATCCGGCGATCCGATCTGCAACGGCATGATCGCGTTGGCGAAGCCGGCGAACAGCGGCGTCGCGAACAGCAGCAGCATGATCGCGCCGTGCATGGTGAAGAACTGGTTGTACACCTCGTACGACATGAATTGCAGGCCGGGATGGGCCAGCTCGGCACGGATGCCGAGGGCCAGGACTCCGCCGAAGAGGAAGAAGCCGATCGAGGTGGCGAAGTAGAGGTTGCCGATCACCTTGTGATCGGTTGTCGTCATCCAGCGCCAGATCTGCGTCCCCAGGGCGCGTGTCGGCTGAGCGATCTCAGCCGGGGTGGCGGTGCGCTCGAGCGTGGTCACTTCGAGCCCTCCTCACTAGCTTCCGGGTTGGGATTGACCGGGGCATTGGCGTCGGCCGGACCCTTCGCCTCACCGATCTGACCCTTGGCGACCAGAGTCTTCAGGTAGGCGTTGTAGTCCTCTTTGCTGACGATGTGGACGTTGAAGATCATGGCCGAGTGGTAGGTCCCACACAGCTCTGCACACTTGCCGGGGAACACGCCGATCGTGGTCGGTGTCGTGTAGAAGTGGTTGTCCCGCCCGGGCACCACGTCGAGCTTGGTGTAGAAGGACGGGATCCAGAAGGAGTGGATGACGTCGGGCGAGGAGAGATTGAACCGGATCGACTCACCGACCGGCAGGTAGAGGTCCGGTGAGTGGTTGACCGTCCCGGCCTCCCAGACGTCCTGGCCGACGTCGGGATTGTTCGCTTCCTTGTAGTTGAAGGTCCACGACCATTTCTGACCCACCACGTCGATCACGTGCTGCGGCTGCGCGACGGGCGCCTGGACCCGGTGCTGCGCGACGATCGTGTAATAGAACAGCACCCCGATGATGACGAAGGGCACGATCGTGTACATGATCTCCATCGGCAGGTTGTACCGATTCTGCTTCGGCAGGTAGTTCGGGTCGCGACGCTTGTAACGCCGGACCGCCCAACCGATCAAGCCCCAGACGAGAACGCCGACGAAAGCCGCTGCGATCCAGGAGCCGATCCACAGACTTTCGATGTATGGACTCCGGTCACCGGCGGGGGCGGGCAGACCGAGCCGCTTCCACTGCTGGATGTCGGCCTCGGAGCACCCGGCCAGAGCCAGGACGCCTAGCGACAGACCAGCCAGCAACAGGCGGCGTGCCGGCCGAGATGTTTTGCCACCCACGTCGAGCCTTTCTGGTTCACCGAGTCATCGAGATGCAGCGCAGGCGCGGCCGAACGATCATGGACGTCCGCGTCGTAGGCACACACTAACGCAGCCGTGCACGGGCGACATCTCTTGGTCTGGCGTAAGTTTTCCGGTGTGCCGGCACTGAGCAGTTCCGTGTATCTGGACGGCTCGTCGGGCGAGCCGCTGCTGCCTGAGGCCAGGGACGCCTGGCTGGCCGCCCAGGACGCCGGATGGGGTGATCCCCTGCGCCTGCACGGACCCGGTCGGCGAGCCGCGCAGGCGCTGGACCGGGCGCGAGAGGTCGTCGCGGCGGCGGTCGGCGCACGAGCCGACGAGGTCGTCTTCACCGCCTCCGCGGTCCAGGGCACGTACGCCGCGCTGGGAGGTTTGGCCATCGGCCGGCGACGGATCGGTGACCGAATCGTGACCACCGCCGTCGACCACTCCTCGGTGCTGGCGGCGGCACAGGCCTACGGCCGGCTGACAGCGATCGGCGTCGACGCCCAGGGTCACGTCGACCCGGCGGCCTGGCAGGCCGAACTCGCCGCCGGAGACGTCGCGGCGGCGGTGATCCAGGTGGCCAATCACGAGGTGGGTACGCGCCAGCCGTTCGAGGAGGTGGCCGCGCTGTGCCGGACCGCGGACGTGCCGCTTGTGCTCGATGCCACGGCCGCTCTCGGACGCCTCGACCTGTCCTCCCGCGAGGCGGGGTGGTCCGTTCTGGTCGGCGCCGCGGGAGCCTTCGGCGGTCCGGTCGGTGTGGGCGTGCTGGTGTTGCGCCGTGGTGTGCGATGGCGAGCGCCGTGGCCGGTCGATGACTATCAGGGCGGCCGCTGGCCGGGTGAGCCCGACGTTCCCGCCGTGGTCGCCGCGGCGGTGGCGCTGGAGACCTGGCTGTCCGATCGCGAAGCGGTTGCGAGCCGGCAGCACGCTCAGGTCGACCGGCTCCGTCGCGGGATCGCGGAGTCCGTGCGTGAGGTCGATGTGGTGGGCGATCCCGACCGCCGAGCGCCTCACCTGATGACCTGCTCGGTGCTGTACGTCGACGGCGAGACCTTGACCCTCGAGCTCGACCGGGCCGGCATCGCGGTCTCGAGCGGCTCCGCCTGCAGTGCGAGCAGCGACACCCCGTCCCACGTGCTGGCCGCGATGGGCGCGCTCACCCACGGCAATCTCCGGATCGGCCTGACCAGATCCACCAGCGATGCCGAGGTCGATGCCCTGTTGGCGGCACTGCCGCCGATCGTGGACCGGATCCGCGCGCGGCTGGGCGCGCCGTGAGCCGGGCGGCGATCACCGTGGACTGCCGTGGCATGGCCTGCCCACGGCCGATCATCGAGCTGGCCCGCCGGATGGACGAAGTCGCAAGCGGCGACTGCGTCGAGTTGCTTGCGGACGATCCGGCCGCAGAACCCGACCTGATCGCCTGGTGCCGGATGCGCGGTCAGCAGCTGGTGGAGGCCGCGCCACCCCGCTTCCTCGTTCTTCGACGCCACTGATCGACCCCGGGCTCGCGGCGCGCCGATCAGCCGCGGACGGGCAGCTGCTGGAGGGTGAACCGATTGCCGTCGGGATCGCGAAACGTCACGAATCGGCCCCAGGCCTGATCGTCCACGCCCTCGGTGGCCACCCCACGATCGGTCAGCAGCTCCAGCGCCCGGTCCGCGTCGGGGATGACGAGCTGGACCGCGTCGAGGGTGCCCGGCTCCATCGGACTGACGCCCCGGCCCAGCGCGATCGAGCACGCCGAGCCGGGCGGTGTCAGCTGCACGAACCGAACGTCCTCCGACACCGTCACGTCGTGGTCCACGTTCCACCCCAGTGCGGCCCAGAAGTCGCGGGCCCGGTCGACATCGGTGACGGGCACGAGGATGAGTTCGATCTTCCATTCCACGTCAGGCTCCTCTCGCTGTGTGAGGAACGCCACGCTAGACAGCGGCACCGACAGTTCTAGAAGACGCAAGAACTCCCTGCCCCGGGACTCGGTCGGGGCAGGGAGTCGGCTCGCCGGGGTCGAGCGCCGGGCTCAGTGGAAGCTGTCGCCGCAGGCGCAGGAACCGGTCGCATTCGGGTTGTCGATCGTGAAGCCCTGCTTCTCGATCGTGTCGACGAAGTCGATGGTGGCGCCCATCAGGTACGGCGCACTCATCCGGTCGGTCACCACGTTGACCCCGCCGAACTCCTTGACGATGTCACCGTCGAGGCTTCGCTCGTCGAAGAACAGCTGGTAGCGCAGCCCGGAGCAGCCACCCGGCTGGACCGCCACACGCAACGCAAGATCGTCGCGGCCCTCGCCGTCCAGCAGCGCCTTCACCTTGGAGGCAGCGCCCTCGGTCAGCAAGATGCCATCGGTCACCGGCGCGCCGGCCGTGCCCTGATCGGTTGCGGTCATATCTGTTCTCCTCGGAGCGGTCGCATCGGGATGGACGACGAGCACAACCCCGTGGTCGCCGCGGTTGTTCCGCCGCGAACAGTCTAAATCGCCATGGCGGGGGGCCCAAACGGGCCGCGAGGCCCGGAGCCGCTTCGACCCGCCCTCACCAGTGCCAGGTCCGTGCCACGCGACGCGCCAGGGCCGCCAGCGCGTCGGCGTCCATCGGGGAGGCGGGAGACGAGCCGACGTGGGGCGCGTAAGCCGCCTCGATTCCCATCGTGCGCATCTCCCGGGAGCCGACGAACACCTGGCCGGCGAGCACGACGCACGGGGCGAGGGTCTGGGTCGCGAGTCGGGCCGCGGCCGCGACCACGCCGCCGCCTCGACGAGCGAAGTCGAATGCCTCACAGCCGGTCAGGACCAGGTCGGGGCGTGGGCTCCCCGATCCGTCGAGGAGCACCGAGGGCCCGGTGGCGAGCCGGCCACCCAGCGCCAAGACGAGGAAGCCCAGACCGCCGCAGGCACCGGCCCCCGGTGCCTGGGCCGCCTCCGGTGCCAGGGCCTCGGCGAATCGACCCAGCGCAGCGTCGACGGCCAGCAGGCGTTGAGGGTCGATCCCCTGATCCCGGCCACGCAATGAGGTGATCCCGCGGAGCCCCAGGAGCGGCCGGCCCAGCTCGATGTCGGGCACGATCCCGACCAGTTCGACGCCCTCGAGCAGCGCCCGCGCGGGCCGCGGGTCGAGCTCGGTGAGCTTGCCGAGCGGTCCGGCGCCGCCCACCAGCGATACGTCGGCGGTCGCCCCGAGCGCGGCCAGAGCGCCCGCACCCGCGTCGTGGACGTGCGGGCCGGACAGGTCGACGAACACCCGGCGCGGACGACCGGCCAGCACGGCGCCGAGCACGCGTCCCCAGTCGAGCGAGCTCGCCTCGTCCGGGAGCGCCTCGCCGGTGAGTCGTGCGGGCTCGACCGCCACCGCGGTCCCGGCGGCGGCCCGCGCCAGCGTCGTCAGGCCGTCCCGACCGATACCGGACTCGAGGGCGCCATTGCAGGCGTCGGACCACGCTTCCACGAATCCCGCGCCGGAATCGCCGACCGGGACGACCCGCGTCTCCTCCGTGGGCCAGCCGGATGCGATGGCCCGGCCGGCCTGGGCCGAGCTGAGCGAACCGATCCGATCGCTCGCCACGAGGATGCGCATTCGCCGATCCTGTCAGGGCGGTCCGAGGGCGAGTCCGGTGCCGCTCCGACGAGCACGGCCCAACGCGAGATGTCGGTACCCGCTGCCAGGGTGTGCTCATGGACGCGACGCTCGACTGGACGCAGCAGCTGCTGGAGCAGCTGACCTGGCACTGGGACGCTCAGGCACGGCCCCGGCTCGACGGACTGGACGATGCGGAATACCTCTGGGAGCCGGTACCGGACTGCTGGACGATCCGACCGCGAGGCACCGGCCGGATGATGGAGGTGGGCACCGGGCCGTTCGTGATCGACTTCGCCTATCCCGAGCCGAGTCCACCTCCGGTCACGACGATCGCATGGCGGCTCGCCCACCTCAACGTCGGGGTGCTGGGCGATCGCAACGCCCGGTACTTCGGCGGCCCTCCGATCAGCTATCCGACCTACGACTACCCGGCCTCGGCTGACGTCGCCCTGGCGGCCCTGGACGAGGGCTACCGAATCTGGATCGAGGGTGTGCGCGGGCTGGGGGCGGAGGGTCTCAGCCAGCGATGCCGCGAACAGGGCTGGGAGCAGGCGAGCATGGCCACGCTCGTGCTTCACATCCATCGCGAGCTGATCCACCACCTGGCCGAGATCGCGCTGCTCAGGGACCTGTATCGAGCTTCGGGCGGCACCGGCGCCGCGCTCGGCGGCGCAGCATGATCGTCCTCACCATCGCCGGTGCCGCCAGCGGTCGTCAGCATTCGGCGCACGGGCCGCCGGCCACCTGAAGCGGTTACGCTGACCGAATGACCACCACCTCACCCTCGGCGCCGGCTGCACCGGGGAAACGGAGCCTGTCGCTCTACATCCTGGGCACCCAGGCCGACCCGCACAGCGAGCGCGGTGTGGAGTGCCCCGGTGACCTCCCGGCGGCGTCGGATCCTACCCTCGTGGAGCGGGCCCGGGCTGCAAAGCGGGCCCTGGGGCACCGGGTGTTCATCCTCGGTCACCACTATCAGCGAGATGAGGTCATCCAGTTCGCCGACGTCACCGGTGACTCGTTCAAGCTGGCCAGGGACGCGGCTGCGCGGCCCGACGCGGAGTACATCGTGTTCTGCGGCGTTCACTTCATGGCCGAGTCCGCCGACATCTTGACGAACGCGGACCAGACGGTGATCTTGCCTGACCTCGCAGCCGGCTGCTCGATGGCCGACATGGCCCGGCTGGCGCAGGTGGAGGACGCGTGGGACGTCCTGGCTGATGCCGGCGTCGCCGACGTCACGGTGCCCGTGACGTACATGAACTCCTCGGCCGACATCAAGGCGTTCTGCGGACGCAACAACGGAGTGGTGTGCACCTCCTCCAACGCGAAGGCGGTCCTGGAGTGGGCGTTCCGGCGGGGCGAGAAGGTACTGTTCCTGCCCGACCAACATCTGGGCCGCAACACCGCGGTGCTCCAACTCGGCCTCGCGCTGGACGAGTGTGTGGTCTACGACCCGCGCCGACCCGGCGGAGGGCTCACGCCGGAGCAGCTTCAGGCCGCGAAGGTGATCTTGTGGAAGGGGCACTGCTCGGTACACGGTCGATTCACCCCGCAGGCTGTCGACGAGGTGCGCAGCCGGATCCCGGGCGTCCAGGTGATCGTCCACCCCGAGTGCCAGCACGAGGTGGTGCTCAAAGCGGATCAGGTCGGCTCGACCGAGTTCATCATCCGTGCGATCGAACAGGCGCCGGCCGGCTCAGCGTGGGCCATCGGGACCGAGCTCAACCTCGTCAAGCGGCTCGCCGCCAACCATCCCGACCAGGAGATCGTCTTCTTGGAGCAGCACGTCTGCTACTGCGCGACGATGAACCGGATCGATCTCCCCCACCTGGTGTGGGCCCTGGAGAGCCTCGTCGCGGGTGAAGTCGTCAACCAGATCTCCGTCGACCCCGACACCGAGCACCATGCGAAGGTCGCGCTGCAGCGGATGTTGGACCTGCCCGGGGAGACTTCGCGGGATTGAACTGAGCCGGCGGCCGAGACTCAGCCCGGCGGACGGGGCGGCAGATAGCAGTCGTACGTCTCATGCCGAAGGATTCGACCGTCTCGCACGGTGACGAACGCCGCAATCTCGGCTCGGAGCCGGGTCCCGGCCGGCAACGGTCCTCGATCGACGCGGGTCACCCCCGACCACGTCGCGCGTAGGGCGAGGCGTTCGGCTCCCTCCCCGGCCAGCACTTCGTGGACCTCGATGGACTGCTCCGCCAGCAACTCCTTGCCGGCCCGCAGCCCGTCGAGGACACCTGCGCGATCGGTCCGGGCCCCGGCCGGACGGATCGGATTGGGGTGCTCGACGAGTTCCATCTCCGGATCGAGCAAACGACCGACCTCCGCCTCGGCGGAGGCAAGGTCGGCCACCGCCGCGACGTAGCGTCGGATCAAATCAACAACCTCGGTTGTGGACATGGTGCACGATATACACAACCATGGTTGTGTGTCTACGGTTGAGCTTCCGTTCGTGGCTGGAGTGTCCGTGCTGGCCCCGGCCGTGGACGCGTACGTCCTGGCTGCGCTGGACCGCGAGGGTCTCACCGGTCTGCGGGTCAGCCATGGATACCTGGTGCAACGCCTGCTCCGGGGACCACGCTCGGTGGGCGCGCTCGCCGAGGATCTGGGGATCAGCCAGCAAGCCGTCTCCAAGTCCGTCGCTCAGCTGGCCGACGGTGGTTACGTCGTCGTGTTCCAGGACCGGATCGACGGGCGTCGCCGGCTGGTGGAGTTGAGCGAGCGCGGGCACCGGGCGGTGGCTCGCGCCCGGGCCGCCCGCGCCGCCCTCACCGACCGTTTGGTGACGCGGGTGGGTACCGAGGATCTTGTGACCGCCGGGCGGGTCGTCGCAGCCCTCGGTGAGGAGCTGGGCCTGAGCACAGCCCTGGCAGGCCGGCGGGTACCACCGCCAGTCGAGAGCTGAGACGACGTGTCTTCAGCCCGGGATCAGGCCCTCACCGGATTCGGAGAGCAGCGCCCGCACGTCATCGATGGTGGAGTCGGCGGCGGGCAGGATGAGGTCTGAATCGTGCAGCTCCTCGTCCGGAAGCATCGTCCCCTTCGTCCGGACCTCGTCGAGCAGCCGGGTCAGGGCCGCCGACAACTCCGCCTGATCATCGGCGCTGACCGCGCGCTCGACCTCGGCGTCCAGCTCGTTGAGATCGGTCACGTCGACGTCGGAGACGGTCCACTGACCCTCGCCCAGGATGCGCACGATCATCGCAGTTCTCCCGAGTTGGGCTGGGCCCGGCCGTCGTACTGCGGTTGCCCGAACTGCTGTGGCGGTTGGTACCCACCCTGCGACGGCACCTGCTGCTGCGGCTGGGCCGCCGGTGTCGGTTGGGCGCTCGGCGTCGCCTGACCGGTCGGCTGTCCCTCGATCGCCGGCGCAGCGGCCCCGGGGCCGGCCGAGAGCGACGCCTTCATCCGAGCCAGCTCGTTCTCCACGTCGGAACTGGACGCGAGCTGCTCGAGCTCGAGGGTGATGTCGTCCTTCGCGATGCCGGTCGGATCCTCCAGCGCTCCGCTGGCCAGCAGTTCGTCGATCGCACCGGCGCGGGCCTGCATCTGCGCGGTCTTGTCCTCGGCGCGCTGGATGGCCAGTCCGACGTCGCCCATTTCCTCACTGATCCCGCTGAACGCCTCATTGATCCGGGTCTGCGCCTCGGCCGCGGAGTAGGTCGCCTTGATCGTCTCCTTCCGGGTCCGGAAGGCATCGACCTTGGCCTGCAGCCGCTGGCTGGCGCGGGTCAGCTTCTCCTCCTCGCCCTGCAGTTGGGCGTGCTGCTGCTGAAGATCCGCGAGCTGCTGCTGCAGGCCCGAGCGACGGGTCAGGGCCTCACGGGCGAGGTCCTCGCGGCCCACTTCGAGCGCCTTCTGCGCCTGCTGGGTCAGCTTGTCGATCTGGAGGTTGAGCTGGTTGGCCTGGATCTCGACCCGCTTGCGGCTCGTCGCCACGTCTGCCACGCCCCGGCGGACCTTCTGCAGCAGCTCCAGCTGACGCTGATAGGAGTAGTCGAGGGTCTGGCGCGGGTCTTCGAGCTTGTCCAAGGCCTTGTCGGTCTTCGCACGGAAGATCATCGACATGCGCTGAAAGATGCCCATGGGTAGTGGCTGGTCCTTCCGGTCACGAGCGCGCGGTCACTCTGTCGAGCCGAGCACGGCCGGCCTCCACGCGACATCACAGGCTTCCAGCCTAAGCCCGTCCCGAAACCACCTCACAGGGCAGCACGAGGAGTAGTTTCGTTTTGGGTCGCACCCCTGAGAGAATTCCGGGGATCACCGGTCGAACCCTGATGTGCGGCATGCCCGCCGCCCGGTCGATCGGCACGACGGCTGAGGAGAGAACACCGTGGCACTGTTCGGGCGCAAGTCCGCCGCAGACGAGAATCCCGAGCCCCCGCCGCTGGTGGAGGAGGTCGGCGGCCCCGGTGGAGCCCAGACGCCGAAGAAGGGTCGGCCGACACCGTCCCGCAAAGAGGCCGAACAACTGCGCCGCCAGCGCGTCACCCGGACGATGACCAAGAAGGAGGCGCGCCAGGAAGCCTCCCAGCAGTCCCGGATGGAGCGGGCCAAGGCCATGAGCAGCCGCGAAGCGGTGCCGGAGAAGGTGTTGATGCGCGACTACATCGATGCGCGGTTCAACATCGGTGAGTTCCTGCTACCGAGCCTGGTCGTCATCTTGGCGCTGACCTTCCTCAGCACGACCTTTCCGCGGATCGCGCTGATCAGCACCTTCGCGATGTATGCCTTCATCCTGCTGGTCCTCATCGACTGCTTCATCATGTGGCGCGGTTTCAAGAAGGTGCTCGCGCAGCGGCTGCCGAAGGCGTCGCCCAAGGGCCTTCTGTTCTACGGGATGAACCGGTCGATCCAGATCCGCCGGTTCCGGATGCCGCCGCCGCGGATCAAGCGCGGCGAGGCGTACTGACACGTCTTTGTTCGGCCCGTCACGTTCCTCCCACCCCTCCTCCGGCGACTGTGCACGAACGGCACGCGTCGTCGGCGTGTCGCCGTCGTTTGAGCACAGTCGCCGGAGAGGGCGGACCTGGCTAGCCGGCGTCGATCCGGAGCAGCTTGGGACGGGCATGGACGACGCGTCCCTCGGCGTTCCAGCCAGCGGTGTGGACGTCGTCGTACGGGAACGCGTACCCCTCGCCGCCGACGCTGTTGTTGTGCACCAGGCGGGCGTAGTGGTTGGTGCGAGCCGTCCGGTAGAACCGTTCGGGTGAGGTGTCCGGCTGGTGCGGATGCGCCAGCAGCGTGGTTCGGTTCAGCGCGGCGGCCAACCGGGCGCTGAGATTGCCCATCACGTCGTTGCTGGTCCGAAACGGTGCAACGCTGCAGTTGAACACGGCGTACGTCGACGGCCGGGCGAACGCACCGGCCGACCCGAACCGCAGCAGACCGTCCGATCCGACCCGACCCTTCACCGTTCCCCAGCGGCCCTGGGTGTCGACGACCAGGGTGGTCGACCGGTACTTCCGCCAGACCTGGTCGATGTAGTGGTCCAGATAGCCGGCGACCGGGCTGCGTCCGCCGGCAGCCTGGGCCGCGAGGTTGGGGCTCAGCACCCGGAGATCCCGGCCGTCCTCGCGGACCACCAGCCGGCTCCAGCCGGAGTTGTCGGTGTCGGACTGGGCCCGCAGGCCGCCGGCGATCCGGCTGAGGGCGTCGCGGCGCAGCCCTCCGACCTCCTGCGTACGTCCGCTCGTGCTGAGCCGCATCGCCAGCGGCAAGCCGACGAAGTCGACGAAGCTGAGATTGGCGTACACGCCGTGCCGGTCGAAGGTCAGCTCGAAGAAGGACCAGTCGATGTCGTGGTTCACATCCCGCGCGTCGGCGACCGAGGGGGTGGCGATCCCGCCGGTCGGGGTGGCGAAGAAGGTCAGGCGACGGTCGACGGAGAGATAGATCCGTCCACTGGACATCCGCGGCAGCCAGATCCGGTGAGGCCGGCCCGAGCTCGGCAGTGTGATCGCGACATCGTCGGACAGGGTCGACCCGGATCGGGCGGCGCCAGGGACGATCTTCGTCCGGCCGTCTCGGCCGAGGAAGAACCAGCGGCCACTGGACGGGTCGACACCGGTGACGACGGCGTACATCCGGTGGCCGTGGCGACGGTTCACCAGATCCAGCGGCAGAGTCTTCGGGGCCGCCTCGGCCGTGGCCGGAACGAGGACGGCACCCGCGGTGGGTGCGGCGACCGCCAGGGCGGCGCCGCTCAGGAACGTGCGTCGGGACAGCATGGGCAAGAGCTCCTCCCGCCGCAACCTCGGGGGCAGTCACGGCAGTCGAGTTCGTGGGTCGATTCTCTGACGGCTCGTCGACGAGCAGGGACGGTGCATGAGCACCGTCGCGGTGAGCCGGCCCTGCGGTGGGCCGCTCGCCGGCCCCTCCGAAGCGGCGCCATCACGGCGACCGGAGACCAGCAGATGCCTCGATGCTGCCACAGTCATCGTGAGCGGCGCATGTCGAGCGCGTTACTGTGCACGACGGTCCGCGCGACACGGCGCGGAGCTGTGAGCGAATACACACACCCTGGGGAGTCATGAGCATGGAGTTCCGTTACCTCGGCACCAGCGGTCTGAAGGTGTCGGCCGTCAGCTACGGCAACTGGGTGACCCACGGTTCTCAGGTGGAGGCCGAGCGGGCGACCGACTGCGTCCGTGCCGCCCTGGAGGCCGGGATCACCACCTTCGACACCGCCGATGTCTACGCGAACGGCAGGGCCGAGGCGATCCTCGGCGAGGCACTGGCGGGCGAGCGGCGGGAGGGCCTGGAGATCTTCACCAAGGTCTACTTCCCGACCGGTGCGAAGGCCCACAACGACACCGGGCTGTCCCGCAAGCACATCCACGAGTCGATCAACAACTCGCTGAAGCGGCTGCGGACCGATTACGTCGACCTGTACCAGGCGCACCGCTACGACCGCTTCACCCCACTGGAGGAGACGATGGAGGCGTTCGCCGATGTCGTCCGCGCCGGCAAGGCGCTCTACATCGGAGTGAGCGAGTGGACCCCCGGCCAGCTCCGCGCCGGCCACGCGCTCGCCCGCGAGCTGAGGATCCCTTTCGTGTCGAACCAGCCGCAGTACAACGCGCTGTACCGGATCATCGAGGACGAGGTGGTCCCCACCTCGCGCGAGCTGGGGATCAGCCAGATCGTCTTCTCCCCGATCGCACAGGGCGTGCTCACCGGCAAGTACCAGCCCGGCCAGCCACCCCCCGCGGGATCGCGGGCCACCGACGACCAGGGCGGCGCGGCTTTCATCAAGAACCTGGTGGACAACCAGGATCTGTTGGAGCGGGTGCAGCAGCTCGCCCCGCTGGCCCAGGCCGAGGGCCTGACCATGGCCCAGCTCGCGGTGGCATGGGTGCTGCAGAACGACAACGTCGCCTCGGCCATCACCGGCGGCTCGCGGCCCGAGCAGGTCAAGGCCAATGCCGACGCGGCCGGCCGCGCCCTGTCGGCCGAGACCATGACCGGGATCGACGAGGCACTGGGTGACGCCGTTCAGCGGGACGGTTCGCTGGTGGGCCAGGCGTCCCCGTCGAAGCGTCTGGCCTAGGCGCGACGATGAGCTGGCACTGGAAGGGCGAACCGGCGGTCCGCGACGCCGGTCTGGACAAGACCTTCCCGACGCAGGGTGAGGCCGAGACCTGGCTCGGAGAGTGGTATCCCGATCTGCTCCGAGCGGGAGTGCGTGCCGTCAGCCTGTACGAGGCGGATCGGCTCGTGTACGGCCCGATGCGGCTGGAGCCCGAGCTCTAGCCGACGAGGTCTGGGAGCGACTGGGCACGCTCGTCGCCTGTGCCGCGAGTGTGCGCGAACGACAGCCCGCAGCGGCTATCTCGCTGTCGTCCGCTCACACTCGCGGGGGGTGTGGGGAGCGGGGGGCGCGTGGGGAGGGGCTGCGCCAGGAGAGACTGGGCAGGTGCCGACACCGACCTACATACTCCGGCTGCGGGAACACATCGGGACCGACCTGCTCTTCCTGCCCGGAGTGTCCGCGGTCGTCCTGAGGGGCGAGGCGCCGGGACTCGAGTTGCTGCTGGTCGAGCGGAGCGACAACGGGCGCTGGTCACTGCCCGCCGGCATCGTCGAGCCGGGCGAGCAACCCGCCGCGTGCATCCTGCGCGAGGTGATGGAGGAGACCTGCGTCGAGGCGTCCATCGACCGGCTGGCTCTGCTGCGTACGGATCCGCCCAAGACCTATCCGAACGGCGACGTCTGTCAGTTCTTGTCGCTGGCCTTCCGCTGCCGGTACGTCGCCGGTGAGGCGGCGGTCGGTGACGATGAGTCGACGGCGGTCGGCTGGTTCACGCTCGATGCGCTGCCTGATCTCGGCGAGCGCGACCGGCAGCGGATCGCGGCAGCCCTGCCCGAACGCGGCGAGACGATCATCGAGTTCTAGAGCTGCGGTCAGCGCTCACCCGGGGTCGCTTCGACGTCGTCGGCACCCACGTCGCCCATCGCGGACGGACGGCGCCGGGCGCCCATCAACAACGCCACCCCGAAGGCGGCCACCCCGAGCCCCACGATCACGATGATCGGCCGGGCCCTCCGCGCCGCCTGGACGCGCTTCTCGTACGTCTCCATCGCCGACCCGTCCGCCTTGGCACAGGTCTGGCCGGGAGCCATCGGCACGCCGCGGCACGTGATGGACGGGTGCGCGCCGAGGGTGAACGGATAGAGCGCGATGAGCAGCCCAGCGATGATCAGTCCGACCTGGGCGATCCGGGATCTCATGACTCGCGGACCCGCGGTGTGACGAAGGGTGGCTTGGCCACGACGAAGGGTTCCGAGCGGCCGCGGATGTCGACGTTCACCAGGTCGTCCGGGCCGACGGAGGCGTCCAGCAGGGCCAGCGCGACCCCGGTCTTCAGGGTCGGGGAGAAGGTGCCCGAGGTGATCGTCCCGATGTCGGTCCCGTCGGCGGAGCGCACCGTCATACCCGGCCGGGCGATCCCCCGCCGAGCAGCGCGCAGACCCCTCAGCACGCGCGCCGGTCCGGCCTCCTTCTCGGCGCGGAGCGCGGCATCACCGAAAAAGTGTGGCTTCGACCAGCCCACCGCCCAGCCGAGCCGAGCCTGGATCGGGCTGATCGTCGGTGAGATGTCCTGCCCGTGCAACGGGTAGCCCATCTCGGTGCGGAGGGTGTCGCGCGCACCCAGACCGGCGGGCTGGAGACCGTACGGCTCCCCCGCCCTCATCAAGGCATCCCACACCGCGTCGGCCGACGCATTCGGCACGATCAGCTCGTAACCCCGCTCGCCGGTGTAGCCGGTCCGGCAGACGGTCACCGGCGTACCGTCCGCGGCGACCTCGACGAAGCTCATGTACGCGTGGCCGGACGGGAAGCCCGCACCCTCGAGCACCTCGTCGGACTCTGTCCCCTGGACAGCGATCAGGGCGAACTCGGCGTGCCGGTCGACCACCTCCATCCCCGCCGGCGCAGCGGCGGCAAGGGTGGCGACCACGGTTGCACAGTTCGCGGCGTTGGGCACGAGCAGCAGGTCCTCGGCGGAGCGGAGGTAGACGATCAAGTCGTCGATCACCCCGCCGTCCTCGGCGCAGAGCAGCGTGTACTGGGCCTGGCCGGGACCGATCTTGCCCAGGTCGGCGGTCAGGCACGCGTTGACGAACTCACGCGCGCCCGGACCCCGTACCGTCGCCTTGCCCAGATGGCTGACATCGAAGATGCCCACCGCGTTGCGGACGGCCGCGTGCTCGGCCAGGACGCCGGCACCCGCGTACTCCAACGGCATCGTCCAGCCGCCGAAGGGCGCGAACTTGGCGCCGAGCTCGACGTGTCGAGCGTGCAGCGGCGAGCGGTGTCCGGCCGCCGATGTCGTTGCGTTCGCGTCGCTCACACAGCTCTCCTCGGTCCGGGTCGGCCACGATCCCGCTCGGGACAGCCCGAACCTACCCCACCGGCGGCGTCCGGGTCGGGGGCTAGCCTGGAGCCCGAGCGGCGCCCCAGCGCGCCGTCATCGTCCTGCCCGCAGAACAGCGCATCATCCCGGAGGATCGACCGTGCCCATGCCGACCCTGCCACCGCTCCGCGTCGCCGCAGCAGCGCCCCGCGGGGCGGACATCCTCGTCGTGGGGTTGACCGACGCCGGTCCGATCGGGGTGCCGGCGGACGTGGACGCCGGATATGCCGCATCGTTCGGCAGCGTGGCCGACTTGGCCCGGTCGCTGGGCGCGAGGCCGGCGGCCGGCAAGACCCGGACGCTGCCCGCGGTCGGTGACGGTCCCCGGCTGCTCGTGGTCGGGGTCGGCGCCGGATCACCGACCCCTGAAGACCTGCGGAAGGCAGCCGGCACCGGGATCCGGCAGGCCGCCGGCCTGGCCGACGGTGAGGCGCTGTCGGTGGCGTTGTCCTTCGGTACCGACGAGCCGGAGACGGTCCAGGCCGTGGCGGAGGGCGCGTTGCTGGCGACGTACGACTATGCGCCGGTCACCAACCGCGAGCCCAAGCCACACGCGATCGGCCTGATCACGGTGCTCAGCGCGGCCAAGCCGGACGACGACCTGATCGAGCGCGTCCAGATCGTGGTGAAGGCGGTTCTCACCACTCGCGAATGGGTCAACACCCCACCGAACCTGCTCTATCCGCAGAGCTTCGCCGACCAGGCCAAGGCGCTCGTCCGGGACACCAAGATCGCTGTCGAGGTGCTCGACGACGCGGCCCTGATCAAGGGCGGGTACGGCGGCCTCATGGCCGTCGGCGGCGGATCGTCGCGGCTGCCGCGGCTGGTGCGGATGAGTTACGCGCCGCGCGGCGCCTCCTTCCATCTGGCCCTGGTCGGCAAGGGCATCACCTTCGACTCGGGCGGACTCAACCTCAAGCCGGGCGAGAGCATGTACACGATGAAGTGCGACATGGCCGGCGCCGCGACGGTGATCGCTGCCGTCGACGCCATCGCCCGCCTCGGGCTGAAGGTCAAGGTGACCGCCTACGCGTCGCTGGCGGAGAATCTGCCGTCCGGCACCGCGTACCGGCCGTCGGATGTGCTCACCATGTACGGCGGGCGCACCGTCGAGAACGGAAACACCGACGCCGAGGGGCGTCTGGTGATGGCCGACGCGATCGCCCGCGCCAGCGAGGACGAGCCAGATCTGATCATCGATGTGGCCACCCTCACCGGCGCCGCGGTGGTCGCCCTCGGCGAGCGGACCGCAGCGCTGATGGCGACCGACGACGAGACCGCGGACCGGATCCTCGACGCCGCGGAAGCGGCCGGGGAGGAGATGTGGCAACTGCCCATCCCGAGTGAGATCCGGCCCCGCCTCGATTCGACCGTGGCCGACCTGCGATCCACGGGCAAGGAGAAGAACGCAGGCGCGCTGGTGGCAGCCGCATTCCTGCGTGAGTTCGTCGGTTCCGACATCGCCTGGGCTCACCTGGACATCGCCGGGCCAGCCTTCTCGGAGAAGAGCCCCGGCGGGTATCTCAGCAGCGGCGGCACCGGGTACGGCGTGCGGACCCTCGTCGCGCTGGCCGCCGCGCTCCAGAACTGATCCCCGGAGGCGCTGACGAGCGCTCCCGCGAGGCGGACTTGGACCCCAGGTAGGGCCAACACGAGCCGATCGGGAGCGCTGGTCAGCGCACCTCCGCGCGCGCGAAGCGCTGACCAGCGCTCCCG
>DASTGF010000252.1:0-3621 GCA_035719255.1 Microlunatus sp. | reverse complement strand
CTCCGGCAGGTCGCGACACAGGCGCAGGAACAGACGCTCCTGCTGCTCCGGCTGAAGTGTCGTGAACGCCTCCACATGAGCCTGTTCCAGCTGCTCCAGCGAGGCCATGCGCAAGAGGTACTTGTACCGGGCGATTTCGCGTGCCTGCTCGACATCGGGCTGGCGCTGTGTCGGCTCACCGGTGCGATCGGTCTTGCCGGTCTTGCCGGTCTTGCCGGTCTTGCCGGTCAGACGATCGACTCCGTCCCGGATGCTCATGGCCGCTTCCCCCTCGCTCGCTCCAGACCTGAGGTTGTGTGACAAGGCACCGGCGGGCTGGCCGACGCCCTGCGCTGATCCACGATCCTGCGCGGCGTTCGCACGGTCAATATTCGGACGCTTCCCAGCGGGCCACCTCTCGCAGACAGAGACCGGGTCCCTTCCCTCGACCGCGGGCAGCAAACTCGAAGGCTGCGCTTCAGGAGCTCCCCTGCTGAGTCGAGGCCACACGTGCGTGACGGTCATCGCACCGTTCGTAGTCGAGGTCGACGCCGACGTCTCAGCCGCGGCCGGGCTGCTGCGTCACGCGGCGCGGCTGCCTCGAACAAGGCCGGACCTCGATCCGGTGGAGGTGCGTGCGCTCAGGACGGGCATCTCACCCGCCGAGAGTGATGCCGGCGAAGTGCCCCGACGGGCACATTCAGGGCGACCGGCGCTCAGGGCGCCCCAGGATCAAGGAGGCGTCGCGATGACCGCACAAGGTGAGGTGGCGAATCGGCGCCCTGGCGTTCGAGTCGGCTCGGCCAGCGAGTTCACCCTGTTCTTCCGTGTCATCCCCGGCCACGCCGGGCAACTGCGCCAGGCGTTGACGGCGCTGATGGACTCACCCGGGTACCGGCCTGGCGACTACGCGATGGCCGTCTCCAACATCCACGAGGCCAGGTTCGTGCTGTTCGACGAGGACACCCGCCTGCTGTTCGCGACCAGCTTCGACGGGTCCTGGGACGCCTACATGGAGGACTTCGCGTCGGCCGGACCATTGAAGCTCTTCGACGAGATCTTCCAGCACACTGAAGGCTACGACGGCCTACCAGACGTCGCGGCGGTCAAGAGCTTCATTCTGGACGCTCAGGTCACCGCGGCCGCGTATGCCCGGAACTACCCCGGCACTGTCAAGGAGCTGCGCAAGGCCAATCGCATCAGCGCCGCCTTCGACCGCGTCCTTGACGATCCCCAAGCGGAGTCGGCGCTGAGGCACCCAGCCCTGAAGCCCTTGCTCGACGAAGCAGCGGACGCGTAGGCGCCGGATCGTCGGCAGGGGGACACATGTCAGACCACATCTCGGGGCCGCGGGCGCTCGCCGACCCCATCGCGGACATCACGGATTTCTACGCGTTCCCCAGCCCGGAGCGGCCGGGCTGGCTCGTGCTGGTCATGAACACGCTGCCGTTCGCCCCCGCCGACGGCCGGTTCTCGGACGGGCTGATCTACCGCTTCCGACTGCGACCGGCCGACGTCGACCCCGGTGCGCGACGGGTCAGCGCGGCTGCCGGGCCGGAGTGGACTCTTGACTGCGTGTTCGACGACGCTGGAGCCGGTCGTCTCACCCGACCGGACGGCGAGGTCATCTCGTTTGAGGCCGGAGGCGACGTGCCCGTCGACGACGGGTCGGGGGTGCGCGTCTTTGCCGGGCCCCGCTGGGATCCGTTCATCATGGACGCGCCAGCCGGCCTGCGCACCGTCGCCGAGCAGCGGCTGTCGTTCAACGACCCCGGCTCGATCTTCCTCGATGGGAAGAACGTCCTGGCCCTGGTCGTCGAGCTCGACTGCGACAGACTCCTGGGACGGTCAGGTCCGGTGGCCGTAGTCGCGGAGACACGGACCCGCGGCACGCTCTCGGTGCGGATAGAACGGGTCGGGCGACCAGAGGTCAAGAACCTCCTCCTGGGACCCAAGCAGTTCGACCAGGTCAACCGCGACCTCGAGATCAGGGACCTGTACAACATGGAAGACGCGTTCCATCTCGGCAGCTCCTACGTGGGCGCCTACCGGGCCCGGCTGCACGCAAACCTCGGATTCTGGGACGGTCTGGACGGTGTCGTTCAGTGGCCACGCGACTCGTCCGGCGCGCACCCGCTCACCGAGCTCGTCCTGGCCGACTACCTCGTCGTCGACGCCTCGCGGCCGTACGCGGAAAAGGGATCCTTCCTCGAGATCGAGCGCGCCGTTCTGGCAGGCCATGAGCCCCGCACCTGTGGAGGACGAGCGCTCAACGACGACGTCATCGACACGCTCTACACGCTGTGGATCACCGCCGATTCCGGCCCTGCGATCAGTGATGGTGTCGACGCTGCGAGCCGTCCGGCCTCAACGGTCTTCCCCTACCTCGCACCCCCGAATCCGGATCCGCCGACGCCGCCAGAACACATGTGACCGTGGGGACCCTCCGAGTCGGCGAGGAGCCGAGCATGAGCGCAGAGGCGCAAACAGCGCTGGAGCTGGGCGACATCCAGGCTGGAGCCCTGCGCGAGCGTCCCTCGCCGTATGTGGGCCGCTACTTGCTCCTGAACCTTCATGACGCCGCCCAGGGACGGGAGCTGGTCAGGCGTCTGCACTCGCTGCTCACCGCCCAGAACCACGTCCCGGACGCGGACTCGCCGGCGTGGGCGACCGTCGCCTTCACGTACTCGGGACTCGCCGCTCTCGGGGTGCCGCAGCGGTCGTTGAACAGCTTTCCCAAGGAGTTCCGCGAGGGCATGGCACGTCGCGCCCCGGAGCTGGGCGATGTCGGAGCGAGCAGCCCGGAGCTTTGGGAATGGCCGCTGGGAACCGGGGCAGCGCACATTGCCGTCTCCGTGCTGGCACGGGACCAGCGGCATCTGGACCTCGTCGCGAGGCGGGCGCGCGAACGCTACGCGGACCTCGACTCGGTCGAGACCGTCTGGCGGCAGGACTGCTACCAGCTGCCGACCGGGCGCACGTCCTTCGGCTTCAAGGACGGCATCGGAAATCCCGACGTCGAGGGCAGCGGTCGGCCGGTGCGCAACCGCGCGGAGCCGCCGATCAAGGCCGGCGAGTTCATCCTGGGCTACCCCGACGAGACAGGGTCGGTTGCTCCGATGCCGCAGCCGGAGGTGCTTGGACGCAACGGAACCTTCCTGGTGTTCCGGAAGCTGCGCACCGACGTGGCGGCCTACCGGCGCTACCTACGAGAAGTTGCCAACAGCCGGGAGGAAGAACGCCTCCTCGCCGCCAAGATGGTCGGCCGGTGGCCCAGCGGCGCACCGCTGGCCCTGTCGCCCGACGCAGACGACCCGGACCTCGGAGCGGACCCTGCCCGCAACAACGCGTTCGGCTACCGCGATGACCTCCGAGGCCTCAAGTGCCCCGCGGGCGCCCACGCTCGTCGGGCCAACCCCCGCGACGCCCTCGATGACGAGAACAGCGTCGACGTGAGGCTGCATCGCATGATCCGCCGAAGCACCAGCTTCGGCCCGATGCTTCCCGACAACGTCGTCGAGGACGACGGGGTCGACCGCGGCATCGTCTTCGTGTGTGCCGGGGCGCACCTGAAGCGGCAGTTCGAGTTCGTCAAGACGCAGTGGATCGACGACGGCGTCTTCATCGGAGCGCCGGAGGAGC
>DASTGF010000251.1:0-11598 GCA_035719255.1 Microlunatus sp. | reverse complement strand
CACAGATAACACCCCTTCGTTTCCCCCTCGACTCGAGTGAGTCGAGAGTCAGCGCCAGGGGGGTGAAAATTCGGGCGGCGCTCCGGGGTCATTATTCAAGCGGCGTCGACACGATCATGAGGCGCTCGGGAGCTCCCTCAGCGCGAGGCCGCGCGACCACGAGCAGCCGCAAGTACCCGGGCGCTGACGGGCGCTCCCGCTATGTCGATCGCGGAAGCGGATCACGCGATCATGAGGCGATCGGGAGCTCCCGTCAGCGCGAGGCCGCGCGACCACGAGCGGGCCGCAAGTACCCGGGCGCTGACGAGCGCTCCCGCGATGCCGAGCGCGGCCCCGAATCAGCCGATCACGAGGCGATCGGGAGCCCTCATCAGCGCCAGCCCAGCCCGACGCACCCGCTGCCCCCTCCCACCAGAGCTCCCGGGAGGGCAAGCGACGCCCGAACCGACACAACCACCACCCGATCGGCAGCGCTGGCCAGCGCCGGAGCGGGCCACACGCGAGCCGCCGGTGGTCGGCGGCATTAGCGCTGACGAGCGCTCCCGCGATGCCGGTCGAGACCCCCCATCACCCCAGAACGGCGCGAGCGGGAGCCCTCATCAGCGCCGGACCGGGCTACCCGCGAGCCGGCGGGCGTCCCGCGAGGGCGAGCGAGGTCGAACCGACACAACCACCACCCGATCGGCAGCCCTGGCCAGCGACGGAGCGGGCCACACGCGAGCCGCCGGTGGTCGGCAGCGTTAGCGCTGACGAGCGCTCCCGCAATGCCGGTCGAGCCCCCCATCACCCCAGAACGGCGCGATCGGGAGCCCTCATCAGCGCCGGACCGGGCTACCCGCGAGCCGGCGGTGCTCCCGCAAGGGCGAGCGAGGCCGAACCCGCGCACCCGGAAGCGAATGGACAGGATAGGAGCACCGACGCTGACGAGCGCTCCCGCGATGTCGATCGCGGAAGCGGATCACGCGATCATGAGGCGATCGGGAGCTCCCGTCAGCGCGAGGCCGCGCGACCACGAGCGGGCCGCAAGTACCACTGACGAGCGCTCCCGCGATGCCGAGCGCGGCCCCGAATCGGCCGCTCACGAGGCCATCGGGAGCGCTGGTCAACGCAGCTGGGTGACAACCCCGGCGCGGACGGTCAGGCGTCCACGCCGTTCGCCGGTCGCCAGGGCGGCCGCGAGGCGCTCCCGGACCGGCCCGGTGAGCCGGTTGCCGCCGAACAACTTGTACGTCTGCCGATAGAGCTCGTCGGTGCCGATGCCCATCGCCTGCCCGGCGACAGCGGCCATCGCATTGGCGATTTCGACGAGGGCGATGTCGCCCAGTGGACGGAGCTTGATGTCGCTGGAGGTCCGGAAGCCGGTCCAGTCCTGCGGTCCCCGCTCGGCGGGCCACAAGAAACCTTCCTCGCGGTCGCGCCGGACATGACCAGGCACCAGCGCCCGCAGCTGGGCGAGTCGGCTGTCCACCAACCGGGTCCGGCCGTACGCGCGGACGGTCCGGCGAGCGAGGCGTTCGACGTTGATCGGGCCCGACTCGGCCACGATCGCCGCCATCACCTCGGCGATGTGCTGTCGTGCGGTGGGATCGTCGTCGATGCGCTCGAGCAGCGATGACGGGTAGGGGCCGAAGTCGCTCTCGCGATAGGTCTGCGTCGAGCCGGTCACCGAGGCGTCCGCCGAGCCCTCGATCTCGACGGTCGCCATGGACTCCGGCTCCGGCTCGCTCCGGATCTCGACCGGGTCCGGTTCGGCCTCATCCTCGAGCTCCCCGGTCTCGTCCGGCACCGCGTCACCCGTCGACCAACTCGTCGTGACCAGCGCCTCCCCCGAGGACCGGGGCGCGTCGGCCGACGCCTGGGCCCGAGCGACCAGTTCACGGGTCACGGAATCGGGGTCGGCCAGCCAGGCGGGCAGCCAGACCCGGGTGACGGCCGGCCAGCCCATGATCCCCTGCAGCACGCTGACCGGAGCGCCGTCGCGATCCCCGGTGGTCGAGCGCGCCGCCCAGGTCGGCCCGTCGAGCAGCACTGCGAGGGTCGGCACGTCGCCGCGTCCCGGGGCCGCCACCGCGAGGTCGATCCGGAAATCCGACAGTCCCAGTTCGCTGTGGACGACGCAGCCGGCGGCGCGGAGCGCACCCGCGATCTGATCGGCGTGCCGGTCGACGCCCACCCCTTGCCGGACGCGCGGGGCGACGCCGTACTTGGCCTGCTCGAGGTACGCCCGCAGGTGCCGGATGCCGACCGACGAGGTCTGCTCCACGCGCACGTCTTCCGGCTCGAAGGAGGAGAACACCAGCACCCGTCGCCGAGCCCGGGTCACCGCCACATTGAGCCGTCGCTCGCCGCCGGACCGGTTCAGCGGCCCGAAGTTCAGCGGCAAGACCCCGTCGTCGCCGACCGAGAACCCGGTAGAGAAGATGATCACGTCGCGCTCGTCGCCCTGGACGTTCTCGAGGTTCTTGACGAACAGCCCCTCGTCCTTGAGCGCCAAGGCCTCGCGGATGCCCTCCTCCTCGCTCTCCCAGAGCATCGACTCGATCAGACCGCGCTGCTGGATGTTGAACGTCACGACGCCGATCGAGCGCTCTCGCTGGCGCCAGCGCCGGAGCACCTCGTCGACGACAGCACTCGCCTCCACCGGATTGGTCCGGACGAGCCCCTTCTCCGTCCCCCGCCGGCCGCTGCGCAAGAACGTGCCGGGAACGCGGGTGAAACTCACCCCGGTGTCGAACAGCTGACCCGGAAAGGCCGGGAACGACGACAGCCGGTCCTCGTAGTACTGGGCATTGGAGAAGCTGATCAGACTCTCGTCGCGGCTGCGGTAGTGCCACGACAGCCAGAGTCGCGGCAGCCCCGCCTGGACGCACTCGGACAGGATGCTCTCCTCGTCCGGTACGACCACAAAGTCGCTCTGGTCGGTGTCCTCCAAGTCCTCCTCGCTGCCCGGCTGTCCGAACGCGTACGGCGGCATCTGCTTGGAGTCCCCCGCCACCACACACGCCGCCGCCCGGCCGAGCGCACCGATGGCGTCCGGCACCGTGATCTGGGATGCCTCGTCGAAGACCACGAGGTCGAACTCCATCGCGCCCGGGGCGATGAAGCGGGCCAACGAGTCCGGGCTGACCAGGACGCACGGAGTGATGGCAGCGATGACCTCGCCGTAGGTGCTGATCAGGGAACGCACGCTCAGGCCGCCGCGAGTTCGGCCCACCTCGCGCTCCAGCGCGGCGACCGTCCCGAACAGCGCACCGGTACCGAACGGGCGCGCCTCGATCAGCCCGGCCGGCAGCATCGTCGTCAGAGCGGACCGAACTGCGGCACTTCCGTCCAGGTACCGGCCCACCGTACGGTCCTGTGCGGTCGGCTCGAACCCGCGGAACCCGCCCGCGTCCCACCGCTCGACCAGCGAGCCTTCGGCCACCCCGCGCTCCAGCGCCGCCACGGCTTCCGCCGCCGGCACGTCGCCGCCGAGCAGCTGCCAGCGCGCCTCGGGCAGATCGGCGCTCAACGGCTCCACCGCCGTCGCCGCGGCCACCCACCGCCGCAGGCCCGCCCCGTGCGGTACGTCGGAGGCCCGGTCGGCGGTCCCGGCCCGCCAGGCGCGCAGCAGCCCGGCGGCGCCGTACGCCCGCTGATCGGACGCTCGGCTGCCGGCGGCGGCGAAGACCGTGCCCCAGCGGGACAGCAGCTCCTGCAGCACCTGGACGACGGCCGGGGCCAGCGGCGGTTCTTGACGGCGGGTGGTGACCACCTCGCTCGCACGGCGAGGGCCGAGCCGGTGCAGCGCGGCAAGCTGCTCGTCGAGCTCGGTCAGAGCCGCATCCAGCCGACGCGAGCCGTTTTCGGATAGCAGGTTCACATCGGCGGGCAGCCAGACCAGACCCGGCAGCGCCTGCCAGCCGGCCGCGATGGTCCGCGCCTGTCCGGCCAGCCCGAGCAGCCGCTCGACGACGGCGGGCAGCTCCTTCGGTCGTACCGTCCGACCGGGCCGCAACCGGCTCAGCACGGGTGACGCCGCCGACAGCAGCCGACCCTTCCGCCCGAGGAAGAACGAGTTCTCCGCGATCCGCACGGCCTGCCGCACCGACTCGAGATCGACGTCGAGGACTTCCGGTACGAAGTCGGTCAGCAGCGGCTGCGCCGACGTCCGGAGATCGGCGGTCCGGGAGGCGAGTTCCGCGCGAGCACCCGACCAGCGTGGACCGGTCAGCTCGCCCAGCTCGTACCCGCTGCCCGGTGCACCGAGCAGAAGGGTGAGATCGGCCAGCTCCGACCAGGTCCGGGCGCCCCGCACCAACGCGGCGGCGCCCGGCAGGCACTCCTCCAGCGCGTGCTCGGCGGCGTTCGCGGCGGCCTCGGCGGCCGGGAGAGCGGCAGCCACGACCGCGGGGTCGACCGGCGCGTCCTCGGCCCCGGCGAATCCCCAGGCCCGGACGACCGACGGATCGAGCACGATGAGCTCGGGAACGGCCGCGGTCACGATCCGGCGGAGCTGTTCGAGATCCAGCGCCGAGCTGGCGCTGTCCTCCCCGAGAACGGTCGGCGGCACGGTGAGGCTCGGTCCGGTCCCGCGGGCCAGGGCGGTGGCCCTCGCGCTCCACAGCGACAGCCCGGCCGCGTTGGGCCGGTGCAGCCGTTCGGCATAGCCACGGAGGGCCGCCGTGGAGCCCTCGACCTCGCCGAGGGCCACCCGATAGCCGTCTCGGTCGGGCCGCACCCGCTGGGCCAGGGCGGTGCGGATCCGTGCCCTCACCTCGGCGGGCCGAGCGTTGTGGTCGTGCAGATCGAGGGCGTACGGCAGCAGGCCGATCTCGCCCAGCCGGTGCCGGACCACATCGAGCGCGGCGCCCTTCTCGGCCACGAACAGCACCCGGCGGCCCTGGGCGAGCTGGTCGGCGAGGATGTTGGTGATGGTCTGGGATTTTCCGGTGCCGGGCGGCCCCTCCAGGACGAAGCTGTGCCCCGCCCGCGCCGCGGCGATGGCCTGGGCCTGCGAGCCGTCGGCGGGGATCGGTGCCGCGGCCACCACCTCGTCCAGGGCGGCGTACGAGACGGCACCGAGCTCGGGGACGTCACGGAGTTTCCCGTCCAGCAGCTGGCGGACCAGCGGCTGCCGGACGAAGCGCGGCCAGTGCTCATCGAGGTCGCGCCAGAGCAGGAAGCCGGTGAAGCCGCCGATGATCAGTCGCGCTTCACTCTCCACCCGGAACGGCAAGCCTGACGCATCGAGGGCTTCGCGGAAGCGGCGGACGACCGCCTCGACATCGACCCCTTCACCGTGCGGACGAGACGGTAGCTCCTCCAGTCCGGGCACGGCGAAACCGAACTCGACCCGCAGCTTCTCCAGCAGCGACAGGTTGGGGATGACGGTGCCGGCGGGATCGGCGGCCAGGCGATACGGCATGACCACACCCTTGATGTCCACCGGCAGGAGCAGCAGGGGGGCGGCGAGCTTGCGGTCGCCGAGTTCCCAGTCGAGGCGTCCGAGCGCCAGCATCAACGGGTTCGCGCCGGTCTCCTCGCGCCCGGTGCGGGCCCGGTAGCGAACCCGGGCGAACGCCCGGTCGTGCTCGTCGCGCGCGTGACCGGAGTAGATGGTCGCCTTGCTGACGAGCATCGCTCGCTGGACGTCGGCGGGCAGCGCGTACGCGTCACGAGCGCCCTCACCGACCACGGCACCGGACAGGTCGTCGACCGCTCGGACGGAGACGGTCCGGCCGTCTTGGAGCAGGTCGGCGAGCGATCCGAGGTGCTCCGCCGGCAGCAGCAGCGGCACCTGAGTCATCGGCTGGCGCAGATTGAGCAGCTTGTTGCGGAGGGTCAGATCCAGCAGGGCGTTCTTCCAGGCCTGGATCCGCGGGGGGACCGGCTCGGAGGACCGGCGCTTCGGCGCGGGCGGTGCGGGCGGTGCGGTCGACGGCCCCGGGCTCGCCGACGACGACGCCGCGGCCTCGGATCGGGCGAACGCGTCCGGGGCGGCGGCCGGGGTCGGCGGGACGTACTCGATCACCTCGACGACCCCGTCGGGACGCTCACGCCGGGCCGGCAGCGGGAAGACCCGCAGCATCCGGGCCATGCCGATGTCCACCACGCCCAGCAGGTCTCCACTGCCGCCGACGAAGTAGCCGTCTCGCGGCGACTGCCGCGCCCGGCGGACCAGATCCCGCGGTGGCCGGCGCTCGCGGGTGACCATGGTCGTCTCGAGCACGCCCATGAGCTCGAGGTCGACCGCGTTGGCGGGCACCGCGACCTGAGTCGTGGCGGCGTCCGGCAAGCCGCGCTCGGGCTGGCGCCAGTAACCGAGGAACGCGTGTCCGCGGGCGACCCAGACCGCGGGGGCGACGCCGACGTGCTCCAGGGCGGAGGCCAGCAGCACGGTGGTGTCCAGGCAGGTGCCGACCCGGTCGGTCAGCACGTCGCCGGGGGTCCGGACCTTCTGCCCGTATCCCCAGCTGGCCGGCGGTTCGGCGTAGAAGATCCGCCGGTCGTGGACCGCGGTGAAGACCGCTGCAACGATGTCGTCGATCCGCTCGGGCGTCGCATAGTGCACACCGAGCGAACCGCTACCGGTGGTATCCGCCAGCAACTGAGCCGCCTCGGAGACCAGGGCGGGCAGTGCCGGATGGTTCGGCTGGACGAAGGCGGCGAGTAGCTCCAGCGACAGCACGGGAGCGTCCGGGTCGAGGATCCACTGCCGGGCGGCCAGGACGCGGAGCGGATGGGTGGCCGTGGCCACCGGTTCGGCCCCGCAGGAGACGTCGACGACGAGTTCGGCGCCGGTCTCCTCCTCCACCGTGGCGAGATAGGCCGGATCGAGTCGTACGGCCGGTTGGTCGATGGCCAGCGGGCGCTCCGGCTCGATCCGATCGACGTAATGCTGCCAGGGTCGGCTGATCATGGTGCCGTACCCGTCGACCACCCGGACGGCGATCACCACCCGCTCCAGCGCGCCCGCGCTGCCAACGACGATCCGGTGCATGAACGGCAGCCCGTTGTGGGCCATCGCGTGGTTGACCTCCGGGGCAGCCAGTACCTCGATGGTCACCTCCGCCATGCCGCCACCCTATTTGCGCCCAGTCCCTCTCCCCGGCAACCTGTCCCGACAGCCGTCCCCCTCCCCGACTCCTCCTCCCCCTCCCCGACAGCCCTCCCCCTCCCCGGCGAGTGTGCGCGAACGACGGCGACACGCCGCGCGCACCTGTCGTGTGCGCACACTCCGCGGGGACGGGGGGACACGGGGCGGGGACGCGGGGCCGGCCGGGGCGGGGACGCGGTGGCCGGGGCGAGGACTCGGGGCCGAGGGCCGGCGGGTAGGGCTGCCGGGGGCGCACGGGGTGGGGCTGTCGTCACCGGCCTGTACGCTTCGACGCGGCGGTCTCGTCGTCGATCGGGACCGAGACGTACGGCCGCAGGAGGTGTCTCGTGGCGCTCAGTCACCCGCGGCGGGTCGCCATGATCAGCCTGCACACCTCGCCGCTGGCGACCCCCGGCGTCGGGGACGCCGGCGGTCTCAACGTCTATGTCGCCGAGCTCTCGCGACGGCTGGGCGAGCGGGGCCTCAAGGTGGACGTGTACACCCGGGCCGAAACCGACGGCCCCGAGGTGGTCGAGATCAACGAGCACACCCGGGTCGTCCATCTGCGGGTGGGTCCGACGGAACCGGTGGCCAAGGAGGTGCTGCCCGATCTGGTCGAGGAGTTCGCCGGGCGGATGGGTCCGATGATCGGCGGCTACGACCTCGTACACTCCCACTACTGGCTGTCAGGCCTGGCCGGGCTGGCATTGAAGCAGCGCCACGGCATCCCGCTGGTCCACACCATGCACACCATGGCCCGGGTCAAGAACGCGGCCCTTCATGGTGATCAACAAGCCGAGCCCGACGTCCGTGATCGGGGCGAGGCCGCCATCGTCGCGGCGGCGGACGCGTTGACGGCGAACACCCGGGACGAGGCGACCGAGCTGATCGAGCTCTACGGCGCGGATCGAGAACAGATCGTCGTGGTGCCGCCCGGTGTCGATCTCCACACCTTCCACCCGTGCGACCAGCCGCGGTCCCGGGCCCAGCTCGGGGTGCGGCAGAACGCCCAGGTGATCTTGTTCGTCGGGCGGGTGCAGCCGCTCAAGGCACCGGATGTGTTGATCCGGGCGGTCGCCGACCTCGTCCGTACCGACCCGGCGCGTCGAGAGCGGCTCCAGTTGATCATCATCGGAAGCCCGAGCGGTCCGGAGGCGGGCTGGTCGCGGTCGCTGCCGACGTTGGCCGCCGAGCTCGGCGTCGATGATCTTGTCGACTTCCGGCCGCACTCGGTGCGGTCGGAGCTGTTCCGGTGGTACTGCGCCTCCGATCTCGTCGGCGTCCCGTCCCACAACGAGTCGTTCGGGCTGGTGGCGCTGGAGGCGCAGGCCTGTGCCCGGCCGGTCGTGGCGACCGACGTCGGTGGGCTGCGGCATGCCGTCGATGATGGGCAGACCGGAGTCCTGGTGGCCGGTCATGCGCCGGAGGACTGGGCCAAGGCGATCGCCTCGGTGCTGGACGATCCGGCCGAGGCGCTGCGGCTCGGCATCAACGCCGCGATCCATGCCTCGTCGTTCAGCTGGGACAACACCGCCGCAGCCACCCTCGGCGCGTACCACCATGCCCTCGGGCCCGGCCCGGATCCGCTGGTCCGGCCGCCGGACCGTGGGCGGTGGTGACCGGACGGACGCCCGCGCTCGTCTGGCGAGTGTGCCCGAACGACACCTCACCCCGGCGTGTCGCCGTCGTTCGTTCACAGTTGCGGGGGACAGCGATGGTGGTCACCCCGGCCACCGCCGTACGGGATCGGAACCCTCGTCGCCGAGACACCCGTTCTGGAAGCCCGCGAGTGTGCGCAGACGACAGGTCTCGCCGGCGTGTCGCTGCCGTTCCTCACACTGTCCATCAGGAGCTGTCCACCAGGAGCTGTCCAGAAGGAGCGGAGGACCGCGGGCTAGCGGGCGCCCCAGAAGACGTGGTCGACGACGCCGCGGGCGCGGCGGGTCACCCGGCGGTAGTCGGCGAGCAGGTGCGAGGCCTCACTCGGTCCGTATCCCAGCAGCTCGGCCAGGGCTGCCAGCTCGCGGGTGTCGGTCGGCAGCGAGTCCGAGCCGCGACCGCGGACCAGCATGATCTGGTTGCGGATCCGGCTGGCGAGCATCCACGCCGCCTCCAGATGCCCGGCGTCCTCGACCGAGATCAACCCCAGATCGCGCGCGGCTCGCAGCGCCACCATCGTCTTCGAGGTCCGCAGCTCGCGATGTTCGTAGCCGTGCTGCAGCTGGAGCAGCTGCACGGTCCACTCCACGTCGGCGAGGCCGCCCGGCCCGAGCTTGGTGTGCTTGGCGGGATCGGCGCCACGCGGCAGCCGCTCGGCCTCGACCCGGGCCTTCAGCTTGCGGATCTCGGAGAGCTGGGCCGCCGTCAGCCCACCCTCCGGCCACCGCTTGGCATCGATCAGCGCGAGCAGCTCGCGACCGAGCTCCAGGTTGCCCGCCGGAGCCTCGGCCCGGATCAGCGCCTGCATCTCCCACGTCGAGGACCAGCGAGCGTAGTAGTTCCGGTACGCACCCAGGGAGCGGATCAGCGCGCCACCCTTGCCCTCCGGGCGCAGATCGGCGTCGATACTCAGCACCGGGTCGGCTCCGGGACGGGCGAGCAACTTGCGCATCTCGGTGATCACCGCGCCGGCGATCTTGGTCGGGTCACCGGTCTCACTCGCCTCGTCGTCCATCACGAACATGGCGTCGGCGTCGGAGGCGTAGGACAGCTCCCCGCCGCCCCACCGGCCCATCGCGATCACCGCGATCTCGGGTACGCGCTCGGCGTCGGACGCCCGCCGGGCCACCTGCAGCGCAGCGTCCACCGTGGCCGACGCGAGATCGCTCAGCGCCTGACCGACCGCGAGCACGTCGTTGAGACCGAGCAGGTCACCGGCGGCAACCCGGAACAGCTCGCGGCGCCGGATCGCCCGGATCGCCTCGACCGCCGCCGCAGGCGTGCTTTGTCGACCGGCCGCGGCGTGCATCTCGACCTCCAGATCCGCCAGCGATCGCGGCATCAACTCCTCGTCGTCGGCGAGCATCTGGACGGTCTGGGGCGCCCGGGTCAGCAGGGAGACCGCATACCGGCTGGAGGCCAGGATCCGGGCCAGCCGCCCGGCCATCATCCCCTCGTCGCGGAGGGCCCGGAGGTACCAGGGCGTGTTGCCCAGCGCCTCCGACACCTGCCGGAAGGCCAGTAGCCCGGCATCCGGATTGGGCCCGGCCGCGAACCAGCCGAGCATCGCCGGCAGCAGCTGGCGCTGGATCTCGGCCTGCCGGGTGACCCCCTGGGACAGCGCCGCGATGTGCCGCAGGGCGGCCTTGGGATCGGCATAGCCGAGGGCCCGAAGCCGGTCCTGGGCGGCGTCGGTTGTGAGCCGCAACTCGGAGCTGGGGATCCGCGCCACCGCGTCGAGCAGCGGTGAGTAGAACACCCGCTCGTGCAGGGTCCGGACGCGCTGCGTACACGACCGCCAGGTGCGGTCCACCTGGGTGGCCGGATCGGCGTACTCCAGCGAGCGACCGATCCGACGCAGATCCTCCTCGGCCTCCGGGAGCACGTGGGTCCGGCGCAGGTTGTACAGCTGGACCCGGTGCTCCAGCGTGCGGAGGAAGCGGTACGACAGGCCGAGGCTCTTGCCGTCTTCGCGACCGACGTAGCCACAGTCGACGAGGGCCTTCAGCGCCGGCAGCGTGGCCCGGGTGCGTACGCGCTCGTCGACCCGCCCGTGCACGAGCTGCAGCAGCTGGACCGAGAACTCGACGTCCCGCAGGCCGCCGCGGCCGAGCTTGAGCTCGCGGGTGGCCTCCTTGACCGGGATGTGCTCGATCACCCGCTTGCGCATCGCCTGGGTGTCGGCGACGAAGTTCTCCCGCTCCGCCGCCTGCCAGACCATCGGCGCCACCAGGTCGACGAAATCCTGGCCGAGCTCGCGGTCCCCGGCCGCCGGACGGGCCTTGAGCATGGCCTGGAACTCCCAGGTCTTGGCCCACTTCTCGTAGTACGTGCGGTGACTGGACAGCGTCCGGACCAGCTGGCCGGCCTTGCCCTCCGGACGCAGCGCGGCGTCGACCTCCCAGATGGTGCCGGCGGCTGTGTGCGCCGAGCACACGCGGGTCAGGTCCGCCGCCATTCGGGTGGCCAGGGTGATCGCCTGCGCGGAGGAGAGCAGCGGCTCGCCGTCCTCCCCGAGCAGCGGCTCGGCGACGTAGAGAACATCAACGTCGCTGACGTAGTTGAGCTCCTGCGCACCGCACTTGCCAAGCGCCACGACCGCGAGACGGCACTTCAAGGCCTCGGGACCGCACCGGGACCGGGCGATGGACAGCGCCGTCTCCAGGGTCGCGTCGGCCAGATCGGACAGCTCGGCGACGACGGAGTCGAAAGCCTCGATCGGCTCCGGAGAGCACAGATCCCGCGCCGCGATCCGCAGCAGCGCGCCCCGGTAGGCGATCCGCAAGCCGTCCCCCGTGAGGTCCTCGGCCAGCGGGGTCGGCGAGTTCGGATCGGCGCCGACCGAGGTCAGCAGTTCCGCG
>DASTGF010000250.1:0-10666 GCA_035719255.1 Microlunatus sp. | reverse complement strand
CGACCCAGCGAGCGCTGGCTGGAGCTGCTGCTGGAGACCTACCGGACGCACCGGAGTGCGGCCGTGGTGGGCTCGGTCGTCTCCGAGTACGAGGTCGAGCCAGACGCATGGGTCCAGTCCGGTCGCTTCTTCGACCGTCGGCGGCTGACCACCGGCACCAAGCTCGACGTCGCGGCCACCAACAACCTGCTGCTCGACCTGCACCAGATCCGCGCGTACGGCCTCACCTTCGACGAGCAGTTCGGGCTGACCGGTGGCAGCGACACCATGTTCACACGAACCCTGCACCGGCTGGGCGGCGAGCTCGTCTGGTGTGACGAGGCGGTCGTGGTCGACGTCGTGCCCGCCGCGCGGGTGACCCGCGACTGGGTGTTGCGCCGCGCCTTCCGCAGCGGCTCGTCCTGGAGCGCCACCTCGCTGAAGCTGGCCGACTCGCAGTCGCGCCGGCTCGCCACCCGGCTGCGGCTCACCGGCCGCGGATCGGTGCGGATTGCCGGCGGGGCCGCCCGGTTCGCCGCCGGTACCGTCGGCCGGTCCCAGGGACAGCGGGCGCGCGGCCAACGCACGATCGCCCGGGGTGCGGGCATGCTGTCCGGCGCCTGGGGCTACGTCTACGCCGAGTACAAGCGATCCTGATCTCATGACCCGGTGGACGAGTTCCGGCTCCGAGGCTCCGCTCGGCCGATTCAGCCGACGGGCCTTCCTGGCCGGCGCGATCGGTGCGGGTCTGGCCGTCGCGGGCTGCGCCAGTTCCGGGGTACCGCAGTCGGGTCCGCCGGCGACCGTCACCAGCCTGCTGGTCGACTCACCGTTCTACATCGCCCATCGGGGCGGTGGCGGCAACTGGCCGGAGATGACCGCGTACGCCTATGACCAGGCCACCCAGCTCCCGGGCCTCAAGGCGATCGAGATCTCGGTCTGCCTGACCGCCGACGGGGTGCTGGTCTGCAGCCACGACCCGACCACGCGCCGGGTGACCGGTGTCGACTACGAGATCCGCTCCGAGCAGTGGTCGACGCTGGCACCGCTCATGGTCACGCCTGTCTACACCACCGATCCGACCCAGCCCGCACGTCCGTTCAGCCGGTTCGACGAGGTGATCGAGGCCCATCTCGATCGGTTCGTCGCCTTCGTGGAGCCCAAGACGCCGGAGGCCGTCGAGCCGCTGATGGCCAAACTGGTCTCGATGGGTCAGCCCGAGCGGGTGGTCTGGAAGCAGCCGGTGAACCAGGAGAACTTCGGCCGCGCCAAGTCACACGGGTTCGGCACCTGGGGGTACGTGCTCGACGAGCCCGGTCACACCGATCCGACTCGGCTTGCTCGATTCGCGGCCTCGCCGGACATCGACCTGCTGGGCGTCCAGCGGATCCAACCCGACGGCTTCGTCAGCACGATCGTTGGCGCCGCGTCGGACAACGGGAAGAAGACGATCATGTGGGAGATCCGCAGCTCCGAGGACCGGGCTCGGGCCCTCGCACTGGGCTGCACCGGCATGATGACCTCGAACATCGCGCAGGTGCCCCAGCAGCCCCTCTAGGTCGGAGTCCGCCACCGATGATCCTGCTCGTGTGCGAGGCTAACGTCTGCCGCTCACCGCTCGCGGGCGCCCTGCTCGACGGCGCCCTGTCCGAAGCCGGGATCGTCGGTGCCGTGCGAACCGCCGGTACCAGAGCCCTGGTCGGCTTGTCGGCGGACCGCGACACGGTCGACCTAGCGGCGGCTCAAGGGCTGGACCTCAGCGGACATCGGGCCCGGCAGCTCGATCGCGGCCTGGCCGCGAGCAGCCGGCTCCTGCTGACTGCCTCACGACGGACGCGGGCCCAGGCGGTGGCCTTCCACCCGCCGGCGGTGCGATACGCCTTCACGATCCGCCAGTTGGCCCGGCTGCTGACCGACCCAGAACCCGGCCGCGACCCGGCCCTGCCAACACCCGTCGGATCACTCGATGAACTCGCCGGCCGGATCGACGACGTACGGCGGCTCGCCGTTGCCAGGCGCGGACTCCGTCCGGTCGACGATCCGGACGAGGACGACGTGATCGATCCGTATGGTCGGTCGGCGGAGTTTCACCGCCGCGCGCTGGATCAGCTCCTACCCGCCCTTGACGCGATCTCCCGCGCACTGGGTGGAGCGGCGGTCCGACCCCCGGCCGGACCTTACGCGCCCTGAGCCCGCGGCCGGAGGAACTCGATCGGCGAAGCCGTCTGGGCGCCCTTGAACAGGCTCAGGGCATGGACGCCGGTGCGTCCGAACCTGCAGACTCCCCCTCGCCGACCGGGCGCGGCTCTGGCACAATTCAGGAACTGTCGACACAATTTGCACGGCACTCGGGGGAACTGAAACTGCGCTCGGGGGAACAGCGCTCGGGGATTGAGATCACGGTCGCCCGTCCGTCCTCCCCCGAAGGATCCGCCGATGCATCCCGAGGTTCGTTCCGCCTCTCCCCGTCCGGCTTCGTCGTTCCACCGCCGCACCTGGCCGGCACCCACCGGCCCGGCCCTCCCCTTCTCTCGAACGCTCGCCGTGCTGCTCAGCGGTCTGCTGACCCTGGCGCTCTCGTTCGTGGCGCTCCCCCAGGCCGACGCCGCCACCGGGCGACTGACCGCCGGGGACGGGCACACCGTTGCGACCGGCAGTATCGGGTCGTTGTCCGACGGCTCGGTCCGGGCCGCGTTCGACGTCCCCGGGCGTCGCGCCGCCACCGTCACCCTCGGCCTGGAGCTACGACGCCAGGCGGACGGCTCGACGTACCGCCTGCGCGCGACCGTGACGATCGGTGGCACGCTCCGGGTCGCCGTCGTGCGATATCACCGAACGTCGGCGAAGATCGTCACCGAGAAGACGGTCGGTAGCCTCAAGGCCGGTCAGCGACTCTGGTTGGAGGGATCGGTCACCGGTACGTCACCGGTCGCCGTCAGGGTCCGGGCCTGGGTCGACGGCCGTCCGACCCCGGGCTGGCAGGTGCTGGCCGACGACTCGTCGTCGATCCGAGTCGCGAAGGCCGGCTCGGCCCGCCTGGTGGTTCGGCTGTCCAGCGCCCGCGGGTCGAAGTCGGTCACGGTCGGCTACGGGGCGGTGGGACTGGTCCGCTCCACCCCGGCACCGGTGGACTCGAGCGGACGCGGCAAACCGTCGGCAGCCACCACCGGCGTCCCGGCCGGCACCGAGCTGACCGTGCATCAGGGCACGATCGTGGTCACCAAGCCGGGTGCCGTGCTGGACCGGATGGACATCCACGGTTATGTCATCGTTCGTGCGCCCAATGTGACGATCAGCCGCTCGATCGTCCGCGGCGGGCCCGATGCCACCACGGCGATCGGCCTGATCACCAATTACGGCTCGCCGAATTTGCTGATCACCGACACCGACGTCCGCGCCGAGTTCCCGTCGGTCTACCAGGACGGCATCAAGGGCTGGAACTTCACCGCGCGCCGCGTCCATGTGGTCGGCAACGTCGACTCGATCAAGATCCACGGCGACAACGTGACCGTCCGCGATTCGTTGCTCGAGGACACCGTCTGGTATCCACACGACCCCTACCAACAAGGCGGTCCGACCCATAACGACAACATCCAGATCCTCCAAGGCAAGAACCTGCGCATCATCGGCAACACCATCCGCGGCGCCACGAACTTTGCGGTGCTCGGAGCCGCGAACAAGGGCGACGTGCCAGACCTGGAGGTGCGGGGCAACTGGCTGGACGGCGGTCACTGCACCCTGAAGCTCCAGATCATCGGCCAGCACGCACTGACCGCCACGGTGGACGGCAACAAGTTCGGCCCGCACCGCGCGGTGTCCTACTGTCCGATGCAGGTGCTTCCGGGGGTCCAGCTGACTGAGTGGGACAACGTCAGCGAGGACACCGGCCTGCCGGTGCAGATCTGGCGCAGGCCCTGATCCATACCGCCAGATCCCTCCGGGGGGTCCGCCCTACACCGGCCGGGCGAGAAGGTCATCGAAGCGGAAGACCCAGCTGCCGTTGGTCGCCGAGCTCGACATGTACGTATGCAGCCCGATCGAGCCGGCGGCCTGCAATGCAGCCGTGCTGTCGGTCGCGGTGACCTGCCAGGCGGCCGGCTCAGCCGTGCCGGCGGCCCAGACCTTCCCCCGGATGGTGGTCGGCGAGGTCCCGCTCACCTGCAGCCGTGTGTCGAGCCGTGACCCGGCCGTGTAGCTGAGGCCCGGCACGACGAGCTGGCTGAGGGTGGTCTCGCCGCCGGACATCCGGATGGCGTAGACGGTGACCGCGCCGTTCGGATCGATCTTGACCTTCAGCCGGTAGTCGGCGCTGCCGACCCGCCGCCCGATCGTGCCGACGTACGCGGCTCCGGCGTTCGGTCGCTTGTCCAGCACCAGGCCGACCACGAGATCGACGCCTGTCGTCGAGACGCCGGGCAGCTGTGCCCACGGTCCCTGGCCGCCCTGGGAGATCGCCACCTGGCCCTGAGAGCCGTTCACCGAGAAGCCGGAGCCGTTCACCGACCAGGATCCGCCGGTGTCGGCCGTGCCGAGCCCACTGGCGACCGTCCGCGCGAACGCGTCTGCGGCCAGCACGGCCGGCGCGTCACCGATCTGGACCGTCTTGCTCGTCGTGGTCCGGGCGCCGGCGTCGTCGGTGACCGTCAGTGCGACGGTATAGCTGCCGTCCGCGGCGTACGTGTGCGTCGCGGTGCGACTGGTCCCTGTCTGCCCGTCACCCCAGGACCAGGCGTAGGAGCTGATGCTGCCGTCGGGATCGGTGGAGGCGCCGGCGTCCACGCTGACGGTGCGCCCGTCGACCGAGCTGGTGAAACTCGCGATCGGTGAGGCGTTGCCGGCCCCGGCGACCGTGATGGACGCGGTGGGTGAGGTCTGGCTGTTGCCGAACGGATCACTCACCCGAACGCGATAGCTGTGCGAACCCGCGCTCAGTCCCGTGTCGGTGAAGGTCATCGCCGGGCGCGACCACCACGTCGAGGCGCGCGCGATGGTGGCCACCGGGGTGGCCAGGTCGTCGCGCAGCACCGTATAGGTGAGGTCGGAGTTGTCGTAGTCGTAGTTCGCCGTCCAGCTCACCAGGACCTGCCCGGCGGCGGGTGAGGCGAGAGTCGCGGCGAAGGCACTGCCGCCGGCCTTCGGACCCTGACGGTTCGGGGCGATGTCGGCCGTGGCCAGTCGCACCATGCCCTGCTGGCCGACTCCGTTGACCTGGCGGAACTCGCCGGCGTACAGGACGTACTTGCCCGATCCGGCCACCGCCCAGGCGGCCTGGCCCTGCCCCGACACCGTGCCGGTTGTCAGCTGGGGGAAGAAATTGAGCAGCGAGGGTGCGGGGGTGCCGGTGAAGCTGGGATATCCGCGGGTGTCCCGCGTCAACGTCCCGGTCGCCGCCTTGCTGAAGGCCACCGCTCGCTGCGGCGGCTGGGTCTCGTCATACCCACCCAGGTTCAGGCAGTAGTGCGGGTGACCGGCGACGTAGACGGCGGTGTCGGAGGGATAGACGCCGTAGCTGTCGCCGTGGCAGTCCTCCACCCACTTGATCGCTCCGTCGGACCAGTTGGCGGAGAAGGATCCCTCCAGATTGCCCCCGGTGCCGTAGATGTAGCCCGTCCCGTACACGTTGGTGCCGTCGGAGGCAAGGGACAAGATGGCACTGTCCTTGCCAGCATCGCGGACCACGTTGTTGGCGGCGAAGGGTAGCGAGGCGCCAGTGGCGGTGCTCAGCATGCCGAGGCCGTAGCCGGGACGGCTGGACCCGTTCAGGGTGACGAAGTTGCCACCGACGACGAGCCGGTCCCCGGTCGGGGAGAGCTGCAGTGCATTGACCCGCGGATTGGAGTCGGGGTTGCCGGTCATGGTCGGCACCCACGAGCCGAGCAGCAGACCGTCGCTGGCCCGGACGGCCGCCAGCCTGGGCCGGGAGGTGCCGTTGACCGACGAGAACGAGCCACCCAGGAAGACCGTGCTGGCGGTCGCGGCGAGTGCCCGGACGCTGCCGTCGGTCCGGGCGGCGAAGCTGCCGATCAGCGCACCGCTGCTCGGGTCGAGGGCGGCCACCCGCGCCTTCGCGGTACCGCCGACGGAGGTGAAGTCGCCACCCACGTAGATCCGTGAGCCGTCGGGTGCGGCGGCTATCGCGTAGGCCTGGCCGTTGAGATTGGGGTTGAAGGCGCTCTTCAGTACCCCGGTGGTGAGGTCGTAGGCAAGGACGTTGTTCCGGACCACCTCGTTGGTGCCGGCTGCGGCACCGGCCGGACGGGCCCGGGTGAACTGGCCGACGACGTACACGGTGTTGCCGAGCACCAACTGGTTCCAGGCGACGCCGTTGTGCTGCACGGTAGGCAAGGCATCGATAGCCACGGTCGGCGGAGTCTTCGGGTCGTTCGGGTGCGCCGGCGCGGAGTCGGCCCACGAAGGCGCAGCCAGCGCAGTCGAGACCAGCACCAGCATGGCCGCCGTAGCAGCCGCCCAGATCCGCCGTCGCCGCGCCGGTATGCTGCGCCCGCCGGGTGCGCCGGACCTGTCCGTGATCATCTCGAGCCCCCTCAGGCGCGGGACCGGCGGGATGCGCCGGACGGATGCGCGGCAGTTCGCCGTCGTGCGGTCCCACCCTCAGTCTCAAGATATTGCGCCGCGGCTACGGGAGATCCGGAGCGTCTTTATGAATTCGTAACCCTCCGGAGGAAACGCGCCGCTGCGGTGGCCGCAGACGACTCGGGCCGCCCGTCCCGAGGGAAAGGGCGGCCCGAGTCGGAGTTGCTACCCCGCGTGGGTCACGGTGCGGTGTCCACCGAGAGGTCGTCGACCCGCAGCACGATCGGCATGCCGGTGGCGGAGCCGCTCAGGTACCCGACCACAGCGACGCCACCGGGCGCCTGCAGGACGGACTCGCTGTCGGTCGTGGTCAGCTGCCACGCCGTCGGCTCGGTCTGGGTCGTCTTCCACACCTTCGCCTTCACCGTCGTCGGAGCGGTGCCCGTGGCCTGAACCCGGACATTCAGCGTGCCACCTGCGGCGTAGTTGAACGCCGATCCGAGGTTCGTCGAGACCAGCGCGGTCTCGGCGTTGTTGACGACCTTGACCAGGTACAGCGTCAGCGCGCCATTGGTGCCGATCTTGATCTTGGTCCGGTAGTCGTTCGTGCCGATGGTGCGCGCACCGACCGAGACGAACGACCCGCCACCGCCGGCGATCTTGTCCAGGCTGACCTTGACCGAAACGTCCGAACTGGTCGACGAGACCGACTCGAGCGCGATGCGCGGCCCCGACCCTGCCGTGGCCAGCCGGATCTGACCGGTGCCGTCGGCCACCGAGAAGAGGCTGGCCGTACCGTACCGGGTCCAGGTGCCCCCGATGTCCGCGCTGCCCCAACCGTTGCTGGTGGAGCGGGCGAACCCGTCCTGGGCCAGCGGGCCGGTCGGCGCCACGGTGGTGACGGACTTGGTCACGCTGTCGGTGGAGCCGTCGTTGTCGGTCACCGTCAGCTTCACCGTCTGGTCACCGGCTGAGGCGTACGTGTGGTTGGGCTTCGCCGCGGTGCTGGTCGCACCGTCACCGAAGTCCCAGCTGTAGGACGCCACGGTGCCATCGGAGTCCGACGAACCCGAACCGTCGAAGGACACTGCCAGGTTGTTGACGTCGTACGTGAACGCCGCGGTCGGCTTGGCATTGTCGACCGTGGTCACCGTCTTGGTCACGCTGTCGGTGGCGCCCTGGTTGTCGGTCACCGTCAGCTTCACCGTCTGGTCACCGGCCGCCGCGAACGTGTGGCTCGGCTTGGCCTGGGTGCTGGTCGCCCCGTCGCCGAAGTCCCACGCATAGGACGCGATGGTGCCGTCGGAGTCGGAGGAGCCGGTTCCGTCGAACGTCACCGTCTGCTTGGTCACCGTTGAGGTGAAGTCCGCCGTCGGGTTGACGTTCGGCACCTGGCCGCCGCCCTTGAGGAAGTGGTCGGTGATCTGGGCCTGGCTCAGCGTCTTGGAGTAGACGGCCACATCGTCGATGCTGCCGGCGAAGTAGTTGCTGCTGTTGCCGCCCCAGGTCGTGTCGCCGCCCACCCGCCAGTAGCCCGTATAGCCCTGGGCCTGGGTCTGCGGGTTGGTGCCGACCAGCTGGTCGTCGACGAACAGCTGCATGCCGTTGCTGCCCTGCTGGGCGACCAGGTGGTGCCACGTGCCGTCGTTGTACGACGCGCTGGTGTCGATCACGTTGGTCTGACCGGTCCACACCCCGAACCGGAGGCGACCGTCGTCGAACATGTACACGTGCCGGTCGTAGCTGCCCGAGCCGCCGAACTGCGACGACCCGAAGCCGATCAGCTTGCCACCGCGGGTGGTCGTGGTCTTGAACCACAGCTCCTCGGCGTACGTGGTCGGATTGCTGAACGTGTTGTTGCTGGCTACCGCACCGTTGACACCGTCGAGGGTCACCGCGGCGTCACCGCTGACCCCCGGCTGGTTGAGGGTCACACCGCCGCTGTAGGCGCCGGGCAGCTGATTCGGGGTGACGTCGGCAGCAGTGGTCCCGCTGGTCTCGGCCAACCGCCAGAACAGGTCTGGCTCGTCGGCGTAGACCGCCTTGCCGTACGCGTCCGCTGGAGCGGTCGAGCCCGGCAGGGTCCGTCCGCTGTTGGTGAAGTGGGTCCGCACCTGCGCAGCGCTCAGCACCGTCGGGTAGATCGCCACGTCGTCGATCGCACCGTTGAAGTAGTTGCTGGACGGCTGGCTCGGCCACCCACCGATGTTGTCGCCACCGACCCGCCAATAGCCGACGTACGGCTGGGCGGAGGTGACGTCGGTACGGGAACCGACCCGCTGGCCGTCGACGTACAGGGCCATGCCACCAGAGCCCAGCGACGCCACCACGTGGTGCCACTGGCCGTCGTTGTAGGCCTTGCTGCTGCCCACGGTCTGCACGCCGCCCGGGTAGACACCGAAGATCAACTGGCCCGAGTTCGTCATGTAGACGTGACGGTCGTAGCTGCCACTGTCGCCGGTGTTGGAGGAGCCGAAGCCGATGATCTTGCCACCGCTGGTCGTGGTGGTCTTGATCCAAGCCTCCGCGGTGAACGTGTCCGACCCGACCTGCGAGGCACCCGGGATCGCGGTGCCGTTGGCGGTGCCGTCGAAGGTGGACGCGGTGTTGGTGTCACCGATGATCGCGCCCTCGGCGCCCCGGGTCACACCGGAGCCGGTGGTGGCGTTGTTGAAGCCGGCCCAGTCGGTCACCGTGGCGCCGGAGCTCTCACCCAGACGCCAGTAGTTCGCGGGGTTGTCGTGCAGCACGCCCTGGGCGTACGGGGAGATCTCACCGTCGGCCGAGGCGACGATGGTCACCGTGTCCGACCGCGCCTCGTTGCCGAGGGGGTCCTTGACGAAGACGCGGTAGCGGTAGCTCTGACCCGCAGTCAGGCCGGTGTCCAAGAAGCCCATCGGAGGCCGCGACCATTCCGAGGACAGCTGGGTGGTCGTGTAGATCGGGTTGGCGGTGTCGCCGTCCCGGATCACCGAGTAGGTCAGCTGCTCGTTGTCACGGTCCCAGTTGGCAGTCCAGCTCAGCTTGACGGTGCCCTTGGCGAACGAGGTCAGCGACGGGTTGATCTTGGAACCGGTCAGCTCCGGACCGATCTTGTTCGGCGCGATGTCGCGCACCGCGTAGCGCACCAGACCCTGCTGGGTACCGCTGCCCGCCGTCGGGAACTCCCCGCCGTAGACGACGTACTTGTCGTTGCCGGTGACGGTCCACCCGGCCTGGCCCTGACCTGTGTAGGTGCCACTGGCCATCTTCGGGAGCCACTTGAGCAGGTTCGGCGACGCGGTCCCGGCCCAGTTGAAGTAGCCGAACGGGTCGGCCTTCAAGGTGCCGGCGACGGCCTTGCTGAACGCGGTGCCCCAGTGGAACGTCCACGGGTCGGTCTGCGGGAAGCCGTCGGGCAGGTTGCCGCAGTAGTGAGCATGGCTGACCGCGTACACGACGTCACCCGCCGGATAGCTGTCATAGGTGTCGCCGTGGCAGTCCTCGACCCAGGTGGTCGTCCCGCCGTTCCAGCTCATCCGCGCGGTGCCCTCGAGGTTTCCGCCGGCACCGAACACGTAACCGGTTGCGTACACACTGTCGTTGTCGCTGACCAGGCTCGTGATCGCGGCCTGGCTGCCGCCGTTGCGGACCAGGCTATTGGCTGCCCAGGGCAACGACGCGCCGGTGGCCGAGCTCACCGCGGCCAGACCGTACCCGGGGTTGCTGGATCCGTTGACCGAGGTGAACGCACCACCGAGCAGCAGTTGGCTGCCGTCGGGGGACATCACCATTGCGCGGACCAGACCGCCCTGCACGTTGGGCGACCACGACAGCAGGCCACCGGTGGTGGTCACGGCCGCGGCCCGCGGCCGGGCCACGCCACCCACATTGCTGAACAGGCCGGCGAAGTAGACGGTGTCGTTGGTCGGCACGACCGCGCGCACGGTGGCGTCGGGGCTGGCCGAGAACGATCCGATCAGCGCGCCGGTCGTCGGGTCGAGCGCGGCGATCCGGTTCTTGATCACGCCGTTGACCTGGGTGAAGCTGCCGCCGATGTAGATCCGGCTCTTGTCCGGAGACGCGGCGATGCTGAGCACGTCACCGTTGGTGGTGGGTGCCCAACTCGTGATCAAGTTGCCGGTGGTGAGGTTATAGGCCAGCAAATTGGCCC